>DASRCB010000035.1:0-8099 GCA_035653295.1 Bryobacteraceae bacterium
CACTCGCGCCAGTTCCAGGACCACGGCCACGCCCGACGCGTCATCGTCCGCGCCCGGGGCATCGGAGATGAAATCTCTAACATCCGTGGCGCGCGAATCGAGGTGAGCGAGAATCACGTACGTCCGGGTGGACGAACTCGATCCCTTAAGCGTGGCGATAACGTTGGTGATCGACGTCGGAACCGGAATGTTCGGGGACACTGGCTGTGTGAACGTCTGCTCCTGAACGGTCATGTTGCCCCCCGAGGCGGCGGCGTACGACTGCATCTGGCTGTAAACCCAGGCGGTAGCGGCGCCAATCCCTCGCAGCGGGTCCGTCTGGCTCGACGAGGTGTGCCTCGTACCAAAGCTGACCAGTTTTTGTACCGTTGCCTGGAGCTGAGTCGGATCGATCTCGGCTAATATTTGTTTCAATTCGGTGTCGGGTTGCTGCTGCTGGAATCTCGAGCTTTGCGGCGTACCGATATGCCTGTTCTGCTCGCCCGCCGCGATGAGCGACGTCGCCAGGCAGATCGCAACCGGCAGTATGGACCTTTTCATTTCTCCCCCTGTTTTTGAATCGAGCGGGCTTAATGATACCGCCGTGTTCAGAGCGCCGCAACCTTTGTGGGGGGCAGGCCCTCGGGAGTTTGGACATTCTCCCGAAATGCCGATTATAGTGCAAGCCGTTGGCTTGCACGCTGGCGCCGCGGCCGGAGGCTACGGCCAGTCACGGCGCCCGCGATTTTGATATTTCCTTAAATCAGCAATGACTTACGAGGTCTTTGCGACCTGCGGCGAACGCCCCCTGTACTAAGATGCGGCCAGGAGGGAAGTCTCCCATGTCTTCCGAACGTCGTATCCGTTCCTCGCGCGAGAATGGCGCCAGGTCCCACGGGCCCAAAACCCCCAAGGGCAAACTGCGCTCCTGCCGCAACGCCGTAATACACGGTCTGCTGAGCGAAATCATCGTCCTCCCGACCGAGCCGGCCGAGCGCTTCCTCCAGCTCTCCACCGAACTGGATGACGAGTTCCGCCCCTCCACGCCTTTTCAGCGCCTTCAGGTCGAATCCATCGCCGCCTGCGCCTGGCGCATCCGCCGCGTCTGGGCCCTCGAGAAGACTGCCTACAAATACGAGGCAGGCCTCATGGGCCCCTGCCATCTCCCGCCGGACGAGAAGACCTACCGCTCCTTCCGCGCCATGGCCGACTTCACGAGAGCCCTCGAGCTCCTAAGCCGCTACGAATCCCGCTACGAGCGCCAGATGGCAAGGGCGTACAAAACCCTCATGGACTACGACCCGGAAAGGCTGCCAAAACGAACCTAATCCCACAAACGAACACGACCCGAACGACCCGCAAACCATTGACAGCACACCCGAAATCCCACCCAACGACGGCGGCGCGGTACAGCACACAGCGGACCCCGGACCCCGGTTTCCGGACCCCGTTCTTTCGGACCACGGACCACGGGCCCCGGACCACGGGCCCCGGACCACGGGTTTTCGGACGCTGCGCCCCGGCTCTCAGGCTCCCGACCGAAGCAGCACAACTTCGTCGCTGCCCGCTGCGGCCTCGCCCAGCGCCACGTACTCCGCCCGGTTGCGGCCGAGCGCCTTGGCGCGATACAGAGCGGCATCGGCCTGGCGAATGATCACTTCCGGCGTCATGCTCGCGCCCGCCGGCACGCTGGTGCCCCCGAAGCTGGCGGTCAGGCGAAGCTGCTGCTCATGAGCCGTCATCGGCTTGCTGGCCAGATTCCGGCACATGCGCGTGGCCTGCGTCAGTGTGGTTCGCTCGTCGCAGCCCGGCAGAATGACCAGGAATTCTTCCCCGCCGTAGCGGCCAATCGCGTCGTACTCCCGCATGTCGGCCTGCATCCGCCGCCCGGCCTCCGCCAGTACCGCATCGCCGACAACGTGCCCGTAAGTATCGTTGACGTGCTTGAACTCGTCCAGATCCACCACCAGCACGCCCAGCGGACACCTTTCCCGCTGCGAGCGCGCCAGCTCGCGCTGCAGAATCTCGAGAATCGAAGATCGGTTCCACAGCCGGGTCAACGAGTCGCGCGTGGCCTGCTCCCGCAGCTCCTCCCGGGCTCGGAGCAGCTCCGATTGCAGCTCGATGATCCGTGTTCCGGCTCGCAGCCGAACTTTCAACTCATGCTCGTCAAAGGGCTTGGTGACATAATCGTCCGCGCCTGCTTCCATTCCCTCGATCAGGTCCTCGCGCTGGCTGCGCGACGTGAGCAGCAGGATGTAGGTGTATGGCTCGCGGCCGCTTTGCCGCATGCGCAGGCACACCTCGGGCCCCGTCAGGCCGGGCATCATCCAGTCCAGGATAGCGATACTGGGGGCGTTCTCCCCCTGCAGCAGCTCCCACGCGCGGTCGCCGTCGGAAGCGCCGACCACCTCGTAGCCCCAACGGCGCAGAGTTGCCTCCAGCAGGTGGCGCGATACGACGCTGTCGTCAGCAATCAGGATCTTCACAACGGGCTTCCGCCTTTGCGGACCGGTCTCACTATATCACCGCCATCCTTCCCAATCCGCGCAGGTCTGCTGTTTAAAGACCATATCGGCAGAACTTCCGATCGATTATAGGTGCATCGGCTATCCTCTTGCTAAGTATGAGCATAGCGGTCATCACCCATACCCCCTTCGAGCATGCCGGCCGGATCGCCGATGCCGTGCGGCGCGCTGGATTTGAACTCCAGTACAGCGACGCTGCCGCCGCATCCGCCCATCCCGACCCGCTCCGGCATGAAGCCATCGTCCTCATGGGCGGACCCATGTCCGCCAACGACCGCCTCCCCTGGATCGAGCCCGAACTGGCCCTCATCCGGCGCGCCGCCGAGGGCCGCCGCCCCGTACTTGGCGTGTGTCTCGGTGCGCAATTGGTCGCGAAGGCGCTGGGCGGACGCGTATACCCCAATGCATCAAAGGAGATCGGCTGGTTCCCGATCCACTGGACCGAAACGGCCGCCTCCGACCCGCTTTTCCACGAACTGCCCGACCCCCTCACTACGTTCCACTGGCACGGCGAGACCTTCGATCTGCCTCCTGGCGCCGAGTGGCTGGCTTATTCCGATCTTTGTCGTAATCAGGCCTTCCGGTACGGCTCCAATATCTACGGCCTCCAGTTCCATATCGAGGTCACGCCCGATATGATCGCCGACTGGTGCGGTCAGCAGGTCAACTGCGCCGACCTGCGGCAATTGACCAGCCCGCCGGACCCAAATGCCTGGGCCTTACAGCAGGAACAGCTTGCCGCCATCGTTTTCGATCGCTGGACCGCTTCTCTCAGTCGAGAATAGAAACAGTGCCCTTCGACAAAGAGTTATCCGTGGCGCGCGACGCGGTCGCCGCAGCGGCTGACATCGCACTTCGCATGCAGCCCGGTATCGTCGCCGAAGCGAAAGAAGATCTCTCCCCCGTCACCATGGCCGACCGCGAATGCGAGCGCGCCGTCACCGCCATCCTGCGCAGCGAGTTCCCCGAAGATGGCGTGCTCGGCGAAGAGGGCGCGGCCGTGGAATCGCGCTCCGGCCGGCGCTGGATCATCGACCCCATCGACGGCACCCGCGATTTCGTCCGCGGCAACTGGCTCTGGGCCAACCTGCTCGCGCTGGAGGACAACGGCGAAGTCGTCGTCGGCGTGGTCAACCTGCCGGTCCTTAAGACGACCTGCTGGGCCAGTCGTGGCGGCGGCGCCTTCCGCGACGGCCGCCCTATGCGCTTGTCCGACAAACAGAGCGTCGGCGATGCGGTCGTTTGCCTGAACGCCTGGGATAAGCTCGCGAAAAGACCCTTCCGCGATGGCCTGATCGACTGGCTTGCGCGTTTCTGGGCCGTCCGCGGCCTCGGCGGCGCCGCGGACGCCATGATGCTCTGCGACGGCCAGGCGGAGGTCTGGATCGAGCCCGACGCCAAACCCTGGGACTTCGCGCCTCTGAAGATCATCGCCCTCGAGGCCGGCGCCTGTTACTTTACCCTCGATGGCGGCGACAGCATTTACGCCGGCAGCGGCGTTATTACCACGCCCGCGCTGCGCGCCGAAGCCGAAGCCTTCCTGGTGCGCCAATCATGACCGGAGTCACAGCGGATGCGATCCTCCCTGCCGTCGAGCAGGCCCTCGCCGAAACGCCTTTCATCGATATCCATACCCACCTCTTCGCTCCGTCGTTCGGGCGAATTGGATTGTGGGGCATCGACGAGCTGCTTACCTATCATTACCTCGAAGCGGAGTTGTTCCGCTCCTCGCCGATTACCCCGGACGAGTACTTCGCCATGGACAAGCGCGCGCAGGCGGACGTGATCTGGCGGGCTCTGTTTGTCGAGAACACGCCGGTATCCGAGTCCGCGCGCGGCGTGATCGCGGTGCTAAGCGCATTCGGCCTTTCAACCGGTGAAGACGGGCTGGACGAAGCGCGCGAGTTCTTCCGCGAGCAGAATCTGAATGACCACATCTCGCGCGTGTTTCGCCTCGCCGGCATCAGCGAAGCGGTGATGACTAACGATCCGGCCGATCCCGTTGAAGGCCTGCTTTGGGAGACCGGCGTCAAGCCGGATGCGCGCTTCCATCCCGTGCTGCGGCTGGACCGAATTCTCGGCGAGAACCCGCCCGTCGGCGACACACGGAAGCGCCTCGCCGCCATCTCCGCGAGCATGCGCCCAGTGTACATGGCCATCTCGCTGGCGGACACGTTTACTTACCCCTCCGAAGACCCGTTGACGCCGTTGTTCCGCGATGCGGTCCTGCCCTGCTGCCGCGAGTTCGACATCCCGCTCTCTCTGATGATCGGAGTGCGCCGGCAGGTCAATCCGGCGATCCGGCTGGCGGGCGATGCCGTGGGCCGCGCTGACCTCCGCGCGGTCGAAACCCTATGTCGCGAGTTCCCCGACAACCGCTTTCTGGTAAGCGTCCTCAGCCGTGAGAATCAGCACGAGCTCTGCGTCTACGCCCGCAAGTTCCGCAACCTGATGCCCTTCGGCTGCTGGTGGTTCCTCAACAACCCGTCGATTGTTGAAGAGATCACACGCGAGCGGCTGGAGATGCTGGGCGCCAGCTTCATTCCACAGCACTCCGACGCGCGCATCCTCGAACAGGTGATTTACAAGTGGCGTAATACGCGCCGCACGCTGGCGCCCATCCTGGCCAACACCTACAGGCTTCTGGCGGAGGACGGACGGCCAGTTACTAAAGGAGATATCCGCCGCGACGTGGAGCGGCTGTTCCGCGGCAACTTCGAAAGCTGGACTAACATCGTTCGGTAAGGTCGAGTCGCATTTCGTTGGTGGGCTTGAAACCCATGGCCTGATATACCAGCCGGCCTTCGTCGCTGGCGTGCAGCGAAACGGAAGGAAAGCCTTCGGTGCGCAGCCACTCGACCATGGTTTGCATGAGCCGCCGGGCGATGCCGCGGCGGCGAAACTCGGGCTCCGTGTACATGTTCAGGATCCACGCCCGGCGCGGCTGAGAAGAGCCTGGGTATCCTGGCCAGTGAGAGATGACGATGCCGCCGCCGGCCACCACCCGGCCGTCTTCCGTCTCGGCCACCCAGGCGCGATATCCGCCGCTGGCCATCGCCTTGCGGAAATAGGTCTCGGAGACCGGGACTAAGTCGCGGAACTGTTCGGGACTGTACACGCCCATGTCGGAGAACATCAGCTCGCGGTGGCGGATGATAGTTGGAATATCGTCGAGGGTGGTCTCGCGGATGCGAATGGCGTCGGACTCGGGCAAGTAACTACGGTAGCAGCACGAGCGGCGCGCGAGAGAAGGCGAACTTCTTTCCGATCTGGTCCACCACGTTCACTTGGCAGACGTAGCGGCCCGGCGGGAGTTTCGCCAGGGGCATCTGGAACTGGATGGGCAGGGTGCCGGCCCGCTTCGGGGCCGTGTCGTCGAGTCGCACGGAAGGCGTCTCGAAGGCCTTCACCTTCCCGCGATAGAAGCTCACGGAGGCAACGACATTCGGCTTCTTCAACTCAGGCCGGACGGTCGGATCGTAAGCCTCGAGGTAGACGTAAAGGTTCTGGTCCTTGCGGAAGACCCGGGTGACGCTGGGGATGAGCTTGCGGCCGCCGTCCACAAGCGGGTTGGCGGCATCGGCTTTCTTCTGATTGCCCGCCGCGCCGACAGCCGCCTGGAGCGCTTCCCGCTGGTTGCTCCAGACCACGGAGCTGACGTGGAGGTAATCGCTGCGCGCGGTCAGATCGGGGACGGTGAACTTCGTCTCGAAGGTTCCCATCTTCCCTGTCCGATTCTCGCGGGCGAGGAACTTAAGGTCGTAGTTGCCTGGAGGGAGGGTGAAACCGGTGTCGTATTCGAAGTTACGGCGCGCCAGCTGCGCCTGGTTGTTTGGATCGATTTTGACTCGAATGCCGTCGCGCACGGTGCTGACGTGCTGGCCCTTGCCGTCGAGGACCTCGCCAATGAAGTCGAACTCGGTGACTTCGTTGCTGCCCTTTTTGCCCAGCTCCACGGACGAGCCAGGTATCTTGACGGCGACGGGAACGAAGTATTCCTTCGGATTCAGGCGGAAGTAGTTCACCTCGAGAGCCAGCGGCAGTTCGGTAACAGGGTCACCGAGCATGAGAGCCTGCTGGAGTTGCTCCTCCTTATCGGCGGAGCTGAACTTGCCGAACGACTTCGGCGCGAAGTAACCCTGGCGGTAATCGAGCTTCGCCTGCACACCGGGGGTCAGCTTCACCTGGATGTGCCGATAGCGGCCATCCTGGGCTGGATTGGTGCTGTAGTAACCGAGGATGTAGTAGCTGCGGATCGCGTCCTGAGCCTGGGTAATGCCGCGGGTGAGATCGTTATTGTCGAGCAGGGCTTTACCGCCGGTGTCCGAAGCGAGAGTGACCAGCGTCTCCTGCGCGTCCATCAGGTTATTGCGCTGGGTGGTTACGGCCGACCCGTTGAACATGCCGGCGCCGCGCGAGGCGGCCTGGCTGGCGTCGCCGCCGGGGACCAGCGCGATCAGTCCGTGGGCGTCGATCGGGTAAAACGAGATGTTCGCCTTGATCGCTGCGTTGACCGTCGACCGCAGCTGCGACTGGTTCTCGACGCCGGTCTTGTTGATGCCGCCGGAAAAGTAAACCAGCGCCTTCTTCTGCGGCAATGCGGCGAGCAGCTTCGATGCTGTCTCCAGCGCCGCGAGCTTCTCGTCGGTGTTGAAGATGTTGAACTCGGTTTCGTCGGCGACGAAGGCCGCGCCGGTGTCGGCCCCGCTGGTGTCATCGCCGGTGTCGGCGATCGCGGCGCGGTCGCTGTTGTCGCCCAGCGCAAGGCCGCGGATGTCGGCGGCGAGTAAATCGCGGTCGGCGGTGAAGTCCTGGAGGATTTTGACTTCGTTCGAGTAAGTCATGATCGCGACCAGGTCGGATTTGGTCATCTGCTTACTCACGAACTCCAGCGCCGATTTGCGCGCCCGAGCCTGCTCCGGCGGCTGCATGGAGGAGAGGTCGAAGAAAAAGATGATCAGCCGGCGGTCCTGATACCGCAGCATGTCGTTCTTCGGAGCAGTGGTCAGCGATTGCACCGCCTGCGGCCGCTCGGGGGTGCGCGGCGCGAAGGCCGGTTCCTCGGGAAGCGGCTCGTCGCTGAGTTTCTGGTATTCGAAGACGGAGACCTTTTGCGGCTTGCCGTCTTCAAGAACGGTGAAGTCTTCTTTCTTGAGGCCGGGCATCTCGTGCCCGGAGCGATCGCGAACGAACACGTCGACGACCACGAGGTTGCTGGTAGCCCGGAAGGTGATGTCGTCCTGGGCAGCTATGGGAATGAGGGAAGAGATGAGGCTGAAGATGAGCGAACGACGCATGTTAGAAGCGGAACCTCACCGTACCGGTCACCGTTCGCATCGCGGCTGCCGACGTGGGGAGACCGTAGTTAGTCGCGTTCACCACCGTACCGATGCCCGTGTAGCTCACGGTATTGCTGAAGTTCCTCGCATCGACGCGAAACTCCAGGCGGCGGCGTTCGCCCAGGGAGAAGTAACGGGCCAGCGAAAGGTTAGGCGAGAACAGAGATGGGCCTGGAATCGTGTTTCGGCCCGCGTCGCCGAACAACCCCGGCGGCGGCGGCGCGAACGCGGCGGTATTGAAGAAGGCGCCGCC
>DASRCB010000036.1:0-31095 GCA_035653295.1 Bryobacteraceae bacterium
AACGCTGTGCTCAGTCCCGCCGCTGCAACCAATCCTCACGTGCCACAATGTATGGAAAGTGTCATCCCCGCTCAACGTACAGCTCGAGCAATACCAGGGGCCGCTCGACCTGTTGCTGGATCTGATCCGCAAACAGGAAATCAACATCTACGACATCCCGATCGCGCGCATTACCGCCCAGTACCTCGATTACATGCAGCGCGCAATGGAGCTGGATATCGAGCTCAGCTCCGAGTTCGTGTATATGGCGGCCACGCTGATCCACATCAAGTCGCGCCTGCTGTTGCCGCGCGATCCCGAGTTGGACAAAATCGCGCCCGAAGAGGATCCGCGCACCGAACTGGTCCAGCAGTTGCTCGAGCACGAGCGCTTTCGCAACGCCGCCGAAATGCTGCAACAGAAGCGGCTGGTGGAGGAAGCGGTCTGGTCGAACCCGCAGATCAGGCACTTCATCTCCGAGGACGACACGCCCGGCATCGACGCCAGCCTGGTCGATCTGGTTCGCACCTTCCAGCAGGTCCTGGAGCGCGCCAAAAACCGGCCGACGTATGATATCGAGACCGAGTCCGTGAGCGTGCCGGACATGATCCGCTACCTGCGCGAGACGCTGAAGAAGTCGCGCGGCGAATCCATCTCCGCTACCGAGCTGTTCGAACGGCAGCGCAGCCGCCGCGCCATGATCTGCCTGTTCCTCGCCCTCCTCGAGCTGGTGAAGCTGCAGGCCATCGAGCTGACGCAGCCCGACTCTTTCGGCGACATCGGAATCCGCCGCCACCAGAACTTTGCCGAAGCCGTCGGATCGGAAGAAGCGCTCGCGGCCATCGACCAGGACTACACGTAGCGGCCGGTCTCCATCGCTAAAGGACAATGGAAGTGATGCCAGCCGAAACTGCCCCCGAAGAGCAGATCGAACAGCCTGCGGCCGCGGCTCCCGAAGCTGCTGCCGAAGAGCAGGTCGAAGAGGCCGCCGCGCCGGCCGAAGAGGTCCCGGCTGAGCAGCTCCTCATCGTGGCCGAAATGGCGGTCCCCGACGACTCCCGCGCGCAGCTCAAGGCTCTCATCGAGGCCGTCGTCTACATCACCGACGAGCCGCTCACGCTTCAGCAGATCGCTGCCGCGGCACAGCAGCCGGTGGATCTGGTAAAGGAACTCCTTGACGAGATCCTAGCCGACTACAATCAGCCCGGCCGCGGCCTCACCATTCGCGAGCTCGCCGGCGGCTATAAAATGGGCACGCGCCCGGAGCATCACGAAGCCATCCGCACCTTCGTGCGCAACCTCAAGCCGCCGCTCAAGCTGTCGCTGCCCGCGCTGGAAACCCTGGCCGTCATCGCCTATAAGCAGCCCATCACCGCGCCGGAAATCATGGACATTCGGGGCGTGCAGGGGGCCGGCGTGCTCAAGACTCTGCTGGACCGCAAGCTCATCGCCACCGCGGGCCGGAAGAACGTCGTCGGCAAACCCATCCTTTATAAAACGACCAGGGAATTCCTGGTCCAGTTCGGGCTGAAGGACCTGTCCGAGCTGCCCACACTGAAGGAGTTCGAGGAGCTTGGCCGCCTGGCCCTGACCGACTCGGAGCCGCCCGCGGTGGAACCCGAGCCCCAGCCCGATGGCGATCCCCGGCCCATGGAGCCTCCGGTCGACGAACCAAACGAACCCAGCCCGGAGGACGAACCGAAGGAGCCCGGGCCCGCGCCGCAGCCTGAAGGCGACCCCGCCCCGGCTGCCGCCCCGGAGCAACTGCGAAACGAAACCAGCGTCGCGGAACCCGAGTAGCAGCAATGGCTTCCGAGCGTTTACAGAAGATCCTGGCGCACGCCGGGATCGCCAGCCGCCGCCACGCCGAGCAGCTGATCGTCACCGGGCGGGTGCGGGTCAATGGGCGCGTGGTCACCGAGCTCGGGACGAAAGCCGACCCCGAGGTCGATCACATCAAGGTGGACAGTAAGCGCATCGGCGGACCCGAGCGGCACGTCTATCTGGCGATGAACAAGCCGCGGGGCGTGGTTACCACGGCGAGCGATCCGGAAGGCCGCCAAACCGTCATCGATCTGCTCAAGGGCGTGAAGCAGCGCGTGTATCCGGTCGGCCGCCTCGATTACGCCAGCGAAGGCCTGCTGCTGCTCACCAACGACGGCGAGTTCGCGAATCGGATCACTTCCGCCAAGAACGAGATCCCCAAGATCTACCTCGCCAAGGTAAACGGCCGGCTCACGCCGCAGCAGGAAGACGAGTTTCGCGCGGGCATCATGCTGGGGGGCCGCCGCACCGCCCCCGCCGGACTGCGGCATGTGCGCCAGAGCGACGCGCCGTGGTACGAAATCCGCCTGATCGAGGGACGGCAGAATCAGATTCGGCTGATGTTCAATCACTTCGGCCGGCTCGTCGAGAAGCTGAAACGGGTGAAGATCGGGTTTCTCGAGCTGGGCCCGCTGAAGCCCGGCGAGTTTCGCCGCCTCACCCCGGCCGAAGTGGAGCGTTTCCAGAAATTACATGAGCAACAACGGAATACCGGAACTACTGAAAAAAAGCCGCACGATCGCCGTAGTCGGGTTGTCGAATAGCCGTATCCGGCCCGCGTACGGCGTGTCCGAATACATGCAGCACGCCGGCTATCGGATCATCCCCGTCAATCCGAAGATCGAAGACGCGCTGGGGGAAAAGGCCTACAAAACGCTGGAGGAGATCCCCGACAAGGTGGATATCGTCAACATCTTCCGCCGCTCGGAGTTCGTCCCGCCGATCGTGGAGTCAGCCATCCGCATCGGCGCGGCGGCGGTGTGGATGCAGGAGGGCGTCATCAATGAAGACGCCGCGCAGCGGGCCCGTGAAGCCGGCCTTTTCGTGGTGATGGACCGCTGCATCCTGAAAGAACACCGCCGCCTGTAGTCAGCGCCCGCTGGCTGGCTTGTTCATGTCTTTCGGCGCGGCGGGTTTCGGAGCCGCGCTGCGCATGGGCTTCGGCGTCCAGAAGTCCGGGTCCATGGCCACGAATTCCTTCGACATGTAGCTCAGCTTCGGATTGAAGCGCAGAAGAATATTGTCCTCGCTGGCCATGGAATCGCTCACCAGCTTCGCGAATTTCTCGCGATCTTCACCCATGGCCTCCTGCCGCGCCTTCTGGCCGGCCATGTCCGCATCCAGCGACGCCAGCGACTCGAGACCGCGGAACAGCAGATACGTGCCCACCCGATCGCCGCTGACCACCTGATATGTAACTACCGGCCGTTCGCCGTTCGCCTTGCCCTCGGCCGCGATGGCGATCTTCGCCGCTTCTGTGAACTCGCCCGCATGGCCGAGCCGCACATGAATGATGGTGATATCGAACATGCGCATCTTGGGGAGGTTGTTCGCCGATTCGAGCTTATAGCTGAGGTCCGGGCGGAGCACCGCATACATCTCGCGCGAGTCGGACAACAGCTCGCCATCCTGCGCCGCGAGCATCGACAGGTCCGATTCAAGGCCCGGCGTTTTTTCGATGAACTTCATCGTCTTGTCCACTTCGGCGAACGATTCGTGCGGCTCGAAAACCCAGAACTGCTGCGGGCCGGTCATCGATTCAGCCGCCAGTTGCTGGCCTGGGAACCTGACCTTCATCATCTTCTGCGTGAACGCGGCTTCCGATTTTTCATGTGCCAACGTGCGGCCCTGCTTCACGTCTTCGCGGAAGATATGCAGCACTGCGGGCGGGTGCATGGGAGCCTGATACTGCGCCATGGTGAGCGCGATCGTAATGGGGGCAACAAAGAGAAGGAGTCTGTTCATGGTTTCCTCGCGGCTAGTACGATACGCCATTCTCCGGCGGATTGCTATCCTTTTCGAGTGCAATTCCCGGCTGATGTCGCGAGCGCGGTGGAAGACGCGGCCTCGGCGTTTCCATTCCGCGATCTGGCGCGCGCGGCGGCGGGCATTTCCGAACGCTATCGCGGCGATCGCCCGCGGACCGGGCGGCTCACGCCTCTCGAATGCGCGGCGTGGGCAGCCGTCCGGATGCCGGCGACGTTTGCCGCGACGCATGCCGTTATCAGCGAGTTGCTGCGCCGCGCACCAGAGGTGCGCATCGAGTCCGTGCTCGACCTCGGCGCGGGAACGGGGGCCGGAGTGCGTGCGGCCTCGGAGCTCCTGCCGCTCGGGTATGCGACGGCCATGGAGCAGGATGCGGCGCTGCGAGCGCTCGGCGCACGGCTGGCCTCAGGCGCGCGCTGGCTGGAGCGCGACATCCGCATCGGTCCGCCGTTTCCGGTTCACGATCTGGTGCTGCTCGGATGGGTTGCGGGTGAACTCGATTCGCCTGCCCGCGAGCACGTGCTGGACCGGGCCTGGCAGGCCGCCCAGCGGGCGCTCATCATTATCGAGCCCGGAACGACACGAGGTTTCGAAATTGTCCGCTCGGCGCGCCGGCAGTTACTCGCCGCCGGCGCCTTTCTGGCCGCTCCGTGTCCGGCCGCTGACGAATGCGCCGCGCCCGATGGCGAATGGTGCCATTTCGCCGCCCGAGTGGAACGCAGCGCGCTGCATCGCCGGCTCAAAGCGGGCGAGCTGAGCTATGAAGACGAGAAGTACTGTTACCTGATTGCAACGCGCGCTCCGGCGGCGCGCGCCGAACAGCGCGTGGTGCGTCATCCGCGTCACGAGCCCGGCCTGATTCGCCTCCAGCTGTGCAATGGCGATGTCTGGCAGACGCATGAAATCCGTAAACGAGACAAAATTCGCTTTCGCCGCGCGCGGAAGGCGCAATGGGGAGATGAATGGGTCGAAAATCAAGAATCTCGGATATAATGTGGCCACAGGTTCCCTCGGAGACACATGCGCGGCAGAATTCTGCTGTTTTTTGCCACAGTTTCGTTGCTTCTTGCAGCGGACCCCAACTTTACCGGTGAATGGAAGCTGAATCCGGCCCGCAGCGGCCGAAATAATCTGCCGGAGCCCGCTGCGGCTTCGCTGACCATCGAGCATCACGGCAACACCATAAAGTGCTCCACCGGTTCGGACCATGCCGCCGCGCCCGCCGCGGCATTCAGCTTCACGACCGATCGTAAGGAATCGCGCTACAGGATCGGCGAGAGCTCGCGCAGCACCATCGTGAAGTGGGAAGGCGATGTGCTGATCATCAATACCATCGTGAACGGCCGCGGGCCGAGCTATACGGTCATGGATCGCTGGAAGCTGTCCCGCGATGGCCGCACCCTGAAGATCGAGCGCACGGTCGAGAGCGTAAACGGCGAGGCCGAAGGCAATCTCGTTTACGATCGCGTGGATTAGAGCGCTCGGACGGCCGCTTCAACCCGGCGCGCCAAGCCAGCGTAGTCATCGCCCTCCAGACGCAGCGGGTCACCGAATGCGATCCGCACGCGCCCTGGTTTCGCCATGTGCCATGTCTTATGCAGCACATGGTCTAATCCTTCGATCCGCACCGGAATGACGGGCAGATCCAGCCGAGATGCCAGCATTCCGACGCCAGGCTGGAACGGTTTGATCTCGCCGGCATCGGTCATGATGCCTTCCGGGAAAATCACGATACACCAGCCTTCGGCGGCGAGCCCGGCCATGTAGCGCATGGTCTCGACGGCTCCGGCCTCGCGCTGCGGGATCGGGAAGCAGTTAAAGAACAGAGCCGAGAGCCAGTAGTTCAGGCTGTTCGTGAACCACTCCAGCCAGCCGTGCCGCCGCGGATGAAAGTGCGCGTCGAAGAACTCGCGGCGCATCGCCGGGGCGACGCGGTAGCGCCAGGGGCGGCGCAGGGCGGCCATAAGCACGGGCACGTCCATGTACGACTGATGGTTCGGCGCGAAGATCACCGGCGGTTCAATGCGCCCCAGCTTCTCCCGGCCTTCCACGCGAATGTGGGCAAACAGGCGCGTCAGGGGAAGAAGCCAGAGCGGCAGCGCGACACGGCGGATCGCGCGCGCCCACCACGAGCGGTTCCAGGACGGGAAGGTGACGGGCGGCGCAGCCGCGGTGGTGCTCTGCCGCAGTTCGCCCACGGTCTTGGCTTTCGCAAGCGCGGCTTCGTCAGTGTTGGTGGCCACCATGAGCTCTACGCGCTCCAGTGAGCTGAGCGCGTCCACTGGCGTGTCCGCGGCATAGCGGCCGTTAGCGCGCTTCGGAGGAGGCGGGGCGCCCGCGGCGATTTCGCGCCGCTTCAGTTTGCGCGTGCCTTCAGTGCGCGGGAACTCGTCGTAGGGCCACACCGAGGCCGAGCGGATCTTCTGATGATCGGCAAGCTGCGCGTTCGCCTGGCGAACGATCTCGTCCTTATCGGCGCCGTGCTCGAGAATTAGGACCGCGTGGACGCGATCGGTCCCCACCACCGCCGAATCGCGCACCCCGGGAAGGCGGTCAAGCACACGCTCCACGTCTTCAGGGAAGACGTTCAATCCCTCGGGCGTGACGATCATCTCTTTCAGCCGGCCGAGTATCGTCAGCCGTCCGTGGTCGTCCAGGGTTCCGATGTCGCCGGTGTGAAACCAGCCCTCGTCGTCGAACGCCCTGGCTGTTTCTTCCGCGGCGTTGTAGTAGCCGCGGGTGACGTTCTCGCCGCGCACCAGGATTTCGCCGCCCTCGCCGATTTTCACCTGAACTCCGGCGATGGGCGCGCCGACGCTGCCCTCGCGCGTGTGAAAAGGATGATTCAGCGTGACGATGGGCGCCGTCTCCGTGAGGCCGTAACCCTGAATGACGACATAGCCCAGGGCTTTCCAGAACGCCTCCAGATCGGGCGGCAGCGGCGCCGCGCCGACAATGAAGGCCCAGAACTTCCAGCCGAACATGCGATGCACCCGGCGGTATCGCCACCAGCGCCGGTACCAGGCGCCGCGCGGCTGGGGGGGACTGTCGCGCAGGGCAGGGAAGGTGTTCAGCACATGTTCGCGCAGCACCTCCAGAATCATGGGGACGGAGACGAGCACGGAAACGCGGCGGGAGTGAATTTGACGCGTGATCTCGACCGGGCTGTACCCGCGCATGAAGACGACCAGGCCCGGCAACATCGGCGGAATGAAGGTGGCCATGGCCTGCCCGAACATATGGCTGAGCGGCAGCAGGTTCAGGAAGCGAATGGGGTGAAAGGGCCGGCCCCAGCGGCGGTATTTGCGCACCTCCGTCTCCACCGGAACGATATTGGCCAGCACGTTCGCGTGCGTAATGATCACGCCTTTCGGCTCCGCCGTGGCGCCGGAAGTGAAGATGATCTCCGCCGTGTCGCCGCGGGTTACGTGCGCGGCGCTCACCCGCGGGCCGCCGGCGGTCAGCGAGGACAGCGGCCACACGGCGATCTGTGCAGGTAACTGCGCGGGTGTTACTACTTCGGCGCCGATGAGGAGCACGCGCCCATTCACGATGCCGGCAACGCGTGTAACAAAATCGCCCGCCGACCGGTAATCGATCGGCACTACAACGACGCCCGCCAGCAGACAGCCCCAGAACGCGGCAATCCACTCCGGGCGATTCTCGCCGTAGAACAGGACCTTCTCACCCTGCTTCACGTTCGCTTCATGCAGCCGCGCCGCGAAGGCGTGCGCCATTCGACTTACTTCGTCATAGCTTCGCGTGTAACTTCGGAGCCCGTCGTCGTAAACGAGGAATGTCTCACGCAAATCCGCGAAGTCGCTGAAGAAATCGAGGAGCGTGTCGCGCGCCATTGACTTCATCGTCACATGAAGCTCTGATACGCATCGCTCGGCGGGCGCGTCCAACCAGCGAATCATCAAACTCGACGCGGCTGGGGTGAGTTCTCCCGCCGCATCACGGTTACATAAAAGGAGGATCGATTCAATGGCTGATACAAATCGTCAGAGCGCGCAAACCGGCGTGGCGCGTACAGAGCAACAGCAGGACCAGAGCCGTGGCATGAGCCGCCGCTACGACTGGCCGTTTCTCGGGCTGGGAGGCGACCTGCTGAGCGCCAGTCCGTTCGGCATGATGCGCCGCCTGAGCGCGGAAATGGACCGCCTGTTGAGCGAGCCGGTTTCGGGCCGAGCGGGCTCGGAGATGCGGCAATGGTCGCCGGCCATCGAGGTTCGCCAGAAAGGAGACAACCTGGTGGTCTGCGCCGATTTGCCCGGCATTTCACCGGAGAACGTTTCGGTGGAGGTGGATAACGACACGCTGATCATCGAAGGCGAGCGCAAACACGAGGAGAGTTCCGAGCAGGGAGGATTTCACCGCTCCGAGCGCAGCTATGGCCGTTTCTATCGCGCCGTTCCGTTGCCGCAGGAGGCCAAGACCGACGCGGTGAACGCCGAGTTCAACAACGGTGTGCTGGAGATCACCATTCCCGTCGAAAAGCCGAAGGAGAATCGCAGGCGCATTGAGGTGCAGAGCGGACAGAATAAGCAGAAGTGAGCGGCCGCGCGTCGACTCGTGGGAACCTGTCCATGAACCCTCATGAGTCGATGGCTTACTCTGGCGTGCCTGCTGGCGGCCCTGCCGGCGTTCGGGTCCGGCCTGTATCCGATTCGGGTCGGTCCGGACCACCGGCATGTGGTGGACCAGCACGGCGCGCCGTTTCTCATTCACGGCGACTCCGCATGGTCGCTGATCACAGCCCTGACGAAGGAAGACGCGGCGAAGTATCTGGACAACCGCCGCCGCAAAGGCTTCAACTCGATCATCGTCAATCTGATCGAGCACAAGTTCAACGGACCCATTAATCGTTACGGTGAAGGCCCGTTTGCGGCGACGGGAGACTTCTCCACGCCGAACGAGAAGTATTTCGAGCACGCGGACTGGGTGATTCGGAAAGCCGGGGAGATGGGCATCCAGGTGTTCCTCGCGCCCATCTATCTCGGCTATCCAGGCCTCGACGAAGGATGGTACGACGAAGCATTGCGCAACGGCCCGGCGAAATGCAGGGAATGGGGCCGATACGTGGGCCGGCGATACGCCGGGTTCGACAATATCGTGTGGCTGATGGGCGGCGACCGCAACCCCGGCGCCGCAATGGAAGACGCCAATGCCGTGGCGCGCGGCATCCGCGAGTTCGGCACGCGCCATCTGTTCACGGCGCACTGCCATCCGGAGAACTCAGCGGTGGAGCAGTACGGGAAAACCGGCTGGCTGGACCTCAACGATACGTACAGCTACGAAATCATTCATCACAGGCTCATCGCCGATTACAACCACACGCCGGCAATGCCGTATCTTCTGATCGAGACAACATACGAAGGCGAGCACAACGCATCGGCGGTGCAGATCCGGCGGCAGGCCTGGTGGGCAGTGCTGTTCGGCGCGGCGGGGCAGTTCATGGGCAATCGCCCCATCTGGCTCTTCGATCCGGGCTGGGTGGAAGCAATGGATGCCACCGGTTCGCGGGACATGGCGCGCCTGAAGCAGTTCTTCACGGCGCAGCGGTGGAATGAGCTGGTCCCGGACCTGAAGCACGAGGCCGTCGTGGACGGACTTGGGGAGTTCAACGGCCTCGACTACCTCGCCGCGGCGCGTACCTCGGACGGAAGTACGCTGATCGCTTACCTGCCGTCCAGCCGCACGGTAACGGTGGAGATGACCACGATCTCCGGCCGCGTGGCGAATGCATCCTGGTTCAACCCGCGGGACGGCAGCACAGTCGCGATCGGGTCGTTTGCGACCAAAGGGAGGCGCCGCTTCACGCCGCCGGCTGAAGGCGACTGGGTTCTCGTCTTGCACGGCCCCGCGGGCCATTGAGTTGTCCCGCCGCCGCGCCGTCCCTTATCCTGTTAATAGACACCAGACCTAACCCGCAGGGTGGCCTTTACGTAACATCATCATGAGTCTTTTACGCACTCTTTTCGCCTCCATTCCTTTGCTGGCCATGGCGGCTCTGGCGCAGGAGCAGAGCGCTTCCGCGCCGGAACCGTCGCAGGCCGGCCAGACGGAGACCGCCGCGTCACAACAGGCGCCTCCGGATGTGGAGAAAGCGCTGCGCGACCGCGTGACGCAGTATTACCAGGACTGCGTAGAGCACAAGTTTCGCGAGGCGGAGAACCTCCTGGCCGAGGAAAGCAAGGATTACTTCTACAATCACGAGAAGCCGAACTACAAAGGTTTCGAGATCCAGAGCATCAAGTGGTCGGACGACTTCAAGCAGGCCAATGTGTTTGTCTTCCTGACGGTGGATATGCATTTGCAGAACGTGACCATTCCGGGTCACCCGACGCAGGAGAGCGAGTGGAAGCTCGTTGATGGGCAGTGGTTCATGCACATCATCACTCCGCAGGAGAAGTTTGTAATGCCCTTCGGCGCGGTGGTCAAGCTCGATCCGGAGCCGCAACCGGGCGCCCCGGTGAATCAGGATGAGGTGAACAAGTTCTCCAAGGCCAACATCAAAGAGCGCGCCACGGAAATTCTGCTGGGTGTCAAACCAGATCGCGGCACGGTGGTGCTCGATTCCACCTCGCCCGGCGAAACGACGGTGCATATCAGCAACGGGACTCCTTCGATCGTGGGTCTGGAGTTGGTGGATCCGCATATGACGGGGCTTTCCGTGAAGATGGATAAGACCAGGCTCAAGCCGACCGAGGAGGCGACGCTGACGCTGCGCTGGAAACCGAAGGACAAGATCGCGAAGCCGACTGCGTTCATTCATGTGCGCACCATTCCCTCGGGCCAGGACGTTCCCATTCGGGTCGATTTCTCATTTAACCCCCAGGCGAGCAAAAAATAGGCCGCTCGCGATACGCTGTTCTCGATGGCTGCCGACGCTTCCGCCCTGATCGTCGTGCCGGCGCGTCCATGGGCGCGCTTCACGGGCCTGCTGCGGCGGTCGTTCATCGCCGCTTACGAGGACGGCTGTTTCGGAATCGCCAAGGGCGCGGCGTACTCGGCGCTGCTGGCCTTCTTCCCGATTTGCACTTCCATCGCCGCGATTCTGGCGCAGGTGCGGGCCGAATCCGTGAGCGCGCAGATCTCACGTTTTCTGTTCGAGGTGGTGCCGCCCGGATCGCAGGAGCTGGTGCGATATGTGTTCAGCTATCACGGAGCCAGGCCCATCTGGCTGCTGATCGCCGCTTCGCTGCTGGCGGTGTGGGCCGGCACCGGCGTGATGATGACGCTGATGGAGGGTTTCCAGGCAGCGTACAAGCTACCCACCGGCCGGCCCTTTCTGCAACAGCGGCTGGTGGCCGTCGTCTTGGTTTTCTCCGCGGCGCTTCCTGTTGTGGGCGCGTCCATGCTCATCCTCTTCAGCCGCAGCTTCACGCGCTGGCTGGGCGTTCCGGCGGGCGCGCAGGCGCCGGGGTGGCTGATTCTCTCGACCGAGGCGATCAATTACCTGATCGCTTTCGCGGCCATCCTGCTGGTGACGTGCCTGCTCTACTTCTTCGGTCCGAACCGGCCCATGAAGATGCGCGATGTATGGCCCGGCGCCGTTCTGGCCACGGTCCTCTGGCTCCCAGCGACCGGAGGCTTCGGGTGGTACGTGCGGCACATCGCCAACTACAACCTGTTATATGGAAGCGTGGCGGCGAGCATCATTTTCATCGTCTGGATGTACATGCTGGCGGTAATCGCCCTGCTCGGCTGCGAATTCAACGCGGAACGTGAGTGCCAGGGCTGAGGCGGCTCAGAACCGCCCATAGCGCCAGATCAGGAGCGAAGCGAGCGCTGCCGCACGAAAGCCCCAGCGGACGATTCGGGCGGGCACACGGTGTAACAGCGATCTGGTGAGCAGTGCCGCGCCGAGTGCGGCCGCGACGCCGGTGGCTATGCTTTCGAGCAGCAGCAGCGGACCAGGAAAGGCCCAGATCCCCGGCGGCGCGGCAGCGTTCAGAAGGGCGAGCGCCAGCGTCAGGATCACGAACGGCGCAGCGCACGCTTCCAGCACTGTGCGCCTCATGCTCGCGGTTCGCACCACCAGCAGGGCCGACAGGCACGAGAAGGGGATGAAGAACCGCGGGTCCAGCAGCGTGAACCCGCGGCGATCAGCGATCAAATCGGCCACGAACAATGCGCCGCCGATCCGAATTGTCCAGACAATCGCCCGGCGCGCCTTCATCCCCGCTTATCGGTGGAATCGGGCTGGCGCGTTAATCCTTCTTCGCGGGCTCCTGGCCGTGAATGTCGATATCCGGAATTCCGAACTGGCCCCGCAGCTTCCGGAGATCGCTCAGGTTGATGGCCCCATTGATGTACACCACCGTCAGTTCCTTCGGCTCGGCGCAGATGACCGCCAGGCCGGCGATCTTGTCCGACTGCGACAGGATGTAGACCTCGTCGTGTTCCTCGGCGCTGCGGCTCTCGACGATTTTCGACCAGCCAGGCATTTTCGCGATCTGCGCGCGCACGGAGTCCACCGCTTCCATCGGGTATTCCCCCTTGTCGGCGAACTCGAGATTGCGCACCACCAGACCTTTCACCCCGCTGAGAATGGACTTAACCTGCTCCACGTCCTTGTCGGACTCGCCCACCATACCCAGCAGCGCCATTGCGCCGCGGATTTGCCCCGCGTCGAAAGTTACCGTGTTGGCCTCTTTGGCCTTCTTTTCCAGCTTGTCCAGCGCCGACAGGTCGAGCGTCTGGGCTCCCAGCACGCCCGCCGAAACTACCGCCAGTATGAATCCCGCTTTGCTCATAAATCTTCCCTCGCATGCTCCCCGATGTGCACGGTGGAAGACGAGTCCCTGAGGCGATGGTCGATGGACGCCAGCTTAGCCGCGGTCAGATGCAGCGCGAAAACGAGCTTCTGGGCCTGCTCGGCCCGTTCCTGCCGCACATGCCGCTGATATCCCAGCATCCCGGCGAACGCGAGCGCGATCATGGCCGCGATCCCCGCGCAGCGCATGTACCACGCCTGTGCGCGGCGCGGCTGCGCCACAGTCCGGGCCAGCACCCGTTCGGCAAACCCCTCCGGCGCGTCCACGCGCGCCAGCGCTCGCTTCAGTTCCTGTTCGACTTCCCTCATGCCCGTGCTTCCTGTTTCTGTTTTCGTTCCAGCTTTTCCCTTAACATTCCCAGCGCCCGGTGAAGCCGGCTCTTCACGGTATTGACCGGCATTTCCAGCACCCGGGCGATCTCCGTCGGATCCAGATCTTCCTGGAACCGTAAAATGACGATGGCCCGCTGATGTTCCGGCAGGGCCGCCACCAGCCTGCGCAGAGCGTCGGACGCCATGGGATCCTGCTCCACGCGGGCCGATGCCGGCTCCGCAACCTTCTCCAGCGCCACTTCCGCTCGCCAGGCGCGTTTGCGTCCGCGGTCTATGCAGCGGTTCACGGTCACGCGCCTGAGCCACCAAACCAGATGCGCCCCGGACTCCACCGAACGAAGATTGCGGTAGAGGTCCAGAAACACATCCTGGGCGATCTCTTCGGCAAGCGCGGCGTTGCGCAGATAATGCAGCCCAACGCTGTACACCATGGACTGGTACTCCCGTACGATCGCGGCGAAAGCGGACTTGTCGCCCGCCGCCGCGAGCGCCAGGCTGTCATCCATGCCCGTATTGCGTTCCAGAGCGCCTGCCTTTCCTGTGAACTAATACGATACCGTGGGGCGAGCGAATTCAAATATTTGGGGGTCCTGACGATGCGGCAGAGGGGCGTGGACGGCCGCGCCGCGGGGCCGGGCCTGCCCGACCTACTATGGGCGATACACCGCGATGCTGGTGTCGGTCTCCCAGATTTTCACTTCGGAGACGCGCACCGGCGTGGGGGCATGCAGATCGCGGCTGATCTCATCCCAGAAGTACTTGGCCAGGTTTTCGGCCGAGGGATTCAGGACGTCGAACGGGGCGACCTCGTTGAGGAACTGATGGTCGAGGCGGTCGATCACGCCATTCATGAGGCGCTTCAGCTCGACGAAATCGACCAGTAAGCCGGCGGAATCGAGCGCCTCGCCCTGCACCGTCACCTCGACGCGATAGTTGTGCCCGTGCACGTTCTCGCATTTGCCGTGGTAGTTGCGCAGGGCGTGCCCCGCCGCGAACGTCTTCTGTGCCGAGACCTCGAACACTTCTTCTATTATGACTGCGGGTCGAAGAACTTCTGCACATCCGCGATGTTGGAGGTGACACGGTAGGGCGGCAGGCTGTCGAAGAACACCTTGCCGTAGCGCTGCCGGACGATGCGCTGGTCCAGCAACGCGAGCACGCCGCGATCGAGCCGGCTGCGGATCAGGCGGCCGAATCCCTGCTTAAGCGCCAGCGCCGCTTCCGGGATCTGATACTCGTAGAAGGCGTTCCCGCCGCGCTCGCGAATCTCATTAATTCGGGCCTCGACCACGGGATCGCTGGGCACGGCAAACGGCAGCTTGTCGATAATCACGCAGCTCAGCTGCTCTCCCTGAACATCGACGCCCTGCCAGAACGAGGACGTGGCGAACAGGACGCAATTGGGCGTGGAACGGAACTCCTCCAGCAGGGCCGTTTTCGGCCCGGTGCCCTGGAGCAGCGCCGGCCAGGGGAGGTCGATCGATACGCGGTCGTGCACCTGGCGCATCTGCTGGTAGCTGGTGAAGAGCACGAAGGCGCGGCCCTGGCTGAACTCCAGCAGTTTCAGGATCTCGTCGGCGGCGGCCGAGGTGAACGCTGGCGAGCGAGGATCGGGCATCGACGGGGGCACGTAGAGCAATGCCTGTTTGGCGTAGTCGAAGTGGCTGGGGACTACGAGCGATCGCGCCGACTTCGCCCCGAGCCGCCGCTCGGCAAACTCGAAGCTGCCGCCCACCGCCAGCGTGGCGGAGGTCATCACTACCGTGTCCAGCGTGTCGAAGAGCCGCTCTTCCAGCAGCGATGACACATCGATGGGGGTGGCCTGAAGCGAAACGCTGCGCACCCGCCGCTCCACCCAATAGACGTAGCGCTTGTCGCCGCTCTCCATCCAGAAGCGCAGTTTTCCGGCGATCTCGCCGCAGCGGCGCACCAGGGGAATGACCTCTTCCGGGGAGAACTTGATGAGCTTGAGGTGGGTCTCAAGAAGCTCCAGCACGTGCAGCAGGTCGCGGTAGGGCTCGCCGCGATCCTCGAGCCAGGCGGCCTGCTGGCGGAAGCCGACGCGGCCCTCGCGGCCGTCGAACGCGCTGAAGAACAGCGACGATCGCTCGCTGAGCGTGCTCACGACCCGGTCCAGCTCCTCCGACCCGAACTGCTTTCGGCGCCCGGCGGCCATGACGTCGCGGCACAGGTCCTGCACCTGCCAGCTGCTGACGGTCACCCCGAAGTATTGTCCGGCGACATCCTCGATCTCATGCGCCTCGTCAAAGATGACCACGTTGTACTCGGGAATGATGCCCCCGAACTCTTCATCCTTCACTGCCAGGTCGGCGAAGAACAGGTGGTGATTGACGATGATGATGTCGCTTTCCACCGCGCGCTGGTGCATGAGCGTTAGGAAACAGCGCTCGAATTGAGGGCAGCGCTGTCCGGAACAGAGATCGCGGCGGGCATCCATCTTCGCCCAGGCGGTGCTGTTTTCCGGCAGAGTGCGGATCTCGGAGCGGTCGCCCGATTGCGTGGTCTTCTCCCAGGCGCGGATGATCTGGAAATCGGCGACCTCTTCCAGGCCCGCGAGCACAGGCTCGCGGTCGGCGTCGTAGATCTTCTGCCGGCAGGCATAGTTGTTCCGCCCCTTCATGTAACAGACGTTCAGGGGGGAAGGGAAATGCTCCTGCAGGAAGGGTACGTCGCGGAAGTAGAGCTGCTCCTGAAGGTTCTTCGTGCCGGTCGAGATCACCACCCGATGGCCGGACAGGATCGCGGGAACGAGGTAGGCGAGCGTTTTGCCCGTGCCCGTCCCGGCGTCCACCATCAGGTGCCGCTTGTCGCGAATGGCGGCCTCGACGGCCTCCGCCATTTCCAGCTGGCCGGGGCGGAACTCATATTGAGGATGGCAGCGTGACAGCAGCCCATTCCGTGAGAAAAACTGGCGCACGGACACGGTTTTGGCGGGCGCGGACATGCGGGGAGAAGGTGCTTTCAGCGTATCAGAGGGGTCCCGCAGCGGGCGCGGCCTCGCGCTTCAGTGCAATAGTGCTTTCCGGCCGCGGAGAGCGCCGTTTCTTCTTGCCTGTATCGCTGCGATGAGTCATATTAGATTTGCAGGACCGATGTAGAGCGCGTCACAGTTCCTCCTTGCCAGCGAGATCACCCGCGCTCTGCGTATCCGTATTTATGGGCTGTTCTCGATGGCCGAAGAACTTCTGTACCTCACCGAGCTTCTGGGACTTCGGGTCTTTGACCTCAAAGGCCGGCGCCTCGGCGTGGTCAAGGATGCGGCCCTCGTCCCGGTGGTCGATCCCATTCGCGTAGACCGATTTCTGGTCGGCGGAGGCTGGGCGTGGCTCACCATCCGGCACGATCAGATTCGCAGCATTTCCCTCGACGGCGTTTTCCTCAAGGACGAAAAGCTCACCCCCTACCACGCCGACGAGTACATGTTCCGGCTCTCGCGCGACCTGCTCGACCAGCAGATCGTGGACGCCCAGGGCCGCAAGGTAGTGCGTGTGACCGACGTCACCTTCGAGCTGACACACGGCGACGACGGGGACGTGCTGGAGGTGCTGGAAGTCGATATCGGTCTGCGCAGCATGTTCCGGCGGCTGGTGAAAGGGCTGCTGCCGCCGCGTGCGATCCGCCGCCTGCAGTCGCGCATCGCGCCGCACTCCATTCGCTGGGAGTTCTGCAATATCCTGGAGGCGGACCCGCAGCGCCGGCTGCGTCTGAACATCAGCAACAAGCTGCTGGAGGAGATGCACCCGGCCGATCTCGCCGACATCGTCGAGGAACTGGGGCCCGACGACCGGGAAGCCATCTTCGAAACCATCGACGAAGAAGTAGCGGCCGAAACGCTGAGCGAGGTGGAGCCGGAGATCCAGGCCAGCATTCTGGAGTCGCTCGAGGCGGACAAGGCCGCGGACATCATCGAGGAGATGGAGCCCCACGAGGCCGCCGACGTGCTTGGCGAGCTGGAGGAGGAGACCAGCGAAGAAATCCTCGAGGAGATGGAGCCCGAGCCCCGCACCGAGGTGGGCGAACTGCTGGAGTTTGCGGAAGACTCCGCCGGAGGGATGATGAACACGACCTTCGTGTCTATGCCCGAAACGTCCACCGTGGGCGACGCCATGGCCGAGCTGCAGAAGGACGAGGAACTGCTGGAGAATCTCAACACCATTTATCTGGTGGACGGCAGGGAGCGGCTGGTGGGGGCGGTGCCTTTGGGGCGGCTGTTCCGCGCCGCCGGAGCGACTCCCATGAGAGAACTGGCAGCCGACCAGCTGATTCGCGTGGGCGAAGACGAGCGCCAGAACCGCATCACCGAGCTTTTCGACAAGTACAACCTGCTCACGCTGCCGGTGGTGGACGAGCAGGGCCGGATCTCCGGCGTGATCACCGCCGACGAGATCATTTCCGTACTGCGGCAGAGATGAGATAAGCGGCCCCGGCGATGCTGAAGCGCTACCGGACGCAGTTGCTCATATTCCTGTCGGTGGTCGGACCGGGGCTCATTACCGCCAACGTCGATAACGATTCCGGCGGCATTCTGGTTTATTCCCAGGCGGGCGCGCGCTGGGGATATCTCCCGCTGTGGACGCTGATTCCGATCACCATCCTGCTGATCGTCACCCAGGAGATGTCCTCGCGCATGGGCGCGGTCACGGGCAAGGGTCTGTCTGATTTGATCCGCGAAGAGTTCGGCCTGCGCACCACGTTTTTCATGATGCTGGCTCTGGTGCTGGTGAATTACACCAACATTATCGGCGAGTTTTCCGGGATCGCCATTTCTCTGGAGTTGTTCCACATCAGCCGGTTTGTGTCCGTGCCGCTGTGCGCCATTGCCGTCTGGTTCCTGATCGTGAAAGGGAATTACCGCAGCGTGGAAAAGGTCTTCCTGGTAGCGTGCGGCATTTACGTGTGCTACATCATCTCGGGTTTCCTGGTCCGGCCCGACTGGAAACAGGCGGCGATCTACAGCGTGAAACCGGCGCTCATGCTGGACACCAGCTATCTCTCGATGCTGCTGATGATGCTGGGCACCTCCATCGCGCCGTGGATGCAGTTCTATTTGCAGGCGGCGGTGGTGGAGAAGGGGATCAGCGCGCGGGAGTATGTGCAGTCGAGGCTGGAAGTGATTCTGGGCTGCATTCTGACGGATGTGGTGGCGTTCTTCATTATCGTGGCCTGCGCCGGGGCGATCTGGAGCCGCGGGCCGCGCAATATCGAGTCCGCCGCGGTGGCCGCGCTGGGGCTGAAACCCTTCGGCCGATATGCCTATCTGCTCTTCAGCGCCGGCCTGTTTAATGCTTCATTTTTTGCTGCCTGCATTCTGCCGCTCTCCACCGTGTACACCGTCTGCGAGGGGCTGGGCTTCGAGTCGGGAATCGACCGGAAGTTCAGCGAAGCCCCGATTTTCTACTGGTTGTACACGCTGCTGATTGTGCTCGGCGCGGCGGTCATTCTGATTCCCAATTTCCCGCTTATCCCGATGACCCTGTTTTCTCAGGCGCTGAATGGCGTGCTGCTCCCGTTCGTTCTGATTTACGTGCTGCTGCTGATCAACCGCAAGGGAATCATGAAGGAGTGGACCAACTCGCCGCTGTACAACGTGGTGACCTGGGCTTCGGTGATTACGATTATCGGGCTGACGGTGGCGTATACGGCGATCACCATTCGCGATGCTTTGCCGAAGCACTGAGAACGCGCGCTGTCAGGCAGCCGGGAGGGCCCGGCGGACGCGCTCGATCAGCATCTTGTGACCGCTGAGGTCGGTGGCCTTCAGCGCCGATATGCGGCTCACCAGATCATCGACATCGGCCTCGCTCACTGTATGGCGGGCCTTCCCCTGAAATTCGGCCGAGGCCTGATCCGCACTGGCGGCGAGAGACCGGAAGCGCTGCAGGAAGACCTGCTGTTCGGCGGTGAGCGAGCCCTCATCCAGGCGGGAGGTGAGGATCGACAGGACATCAATAATCCGGTTGATTTGGCTGCCGTAGCTCCCGGCGCGCGAGAGCACGTGCTCCTCCACGCCCATCTCATCGACGTTGCAGCCGAAGTACACCGTGGGGCTGAAGAAATGCTGCCAGTTGGTGGTGGGCAGGTACACAAACGTGTACACGAAGTCTTTAAGAAGGCCCTCGAAAAATGAGGACCCACTGCTCTGCTGTGGCATGACATCCTCCTGTCCAGCCGTGGCAGCGCAGTCGGACCGGCTTCAATATACATCCGCGGCGGCATGGAGTAAAGGCCGTGCGAGGATTCTTGTATGGCGCATGTCCGGGCCGGCGATGCCGCTTCGACGGCGCGCACGCGCGAGCTTTTGAAGGATCTCACCGAGCTGGGCTGGTATCACAGCATCGAGCTGCCGGACGGCACGGTGATACCCGGCCTGCACAGCTCCGATCAGCTGCGCGCGCGCCTGGCTCGCTTCGGCCTGCCGGAGGACCTGCGCGGCAAACGCGTGCTCGACATCGGCGCCTGGGACGGCTGGTTCAGCTTTGAAATGGAGCGCCGCGGGGCCCGCGTCGTGGCTGTGGATGTGGTGGAGCGCAGCACCTTCCGGCGGGCCCATGAGCTGCTCGGCTCGCGCGTGGAATTCGTCCTCTCGGACGTGTTCCAGCTTTCGCCGGAACGCATCGGACGTTTCGACATCGTGCTGTTCCTGGGGGTGCTCTATCACGTGAAGCATCCCCTTCTTGCGCTCGAACGGGTATGCGCGCTGACCACTGACGTGGCCTGCGTTCAGAGCTTTGTCAGCGACGACGGAGATCTCGCCGCATCGCCCAACATGGAGTTCTACGAGACCAATGAACTGGTCGGGCGCATGGACAACTGGGTGGGGCCGAACACGTCCTGCCTTTTGGCGTTCTGCCGGACGGCGGGATTCGCACAGGTCGAATTCGCCGGCATCGAGCACCACCACGCGCATGTCGTGTGCCGCCGGCACTGGCCGGAGGAGCCTGAGAATCCCGCGGAGCCGGCGCCGGTGGTTACAGGCGCTGTGAACCATCGCACCGGCGAGGGCATTCTCGAAACGGCCTTTGACGATTACGTCGCTGTGTTCTTCAAAGCGGACCCCGGGGATCTGCGGCTGAACGAGGTGCTGCCGGAGATCGGCGGCTACGGCGTCCAGCCGGTGTATCTCGGGCATGGGGGCGCGGGCGGATGGCAGCTCAACTGTGGGCTTCCCCCTGGCATCGGGCGGGGCCGCGCCATGCTGCGCGTGCGCACGAGCAGGAGCCGGTTCAGCAACGCCGTACCGATCCTGATCGATCCCACGCCCGAGGATACGGTCGCGATTGCCGAAGCAGCGGCGCTGGAGGTCACCATCATCGCCGACGGACGCGACTGGGCGCGAAATCAGGTTCGGCTCGGCCGCGATGGCTGCCTATCGCTCTGGGTCCGCGGGATTCCCGAGGTCGCAGCTCGCAGGCGTGTGGGCGTGATCGCAGGGGACCGCGAGCTGGAGGTCGTGTTTCTTTCCGCGGCGGATGAGGCCGGAGTGCGCCAGGTAAACGCGCTCGTGCCCGCCGACATCGAGCCGGGGTGGTACGAACTCGTGGTGCGCTATGGCAATGTCTCGTCGCCGCCGGCGCGTATCCGGGCAGTTGCGGAATGACGTCGGTCGTCATCGCGGGTGGAGGGCCCGCCGGGGCTTCGGCGGCCATCGCGGCCTGCGGTGAGGGCGCACGCGTGATCGTGTACGAGCCGTCCCGCCTGCCCCGCCACAAAGTCTGCGGAGAGTTTTTGTCCGCTGAGATCGTTCCCGTCCTGGATCGCCTGGGGGTATTGCCGGCATTCCGGGCCGCGGGCCCGGCGGCGGTCCGCCGCATGGAGTTCACGTTTGGGGCACGCCGAAAAACGGCAGCGCTGCCAGAGACGGCCTGGGGCCTGAGCCGATTTTGCCTCGACCATCTTCTCCTGAAGCGGACCGGGGAATGCGGCGCGGAGGTAATCCGGGAGCGCGCGCCCGCGGCCGTTGACGTCGTCGCGCACGGCCGTCGCACGGCGGAAGCACGCGGATCACGCCTGTTCGGATTCAAGGCCCATTTCCGCGGTCCGGCAACGGATGCGGTAGAGCTGTTCTTCTTTGGCCGATGCTATGTGGGGCTGAATCAGATCGAGGGAGGGCTGACCAACGTGTGCGGGCTCGCCCCGGAGGGCGAACTGGGGCGATTCGGGTTCGCGATTGACGATCTTCTTGCCAGCCACGAGCCCCTGCGGGAGCGCATTGCGCCGCTCGGTCGCATAATGGCGTGGCTCACGACCGGACCGCTCGTCTTCGCGAACGGCCTGGCCGGCGCGCCTGGTTATTACTGCGGCGACGCGCTGTCCTTCGTCGATCCGTTTACCGGCTCGGGCGTGCTTGCCGCCTGCGCCACGGGCGTGCTGGCGGGCGCCGCTGCCGCGAGGCGGATCCCCCCCGAGGATCACATTGGTAATTGCCGAGGGACACTGGGGCGGGCGTTCGGTGTTTCGAGCGTGTGCCGGACCCTGGTGGCGAACGGATGGGCGGAGAGGCTGGTCGGCTTCGTGCCGGGCGCGTGGTTGTATCGGATGACCCGGCCTCAAATCAGAGCCTAAACTGCGAAAGCCGGCGAGCACTCGGAGGAAGATGCTCACCGGCTCGGGCACAGCGTGCGCGTAAACGCACGGGCCAGTCTTTGTAAAACGACGGTGGTTTAGGAAAGGTTACGGCTCGTCAATACGGCTGAGTACTGAGACGCATCCCGGATACAAGAGTTACATCGACGGTTCAGCGGCCTGCTCTGTCGTGTTCCAGATAACAGGATCGACCGGTCCGATCAGCAAAGCGTAATTCAGCGCACCCAATGCTGCGACGATCGTCACGCTGACAAAGGCGAGGAAAAAGCTGCCCGTCCTTTGGACCAGAAAGCCGGTCAGCCAGGGCGCGACGACTCCGGCCAGGTTGCCGAACGCGTTTTGCAGTCCCGTCCACTTCCCCGCGGCGACTGGCCCGGCGAGCCGCTGGGTGATGGCCCAGTTGTTCGAGCTCCAAAGTCCACACGCGAGGCAGGCGCAGATCAGGAGCGCCATGGACAGCTCGTTGCTGCGGACAAGACTGGCAGGAAGCATGAGTGTGCAGGCGCCCACCCCGACGCCGGCGAAGGTGCGCCGAACGAGCGATGGCTGGACGCCGGCGCGGATCAGCCGGTCGGACGCCCAGCCGCCGAACAGCGTGGCCGCCGCGGTTCCCCAGAACGGCAGTGAGCCATAGATGGCCATCATTCTGGTGGTGTAATGGCGCTCCATGAGAAGGTATTGCGGGAGCCAGGTCAGCAGGAAATACCACGCGTAATTGCCGCAGAACAGGCCGAGGAAGGTGCCCCACGCCGCGCGCCGGCTCAGGATCGCGCCGAACGATGGTATGCTCGCAGGCCGGGCGACGGGAGCGCGGGCGTGAATGGCGCCCGCGGAGAGGCACCATGGCGCGAGCCAAAGCAGGCTCACAACCCCGATGCTGAGGAACATAACCCGCCAGCCGTAGCGCGCCAGAATGAGACCACCGACGAGGACCCCGATCGCCGGGCCGGTTCTGGATCCCGCGTCGACCAGTGCATTGACGAGCCCACGCCGGTGCTCGTCGAAGCAGGCGGCGATGATCTTCGAATACGACGGATACGCGACGGATTCGCTCATCCCCAGCACGAGCCTGAGCGCGAAGAGGACGGTGAAGGTGGACACCAGCCCGGTGCAGGCCGTGGCCCCGGACCAGATGAAAAACCCGGCCGCAAACACCCAGACCACGCCGAAGCGATCGATCAGCCACCCGGAGACGACCTGGAACGCAGCGTAGGTCCAGAAAAAGGCCGACAATAAGAGGCCGAGGCCTTCCGGCGGGATGCGCAGGTCGCGGCTGAGATCGCGGCCGGCCACGGCGAGATTGCCGCGATCGATGTAGTTGATGCAAATGGAGGCGACGAGCAACGCGAGGATGAACCAGCGGCGGCGATCGGGGCGGGCGCCATGCTCGCGGACGGCGCGGCTGCTCATGCGAGTCGTTATCAGGTAATGTAACAGGAACAGGAGGTGCTGGCATGAACCGCAGAGACGCACTGGGCGCGGTGGCGGGGATGGGGATGATGGCCATGGCGCAAACAGAATCCAAGGGAATGATTTACCGGCAGTTCGGCAAAACGGGCGAGAAAGTCTCGGCCATCGGCCTCGGCGGCTATCACATCGGCGTGCCGAAGGACGCGGCGGAAGGGGTTCGCATCGTCCGCAGCGCCGTGGACCGCGGCATTACGTTCCTGGACAACTGCTGGGATTACAACGACGGCGAGAGCGAGCGCCGCATGGGCGACGCGCTGCGCGACGGGTACCGGCAGAAGGTGTTCCTGATGACCAAGTTCGATGGCCGGACGAAAGCGGCGGCGGCGAGCCAGATCGACGAGTCGCTGAAGCGCCTTCAGACCGACCATATCGATCTGATGCAGTATCACGAGAACATTCGCCTCGAGGATCCCGATCGGTATTTCGCGCCGGGCGGCGCTGTGGAGGCGGTGGAAGCGGCGAAGAAGGCCGGCAAGATTCGGTATGTCGGCTTCACGGGCCACAAGGATCCGATCGTGCATCTGCGGATGCTGGAGATCGCGGCCCAGCACGGATATCATTTTGATTCGTGCCAGATGCCCCTGAACGTCATGGATGCGCACTTCCGCAGCTTCACCCACATGGTCGTGCCGAAGCTGGTGGCGCAGGGCATTGCGGTGCTGGGGATGAAGCCCATGGGCAACGGCATCGTCCTGAAGTCGGGAGTTGTGACGCCGATGGAGTGCCTTCATTACGCGCTGAGTCTGCCGACCACAGTGGTGATCACCGGCTGCGAGAGCATGGACTTGCTGAATCAGGCGCTCGAAGCGGCGCGGACGTTCAAACCGATGACGAAGCAGCAGACCGACGCGCTGCTGGCGAAGACGGTGAAACCGGCGATGACCGGGAGGTTCGAGCCGTTCAAGACCACCGATATGTTCGACGGCACGGCGCAGAATCCGCAGTGGCTGGGGTGACTCCGCGCTGGATCCGCGACGGTTCGAACGATTAATGGGCCAGGGCTTCCGGGGTCCAGCTCGGGGCGTCGCTGGCGGGGAAGGACTCCTCGGAGGCTTCCATAACTCTGTCGCGGCGCCACGTGCTGCGCGGCTTTTTTTCGATGGCCTTCATCACCGGAGTGCGCTCGCCGTGGGGCTGGCCTTCGGTAGTCGGAATCTCGCCGGCTTCCATGAGGTTCTTGAAGCGCCACAGATCCTCGCCGATCTGCTGATTCGGCTCCTCGCCGAACAGCTTGGCCACGATGGCGCCCAGGGTACCGCCGGGGGGGTTGTACTGGAGTTCGATACGGACCACCGTGCCGCGTCCTCCGGGCGCATCCTCGAAGTGCACCGAGCCGGCGTTCTCGACGGTGGAGTTCTCGAGCGATTGCCACGCAATGAGCTGGTTTTCGACCTCGTTGATAATCTCGGCTTCCCATTCCACGGTTCGCCCGGCGGGGGCCTTTGCGACCCAGTGCGAGTGGCGGTTGTCGACCTCGGTGACGGACTCGAGGTGGCGCATGAAGCGAGGCAGGTTCTCGAAGTTGCGCCAGAACCGGTACACCTCAGCGCGGGGCTTGTTAATGGTCACCGACTTGTCCACGCGGATGCCAAGTTCGTAGGGCACGCCACGGTTGCGCCCACGGCGATGGTCGGTATGCATACCGAGCGCCTGGTAAACGTTGCAGTGGCCGGTGGCGCCACGGAACACCATGAAGCCGCCAACCGCGGCCATGGCGAGCCCGGGCAATGAGCGTTTCTGTACTCCCCATACCGCGAGTGCGCCACCGCCGAGCACCGAAGCGAGGCGCTCCGGAGTGCTGAGGTTGACGCTTTGAAGGTGCCGTGTCGTTGCAGTAGACCTGTTCATACGCCTCCAGTTACTGAGACGGATGCATACGGAATGCCAATCCCGCGGCGGTGTTGCCGCAAGGGTTTGCGCGCGCGCTGCCGCGCGGCCGCAGGGTAATTCTTGCCGTGAGGAGTATTACTCCAGCGATCGTCCTTCGGTCTCGCGCTCTGCCTGTTCAGCGGCCTCGGGACCGTGAATCTGCGCCTCGGCGATGAGGCGGCGCGCGCGCTCGGCCTGATCCTTCGCGACCTTGATATCGAAGGGCATGTGCGGCAGGATGGTCTCGCCGCTGGTGACGGCCATGATGTCGTTGGCCTCGAGCAGGGCCATGATGGCTCCAGTCTCTGTTTGGGCGACAACGGAGCCTTCGGCGTGATAGATGGTCTCCAGATCGAGGTCGTGCGAGGGATCGACTTCTTCGGTATCGTCGGGGAGCGGATTGGCGGCGATGATGCCCTCGGCGCGGGAGACGTCGGCAGGGGAGACCTGCACTTCGTAGGTTCCCTCGGGAACGCCGGGGGCCGAGTCGTCGAGCATGATGGCTTTGATGTCCTCTTTGGCGAGCATATCGACGACGATCTCGCAGTCGGCTTCGGCGCTTGCGTCCATACTGCGGTAGACGGTCACCATATCGCTCGGAGCATTCATAGAATCGAGGATAACAGTCGGGGACCTGGGGAACGGCGGGGTTAGAATGATGATCGGGAGGAGCAGGACATGGCACAGGACGAGTACGGATCGAGCGTGATTTGGTTTCTCGCGGGGGCTGCCACGGGCGCCGCGGTCGCGTTGCTGTTCGCTCCGGCGGCGGGGAAAGAGACCCGGCAGAAGCTGGTCGAAGCGGCCGAGCAGGGGCGAGCGGCGCTGTCCGAATCGACGGACAAGATGGTGGACCGGGGGCGCGAGATCCTGTCGCAATCGAGCCAGAACATTCTCGAGCGCGGGCGCGATCTGTACGAGCGCGGGCGCAAGGTAGCGGACGAAGCGGCGGAGATGTTCGAGCGCGGCCGCAAGCTGGTGGAAGACGCCTCAGGCCGGACACAGGCCTGATTTCGGGAGCCGAATGAGCAGCGCAGCGACCACAGACGTTCGATCTCTGCCCGCGTTCGCCAACGAGCCGTATGCGGACTTCAGCCGGCCGGAGAACCGCGCGGCAATGGAGCGCGCGCTGGCGGAAGTGCGCGGCCAGTTCGGCGGCGACTACGACCTGCGGATCGCCGGACGGCGCGTTCGCACGGATGACAAGCTGCGCTCGCTCAACCCTTCGCGTCCCGGCGAAGTGGTCGGCATTCACTCGAAGGCCAACGTGGCGCTTGCGACGGAAGCGGTGGAGCAGGCGTGGGCCTTTTTCCCGGAATGGGGCGGGACCGAGGCCGAGGAGCGGGTGCGCATGCTGCTGCGGGGGGCCGACGTGCTGCGGCGGCGCAAGTTGGAGTTCAATGCCTGGCTGGTGTATGAAGCCGGAAAGAGCTGGGCCGAGGCGGAGGCGGACACCTCGGAAGCGATCGATTTCTGCGAGTACTACGCGCGGCAGGCAGTAAAGCTGGCGCACCCCGCGCCGACGGTGCAACTGGCGGGCGAGCGCGATGAGATGGTCTATTTGCCGCTGGGAGTCGGCGTGATCATTCCGCCATGGAATTTTCCCCTGGCGATTCTGGCGGGCATGACAGTGGCCGCGCTGGTTACCGGCAACACGGTAGTCATCAAGCCGTCGAGCGACACGCCGACGGTGGCGGCGAAGTTCGCGGAAGTTTTGGTGGAGGCCGGGTTCCCGGAGCGGAGCTTCTCGCTGCTGGTGGGCAGCGGCGCGGAAGTCGGGGATGTGCTGGTGCAGCATCCGAAGACGCGGTTTGTCTCGTTTACGGGATCGCGCGATGTGGGGCTGCGCATCAACGAGCTGGCCGCGAAACCGCAGAAGGGGCAGATCTGGATCCGGCGCGTAGTGGCGGAGATGGGCGGTAAGGACGCGATCGTGGTGGATGGCGACGCCGACGTCGATGCCGCGGTGCAGGGCGTGCTGTGGTCGGCGTTCGGCTATCAGGGGCAAAAGTGCTCGGCGTGCTCGCGCGCCATCGTCGACGAGAAGGTCTATGACGAATTCGTGGACAAGCTGCGGGCGAAGGTGGCGGAGATTCGCGTCGGTCCGGCGGATGAACCGGACAACTACATGGGACCGGTGATCAACGACCGGGCGCGCAGGACGATTCTCAACTACATCGAGACAGGCAAGGGCGAGGGGCGACTGGTGGCGGGCGGCGAGGCGGCCGATGGCGAAGGCTATTTCATCAAGCCGACGGTGATCGCCGATGTGGATCGCAAGGCGCGAATTTTCCAGGAGGAGATCTTTGGCCCGGTGCTGGCGGTGACGAAGGCGCGCGATTTCGATGAAGCGCTGGAGCTGGCCAACGACTCGCAGTATGGGTTGACGGGCGCGGTGTACACAAAGGACCGGAAGAAGATCGAGCGCGCGCGGGAGAAGTTCTTCGTTGGCAATCTGTACGTGAACCGGAAGTGTACGGGGGCGATGGTGGGGGCGCATCCGTTCGGCGGATTCAATATGTCGGGGACGGATTCGAAGGCGGGTGGTCCGGATTATCTGCTGCAGTTCGTGCAGGCGAAGTCGATCGCGGAGAAGGTGGGGTAGCGGCGCTTCGCGCGGCTCGTGCAAGCCAAAGGCTCGCACCACAATCGGCATCCTCACTTGGTATGCTGGATTTGATCCTGCCCCGATTGGAAGGGGACCATTTAGTTACAACCACAGGGTCGATTCCGAACGACGCGGCAACGGGGCGCTATGAAGCGCCCCGTTCCATTTATGGGGCCCATTCCGGTGATATGATCCCGGCATGGAGATTTCCCGACGCGCTGTTCTGAGCGGTGTGGCCGCGGTTTCAGCGGCTTCTTATTCGCGCATTCTGGGTGCGAACGATCAAATCAATCTTGGGCTGATCGGCGCGGGCGAACGCGGGCGCTACGTGCTTGGCGTGTTTCTGAAGCACCCGGATGTGCAGCTGGTATCGGTGTGCGACGTCTGGGGCGACCAGATCGACAAGACGAAGAACATGGTCCCGGCGGCGCAGGGGTTCGACGATCATCGCCGGCTGCTGGAGACGAAGGATCTGGACGCGGTGCTCATCGCCACCCCGGACCACTGGCACGCGGCGACGGCGATCGACGCGCTGAACGCCGGCAAGGATGTGTACGTGGAGAAGCCGCTGACCCGAGTGCCGGAAGAAGGTCCGCAGATCGTGAAGGCGGCGCGCGAGAATAAGCGCGTTTGCCAGGTCGGCATGCAGCAGCGCTCCGGAAAGCACTACCTCGAAGCCAAGCGCGAGTACATGGACAAGGGCCGCCTGGGGCGCATCACCATGGCGCGCACGTGGTGGCACGGCAACGGCTACCATCTGCGGAAAGCGCCGGCGTCACTGGCGCAGAAGCCGGATAACCTGGACTGGAACCGCTTCCTGGGTCCGGTGAAGTGGCGCGACTGGGACGCGCAGCAATACTGGAACTGGCGCGCGTACCTGGATTATGGCGGCGGCCAGATCACCGACCTGTTCACGCACTGGATCGACGTGGTGCACATGTTCACGAACGAGGATGGGCCGACGTCGGCGGTAGCCGAAGGGGGCGTTTACGCGTACCCGGATGGCCGCACGGCGCCGGACACGATCAATGTGCTGCTGCAGTATCCGCGGCCGTTCACGGCTACCTTCGAGGCGACACTGGCGCCGGGGATCGGCGGGTACGGCGTGGAGATGTGCGGCACGAACGGCCGGCTGCTGATCGATCGCGAGCATTACGAGTTTCATCCCGCGGATCGCGGGGCGAAGCCCACGGTGGTGTCCGCGGAAAGGCGATCACTGGAACAGGATCACGTCAGCAATTTTCTGGAGTGCATGCGGACGCGGGCGCTGCCGAACGGGGACGTGCTGATCGGGCACCGCTCGGCACAGGCTTCGCACCTCGGGAATATCGCCTACGCGCAGAGACGCCGGATTGATTTCGACCCGCAGCGCGAAGAGATTCTTCCACTGTAACGTCGGCCAGGGCCGCCTGGAGCTCGCGGGTGGCGATGGCAAACAACTCGGGAGCGAAGGCGGAGAAGTCGTGCGGCGGCAGCGTCCGCCGGAGCAGAAACTGCCAGCGGTGCATTAACCGCGGGAATGCAGCGGCCGCGCTGCGCCTGCGTTCGGCCATATCGCCGGCAAAAAGCAGCAGGGCATCCATGAGGCGCATTTCCGAACCGATGAGGCGGGTGGTCATGGCGCGCCGCGCTTGCAGCATCTGAATGATGGTCCCGATGCGCGTGGGGCGATAGAGGCGGACGAGGTCCGATGCTCCGCGGGCGCGCAGTTCGGCGCCGAGGCGTGCCAGCACGGGCAGCAGGTTGTGGCGAGCGGAATGATAGTAGCTGCGCATGAGCGTCGTATTCAGGACGTCATAGGTGAAGTCGGCGACGCTTGTCTCGCGTGCAGGGTCGGCGGTGAGCCAGGCGAGGACGCTGAGGTTGACCTGCGGGTCGGCTGCGTGCGCGATGGGGTCCCACGATTCACTGACGTGGGCGCGAAGAGAAGTCTGGAGCGCGGCGGCGATGCGGCGGAACACGGGGTAGTGCTGTGGACTGTGCTCGTGAGGAGCGCTGCGCCAGATGGGTTCGAGGTCGTAGAGTGATTGGGCCATGGTGAAAGCTCCCCTGAATTAAGAACGGAGCGGCGAGGAGATCTGCGCGGCTGCCCCGGTTGCGACGGTAAGCGCTTCATCGCGCACGGGTTTGGGTTCGTTTTGGAGGATCGGCGGCGCGGCGGCAGCGCGGGCTGCCACAGCCGCTTTCTCGCGAAGGCGGCGCTCCTGCTGGAGAACACGGAGCTTGCGCCAGGCGTTTTCGAGCACTCGGCGCTCGGTAGCGGCGTATTTTTCGAAGCGGTGAATCTCCGGACAGAGCATGGCTATGCTCATGCCGACGTTCCCGTCGTCCGGAGAGCGCTTGATTTCACGGGCGAGCCACGCGGTCCGGGCCAGCTCGATGCGGCGGATTCTCCAGCGCGCGACGACGATGTCGTCCACCAGCAGGCGTTCGCCATCGTCGGCGGGCTGGAGTTGTTCGATGATGGTGGATTCGAGGGCCTCAAATTCGGCGGGATCTTCGTGCGGAAGGAGGACCTGTTTGGAGGTAAGGCCGAATTTCAGGGCATTTCGGCTGGAAGCGGCTTTGCCTTCGGGGGTGCGCGGGCCGGTAGAGAGGGCCGCGTTGGCGATATTGGCTGCGTGCTGGGCTGCGGTTGCCATAGAGAAGAGTGCTCCTTATCTGCCTGGATCTTATCGTGAGGGGTGGCGAATTCGAACCACGCGAGTTGGGCGGGCAGAGAGGAAACGGCTTATTATCAGTAGCTTAGGCGGAAGTAAGAAAGTTTGCAACCGACGTGACCGGGTTTTTGGCAGTGTGACAGAATGGCATTCTTCGGATGAGCGATACGGTCACAGTAACGTTCCAATTGACGAGCGCCGATGTGTTTCGCGCGCTGGCGGCTACAATTGTTCGCCGGTATTGGCTGCTTCTCTCGCTGCCGGTTGTGGGGAGCCTGGCAGTCATTTTGGCAATCGTCGATCCCACAACACGAGGCAATTTGCCGGGGGCAGGCGTTGCGTTTCTGATGGCCCTTCTCATTTTCGCGGGACTTCCATATTTTCAGACCCGCGCGGTGATGAAGAGCCCGGCCCTGCGCGGACCGATGCGGCTGACGTCTTCGCGCGTGGGGATCGAGTACACGACGGAGCACGCCCAGGGGAGCTATGACTGGGCGGTGGTCAAACGCGTGATCGAAACGCGGCACGCGATTCTGATTCACCTCAACCCAGCCGGATTGCAAATCGTGCCAAAGGCTCAGTTGACGGAGGCCGATGTGGCGTCGTTCAGAAACGTGGTCCGGGCGAATGTGAAGGGTAAGGTGAAGGTGAGAGGGGCATGAGGACGAGTCGAGGTGGAAAAGGGCGCAGAAAGTGCAATGGCCGAAGCCGGGCCTGGCGCGACGAAACTGATTCCAGCTCCGAAGGACGTCGCCGCGGGTGATACGGAACAGCCGCGGGCGGCGTCGTATCAGGGGAGGCGAATACATGGTTGACGAGGAGATTCACCCGCGGACGGCAAGAGTGGCCAGCGCGCTCAGCCTGCTGGCCGGCATCTGGTTGTTCCTCACGCCGCTCATTTACGGAGCCTGGTACAACGGGAACAAGTACAACGGCTTCACCGTGGGAGGGCTGATCATCCTGTTCTCGGCGATTCGGCT
>DASRCB010000037.1:0-10403 GCA_035653295.1 Bryobacteraceae bacterium
TCCTTCTCCTTGTTCTTCGAATAGCCGGGCGTGGTTATGGCAGTGGCCAGAATCACGCTAAAAACGGTGGCGAGGATACGACGGGTCATTCAGTGGCTCCGGGCGGGGCGGCTGGCGCCTGTATATAAACCTTCATATACATAACGTATAGTCTTAGGAATGGGTTTCGAGAGGTCCGCGGAGGCGGTGACCACAGCCGGGGAGACGCCTCTTTGGCGGCAATACTGGGAAGAGTTCCCGGTTACGCGAAACCTGATTTACCTGAACCATGCCGCTGTCGCGCCTCTCTGCCGCCGGGCCGCCGAAGCGATGAAGCGGCTGGCCGACGACGTCTGCGACTACGGCTCTTTGCACTACGACGTTTGGTTGGATGCTTACCGGGGCGTCAGGTATGCGGCCGCACGGTTAGTGAACGGCGATCCCGCCGAGATCGCAATCGTCAAAAACACCTCCGAAGGCGTGGCGACAGTGGCGAACGGGCTCGACTGGAAACCCGGGGGTGTGGTGGTCGGGTTCGATGAAGAGTTCCCGGCCAACTGGTTTCCCTGGAAGCGCCTGGAACAGCAGGGGGTAGAGGTCCGTTGGCTTTCGGTAACCGATTCTCTCGACCGCATCGATGAGGCAGCCCGGGGAGCGCGTCTGCTTGCTATAAGTTTTGTCCAGTATCTCAGTGGCTTCCGGGCAGATCTTCACGCGATTGGTGAGATCTGCCGCCGGCGCGGCTGCTTTTTCTTCGTCGATGCGATCCAAGGGCTCGGCGCCTTTCCACTGGATGTCCAGGCCTGCCACATCGATGCGCTCGCGGCGGACGGCCACAAATGGATGATGGGTCCTGAGGGCTGCGGCATTCTCTATGTCCGCCGCGAATGGCAGGACCGCATCAAGCCGGTGGAGTTCGGCTGGACGAATGTGGCCCAGTATGCCGATTACAAGTCCCGCGAGATGACCCTGCGCGAGGATGCCGGAAGATATGAATGCGGAACATTGAACACCATTGGATGCTTTGGTTTACGCGCAGCAATTGAATTTATGCTTGATGTGGGCATCGAACGCGTCGGCTCCACCGTTCAGGCCCTGGCCGATCAGCTTGCCGCAGGTCTCCATGCGCGGGGATATCAACTGATGCGCGAGCGCACGCCGACAAACGGGGCAGGTATCGTCACCTGCCGCCGCGACGGGGTCGACGCACGCCAGGTGGTGAGCACGCTCCGGCATCACAAGATGATCGCCGCGCCCCGCCAGGGCTGGGTCCGCTTCTCGCCGCATTTCTACATCAGTCCCACGGACATCCAGCAGGTGATCGAAGCGTTGCCGTAGCGTGAACCTGCTGGAGCGCGCCATCGAGCATCATCGCGCCGGACGGCTCGCGGACGCGTCGCGGCTGTACCGGCGTGTGCTGGAAAAAGAGCCGTCGCAGACCGACGCCCTTTACCTGCTGGGACTCATTGCGCATCAGAACGGCGATCAGGTTCAAGCCATCGAGTTGCTCCGGCAGTCGCTCCACGTCGCGCCCGATCAGCCGCAGGCCCTCAATGTTCTTGGCCTTGCCCTCGCCGCATCCGGCGAACCCGATGAGGCCGAGTCCGCGTTCCGGCGGGCCATCGCGCTCGAGCGCGCCCCCGAGTTCTACAACAACCTGGGTAACCTGCGCAAGGACACGGGCCGGCTCGAAGAAGCGATATACGCTTACCAGCGGGCGATCGGGCTGAAGCCGGATTTCGCGGACGCGCACTACAATCTCGCCAACGCGTATCGCGCGCGCCAGGAGCTCGCAGAGGCCGAGCGCTGCTTCCGGCGGGCCGTCGATGCCGAGCCGGGACACGCACATGCGCTCGCCGCGCTTGGGCAGATCCTTGCCGGCGCGGACGCGATTCCATTTCTGGAGCGCGCGTTGTCTCGGCTGCCGGACAATCCCGACTTGCAGCGCGATCTGGCGCGCGCGTGGTTCGGCGCCGGCTGCGCGGAGGCTGCGAACGAAGAGTATGCGGCCGCCGTTTTCCGCCTGCGGAAAGCTCTGGAGATCGCCCCGGAATGGCCGGAAGCGCATCACAATCTCGGCCAGGCTTTGTACAATCTCGGACAGACAGACGAGGCGCTCGGTGAATTCCGCTGCGCCCTGAGCGGCCCGAACCCCGAGTTACCGCGCGCCATGATCGCGGTCATCATTCCGGGCAGCCCGTCGGCAAGCGCGCGCGATGTGCTCGAAGCGCGCCGGTCATTCGCCGACCAGGATCTCCCGCCGCCGCGCGCTTCGGACCGCAGGCCCGTGACGCGCGATCGACTGCGGGTCGGTTACCTCTCATCGTTTTTTCATCGGCAGAACTGGATGAAGCCGGTGTGGGGGCTGATCAACGAGCACGACCGCGAGCGGGTCGACGTACATCTGTTTTCGGATACGGCGGAATCGACCATCACCGGCGACGTGTTTCACAACATTTCCCAAATGTCGAATGAGCAGGCGGCGAACTGCATCGCGGACGCCGGCCTCGACCTTCTGGTGGATTTGAACGGGTACAGCAAGGCAGGCCGGCTGCCGCTTGTCGCCATGCATCCGGCGCCGGTCGTCGCGGGCTGGTTCAACATGTATGCGACCAGCGGGCTGGCGGCGTACGATTATCTGATCGGCGATGACGTGGTAATCGCGCCGGAGGACGAGGCGGCCTGCTGCGAGAAGATCGCGCGCGTGCCGGGCAGTTATCTCACCTTCGCCGTAAGCTACCCGGTTCCGGCGGTGGTGGATCCGCCGTATCACAAGCGCGGGTCGATCACGTTCGGCAGCCTGGCCTCGCAATACAAGATCACGACAGAGGTGATTGCGGCCTGGAGCGCGATCCTGCGCCAGTGCCCGAGCGCGACGCTGCTGTTGAGAAACAGCGCGCTCGGATCGGCCGGCAATCGTGACTTTGTCGCGGAACTATTCAAGAGAGAAGGGATTGCAACCGATCGTTTGCGGTTCGACGGCCCCGCCGACCACCATGAGTTCCTTCGGACCTACGACGACATCGATATCGCACTGGACACCTTTCCCTACAACGGCGGCACCACTACAACGGAAGCGATCTGGCAGGGCGTTCCGGTGATCACGTTCCACGGCGACCGATGGGCGGCGCGAACCAGCGCGTCGATCCTGCGCGCCGGAGGGCTGGGAGAATTCGTGGCCGCCGATATCGACACCTTCATTGCCCTGGCCGCGCGATGGGCCGCCAGGCCCGATGATCTCGCCGATCTGCGCCGAACGATGCGCTCACGGCTCCTCGCCAGTTCGGTGTGCGATACCCGCGAATTCGCGCGCAACATGGAGCGGCTCTATATGACTCTCTCACGGTGACACGCTCGAATTTATTACGGGAAGTTTACTCAGTGTCCGTGCTGCCGCAGAGTCCAGATTGCGAGTATGCACCGAACTACGCTTTGTTTCCCCGTTCTGATTGCGGCTGTTTGCGTGACGTCGGCCGGCGGCGCCGATAACAACGCACCGGGCGCCTGGCCCGTCCTCGGACAAAACCTGCGGAATACGCGGAATCAGAATGCCGAGCATCAGATCGGCACGCAGAACGTGAAAACCCTCGCGCCACGGTGGGTATTCACTACCGGCTCGGACGTCTCCGCCACGCCGACCGTCCTCGATGACGCTGTTTACTTCCCGGACTGGAGCGGCAATCTGTTCGCGGTACACAGGAATACGGGTCAACTCATCTGGTCGCACAAAATCTCTGAGTACGACAACGTGTCAGGCTCTCTCTCTCGCACCAGCCCGACAATCTCCGGAGACGATCTGATCATCGGCGACATTCTGAACAATGACGACACCCATAACGGTGCGAACGTGATGGCTGTGAATCGGCAGACCGGTCGTCTGCACTGGATTACACAGGTCGAGACGCATCCGGCCGCCATCATTACCGGGCCGGCCGTGGTGGCGAACGGCGTGGCGTTCGTGGGCGTTTCCTCCATCGAGGAAGACCTGGCTACAGACCCGAGTTATCCGTGCTGCTCGTTCCGGGGAAGCGTGGTGGCCCTCGATGCACAAACCGGCCGCGTGCTGTGGCAGACGTATACCGTTCCGGACAATCACGGGCAGCCGGGCGGGTACAGCGGCAATGCCGTATGGGCGCCGGCAGCCATCGATGTCGGGCGCGGCTTGTTGTATGTCGGAACGGGCAATAACTACACCGCGCCCCAGGCGGTGCAGGACTGCGTGAACCATTCCAGAAGAAGCGCTCAATCGGCGTGCATCGCCGCGGACGACCACTTCGACAGCGCGCTTGCGCTGGACATGCGCACCGGACACGTCAAATGGGCAAAGCGGCTGCAGGGATTCGATATCTGGACGGTCGCCTGCCTGACGAACACGAATCCTGTCGCATGTCCCGTACCCGAGAGCCCGGACTACGATATGGGCGGATCCGGCGCCATTCTCTTTCCGCGGATGGTGGTCTTCCCGCAGAAGAGCGGCATCGTATGGAGCCTCGATCCGGACACCGGTGCTCTTCTGTGGAGTTCGGTTGTCGGGCCCGGAGGCATCGAGGGTGGCGTGGAATGGAGCGCCGCGACGGACGATCGGCGCATCTACGTTCCGCTCAGCAACAGCGACAACAAAGAATATCCTCTGATCAACGGAAAGACGATCACGTGGGGGGCGTGGAGCGCGCTCGACGCGGGCAGCGGGAGGATCCTGTGGCAAACGGCGGTCCCGGATCACACGCAGGCGCTGGGCGCGGTCAGCGTCGCCAATGGCGTCTTGTATGCGCCATCGTTCGGCGGCAACATGTACGCGCTGGACGCAGCGACCGGCGCCGTACTGTGGACCTTCCCGAGCGGCGGCACGGTGGTGGATGGTCCATCCATTGTGGACGGCACAGTGTTCTGGGGATCGGGCTACACGCAGCCGACGAATGGCATTGGCAACAACAAGGTATACGCGTTCGCGCCGGCCGGCGGCGGAGGTGACGAGAGCGATCGCAATCAGCGCTGAGCAGCCCGATTCCCCGGTTCGCACCGCTGACCGCGTTACTCTGGGAAAGTCGCGTGCGCGGCAGTACTGACCGATGACTCCGCGAGATGAGGAGCCGGTCGATATCGACCGCTTCATCCTCGAACAAATCGAAACCGTCCCGCATATGGAAGCCCTGCTGCTCGTCTGGAACAGCCGGCCGAAGGTGTGGAGCGCCGACGAGATGGGCCACGCCATCTTCGTCACCACGGCCGAGGCCGGCGCTGTCCTCGACGACCTCACGCGCCGGGGATTCGTCGCAGCGGCCAGAAATTCCGAACAGACATGGCACTATAATCCCGAGCCGGGGAGAGACGCCATCATGAGCGTGCTCGATCGCACGTATCGAAGAGAACTGATTCGCGTCACCCGTCTCATCCATTCCAAGGCGCCCAGTTCGGTGCGTGAATTCGCGAAGGCGTTCCGGCTCAAGAAGGAGCGGGAGTAACAATGGCCGGCGCGGTTTACATCCTCGGTGTTCTCACCAGCCTCGCCTGCGCAATCCTGCTGCTGCGAGCCTGGGGCCGGGTGCGCATGCGGCTGCTGCTCTGGAGCGGGCTGTGTTTTGCGGGTCTGAGTATCTCCAACCTGCTTATCTTTGTCGACCTGGTGATCCTTCCGAACGTGGATCTCTACGTTCTTCGGCTCGGAACAGCGGCGGTCTCGATGCTGCTGCTGCTCTATGGCCTGATCTGGGACAGCGAATGACGCCACTCGAGGCATTTCTGCTGGGTGTCATCGCCGTGGCTTCCTTCACGGCGGGCGCATTCTTCCTCAAATTCTGGAGGAAAACGCGAGACGGGTTCTTCCTGGCGTTCGCCGCCTCATTCTTCATCGAAGGCCTGAACCGCACTTCCACGCTCCTGCTCGCCAAACCGAATGAAGGGAACCCATGGATCTACCTGGTTCGCCTGGTCACGTTCCTGCTGATTCTCGGGGCGATTCTGCACAAGAACTACGGAAGGCGCGGCTAAGGGTTGGTTGGACCTACTGCACCGTCACCGTGCTGGCCGGCAGGTCCTGCAGCATGGCCGTGGCGCGCAGAGCAGCGTGGTGCGAACGCTTGGCGCGATACATCCTCTGATCGGCGCGGCCCAGCAGTTCTTCCGCGTTTCGGCCATCATCAGGGTACAGCGCGCAGCCGATGCTGGCGGACACATCGGTCGTGCCGATCACGCGCCGGCCGGACTCGATCACCATCTGCTTGAGTTCCTCGGCGCGCGACTGCATCATCTCGCGGCTCATGCGCGGCAGGATGAGCACGAATTCGTCGCCGCCCATTCGGCCCACGTAATCGTATTCGCGGCAGGACTGCCGCAGCGTGGCCGCGACGGCCTGCAGCAGACGATTGCCCGTCATGTGTCCGAAAACGTCGTTCACCTGTTTGAATCCGTCCAGATCGAGAACCAGCGTACCCACGGTGGCGTTTTCGCGTGAGGCCCGCATCAGTTCGGAATCGAGGTGCAGAAACAAAGATCGGGCGTTGGGCAGTTCGGTGAGACCGTCGGTCACGGCCGAGGCCTGCGCCTGCTGGAATTCGCGCGCGTTCTCGATGGTTACGCCGGCCTTGGAGCTGACGGCCAGCAGCACCCGCAAATGATCCCGGCTGAAAGCGTCGGCCTGGGCGTGGTACAGAGTGAGTACGCCGAGAATTCCATCCAGTCCTTCGAGGGGCACGGCGATCGCAGAACGCAGAGTCGCAAACTTCGTGGGGTCGTCGAGGTAGCCCGACTCGACCGACGGATTGCCGTTCAGGATGGGCTTACGGTTTTCGGCCACCCAGCCGGAAAGCCCCTCGCCCATTTGGATCGACAGCGAGGAGAACAGCCGGGCATCGGCGCCGCTGACGTAGACGGGCTTCAGCCGCTCCACATCCACCAGGTACACGGCGATCGTGTCGTAGGGAATCATGCTCTTCAGCCGTGAAGCGAGGAGCGAAAGTGTGTCCGCCATGCTGAGGGAATTCCCGAGGTCGCGGGTGACTTCGTGCAGCATCTGGAATTCCTGCCGCGCGGCAGCGATCGAGGTCACAAAGCCCGCCGGCCCATGCCCGCCGTCACCGCCCGCGCTGGCCTCAAACCCGGCGGCCGGAGCACATTGCCGGGAGGCCGCGGAACGGCGGCTGGTCAGCTTCATTTGCTCCGTCGGCGCCTGTCGCGCTAATGCCTCCAGCTCTTTGTATCGCCGCGCGAGAATCTCGACCACCGCCGGGTCGAAGCTCTTTCCCGCTTCGCTGATGATGTAGGCGATCACCTCATCCAGAGCGAGAGCGCGGCGATATTGCCGCTCCGAAGCCATGGCGTCGAGGCAGTCCACAGCCGCCAGAATGCGGGCGCCGAGAGGGATCTGCTCGCCCTTGATGCCGTCCGGATAGCCGGATCCGTTCCACTTCTCGTGGTGCGAGCGGACAATGGGAACTACCGGGCAGGGGAAGTTCACGGTTTCCAAAATCTCGGCTCCGACCACAGGGTGAACCTTCATCTTCTCGAATTCTTCGGGGGTGAGCCGGCCGGGTTTGGAGATGATGTACTCCGGGACCGCGAGCTTGCCGATGTCGTGCAGCAATGCGGCGGCCTGCAGCGCCTGAATTTCCTCCTCGCTGGCGCCCATCTCTTTCGCCAGTTCGGTGGCGTAGATCTGCACACGCTGCAGGTGGTCGTGCGTCTTTTCATCCTTGGCGTCGATTGCCAGAGCCAGGGCTTTGATCGTGCGCAGGTGCAGATCGGCCATGGCGGCGACGTGCGTTTTCTCCTGCTCCAGCCGTCCCAGGTAGAGGCTGTAGGAGCGTTCCACGAGGAAGATGGCCGGCAGAATCAGCACCGATGATTCCCAGCCGAAACGGGCGGAGGCAAGGTCGGCCAGCCAGGCCACGGCGGCCGCGAACAGATACTGAGGGGCGGTCCAGAAGAAGCTCTCGTACCACACGCTCCATATCCGCTTGCCTTCGGTCAGGGCGATCACGCCGCTGACCGCCATCGTATTCACCAGAAAGTAGCAGACACAGGCCCAGAAAAGCATCACCGGCATGCTGCTGTCTACGGAACGCAGCGCCGGGGAACGCCACACCACGGCGGCTACCCAGCCGCCAATCGCCGAATTGGCAACGTTGAAGCATAATTGCACCGGTTTCGGCCGACGCTTGGCGTGCAGCAAACATTGCGTCAGTACGCCACCGCATCCAATGAGAATTGTTTGAGGAATCGACAGGCACGTGGCCGACAACAGGACGAAGATATTGCCGACCGACATTGTCCCGGTTACCCCGGGAAGACGGACTTTCAACTGGGATGCACACATCGCAAACAACAGGTAGAACCCGAAGCGGGCAACCTGGGTGGACTGCCACGCAATCACCGCGTATAACAGCACTGTGGCGCCGCCTGCGGTGATGGTTGCGATGTAGATCCTGCCTTTGAGAGGCATAGTCCGTCTTTATGCGGAAGCTCGCGCCGTGAGGGGACGGCGCGAGCCCGCGGTTGAGTCTACTGGATCAGCATCGGGCAGGGCCCTTTGCCAAAACGTGCGTTGCTTCTGTTCTCGTCCAGCAACAGGGCGAGAAGACGGTCACGAGCGGAAGATCGGCCGGGCGGGATGAAATAATCAGAGGCCGGCTTCGTTCCCCAGACGGCGGAGGCGCGCCATGGGGCAGGAGCGATGTCCGGCGCGCCACAGCAAGGTGCGGCAGCAAGACAGGGCGCCGCCGCGGCGCGGGATGCAGGGAGAGAGCAAAGTTTGGGAATCATTGTATGCACCTCGTCATGTCCTTCGATCTGCAGCCGCTACTCGCCCTTTACCGCGATGGACAGCGCAAACGGGCTGTTGGTGCCCCAGACCACCTGGGTACCCCAGACCACCTGCGTACCCCAGACAACCTGGTTGCCATTCACAGTGCCCGTACCCCAGACCACCTGGGTCGGTTCCACGACGTTCGTGCCCGTGCTGGTACCCCAAACGACCTGAGTACCCCAGACCACCTGCGTGCCCCAGACGACCTGTGTGCCCCACACCACCTGGTTCGAGTTCACAAGCGACACCGTACCGCTTTGATCAATCGTCACCTGCGGCGACTGCGCGCTCAGGTTCGACGGCACCACTTCGGTATCGTTCAGGGCGCCCATTACGTCGAGGTACCCCGCGCCGACGGTGAACAGATCGTAGTAGTCGGTGAAGCACTGATTGATGGAGCTGTCGCAGGCGACGCTGGAGGCCGGAAAATTCTTCGTTGCCGTCGCCATCAGGCGCGCCTTGATCGTGTCGGGCGTTACCGAGGGGTCTTTCTGGATGAGCAGCGCCGCGGCGCCGGCCACCATCGGCGTGGCCATGCTGGTGCCGTTCAGGCGCATGTACTGATTGGGTACGGCCGTGCCCGAACCCGCATAATAGCTGGTCGGAACGACGCCCGCCGGGTTCTCGGATGCGAGCGTGCTGTTTGGCGCCAGCGCGGAGACAATTCCGTTTCCCGGCGCCACGAGGTCCGGCTTGGCAAAATGATCGAGCAGCGTCGGGCCCTTGCCGGAGTAGCTGGCAATCAGATCGTCGCCGCGGCCCAGCGTGGCCATGTCCTTCATGGCGCCGACTGTGATCACGAAAGGATCGTTGCCGGGAGAGGTGATCGTTGAATAGCCATTAGTGCCCATCGAATTATCGCGGCCGTCGTTTCCGGCGGCGACAACGACGGCGATTCCGGCCTTCCACGCTGCTTCCACGGCCTGGCAGAGCGGATCCTGATCGTAATTTTCGGAAATCATTCGTCCCAGACTGAGATTCAGTACGCGGATGTTGTACTGGTCCTTCAGCGCAATGGCCTGATCGATGGCCGCGATTGCCGCGGCGTCCGTGCCCCCGCCGTTGGCGTCGAGAACGCGAAGATTGATCAGGTTGGCGTTCGGCGCGATGCCGCGGAACGTATATTGGAATCCCGGTCCGGAGGACTGCCTGCCGTTGCCGCCAATGATTCCCGCCACGTGCGTGCCATGGCCATAGGCATCGTTCGTGCTGCTATCGCCATCGACGAAGCTCTGGGCATAGACGATGCGCGACTTACCGCTGGCGTCGGTCAGATCAGGATGCGGTGAAATGCCGCTGTCCAACACCGCCACGCCCACGCCCGTGCCGTCGAAGCCGTACTGCAGGGCGATGTTGGCGCCGACCGTCGGCTCGGCAAATTCCAGGTTTCCCTGAATCTGGCGGACCGGAGTTACGAATTTCACATAAGGATTGTTCGACAGCTGTTTGATGATGCCAGGCGGGAGGTTGAATACGCCGCTCCGGACATGGTTGAAGTTCTTCTTGAACTTGCCGCCGTTTTTCGTGATTCCGTTCAAAATCGTGTTGTTCGCAGTCGTCGTGAATTGAATGATGACGTCCTGCGTGGTTGTCGCATTCTGCAGCGAGCCGGCGAGCTTCCCTG
>DASRCB010000038.1:0-7116 GCA_035653295.1 Bryobacteraceae bacterium
ATACTGCACGAAGGCGCGCTCTTTCCTGCTGAAGCCCTGCTCGCATACCTCGCTGTGAATCTGGTCGCGCACCTTTCGCCATTGCTCGACCGGCCCCTTATGGCCAAAGTCCTCCACGGACCGTATCGCGCGGTCCATGGCCACCCAGGTCATGACCTTCGAGTGCGTGAATTGCCGCCGTCCACCGCGAACTTCCCAAATTCCGTCGTCCGGCTCGTTCCAAATATTTGCGACGTGGTTCGCCAGCGCAAGCTCCATGTGCCAGGCCTCGGCGCTGGCCTTCAGCTGGCGCCGCTCGGCCTGGTACAGCAGGTCCAGCACCTCGCCATAAACGTCCAGCTGCCGCTGTCCCGAGGCTGCATTTCCCAGACGAACGGGTCTGGACTCTTCATAACCGCTGAGCCACCGCGCTTCATTCTCGGTAAGGCGGCGCTCCCCGTTCACGCCGTATAGAATCTGCATCTCATCCGGCTCGCCGGCGATTGTGCGCAGCAGCCATTCGCGCCAGGAGCGTGCCTCATCCTCGAAGCCGGCGTGCATCAATGCGTACAGCGTAAACGTGGCATCGCGCAGCCAGCAGTAGCGATAATCCCAGTTCCGCTCGCCGCCGATCTCCTCCGGCAGCGAAGTCGTGCCCGCGGCCACTATGCCCCCGGTCTGTGGGTTTGTGAGCGCCTGTAAGGTGATCAGCGAACGCAGGATTGCTTCCCCATACGATCCCGGCGCCTTGTATCGGCAGGACCACCTCCGCCACTGTTCGGAGGCCATTTCCAGGGCGTCGTGGACCGCGGGCGAGCCAGGCGGCTTCTGCCACGACTCTGCCCACGTGAGGCTAAACGTTTCCTCCTCGCCCGCGGAAACGCTGAGATTGGTAATCAGGGTGGCATCCCTCTCGCATGTTTCGCGGCCGCCGGCAAACACGACCCGATCGGCGCCGGCCGTGGCGGTGTAACGTCCGTCTTCCAGACGGTCGATCCACGGCGTTGCCGAGCCATACTCAAAGCGCGGACATAGATCACTGCGCCATGAAACCGTGCCCTCGAGTCCGCGCACGGTACGAAGGATGTCCGTCCGCCCGGACTCGAGCGATGTGCAGTCCGTTAGAACGGCCCTGCCCGTCGATGTCGTGAACTCCGTTTCGAGGATCAGCGTTCCATGGCGGTACCGCCGCTCGACACGCTTCACCTCGTCGGCCGGATACATCTTCCAGAAACCGTTCTGCGGGATTCCCAGCAGGGCCGCAAAGCAGGCGCGTGAATCGAACCGCGGCGCAGCGAACCAGTCGATTGAACCGTTTCGGCTCACCAGCGCTCCCGTCATGCGATTTCCGATGAGCGCGTAATCCTCAATCCTGCTGGCCATTCTTCAACTCCGATCGATCAGTGCGAAATTACGACAGCCAGGCAGATGCCGTCCCACGAGGGGACGCCGGTGCGCTCCGGCGGTTTGTTTTCGAGGGGAATGGTCCCGATCAGCCTGGGGTTCAGATGGAATTTCGTTTCGAGGTACTTCTTCACATCGCCCGCGCGTTCGGAGGAGACAATGAGCCGCTGGGCCGGTGGTCCGGTTTGGGAGTAGCCTTCGACCATGATCGGGTTGTTCGTCACATCGTCCGCAATTTTGGACACCGCCCGATCGAGAACCTCCTCTCCTTCCGGAGACAACTGCTGCCCGCCGTTCGCGGCGGTCGTGAACAGATCGTCGGCACGGAGCCAAACGCGCTTGCCGGGATCCTTCACGAACTTGCTGCGCGCATATTTCGTCCGGTTGAACGTGGTCAGGCTGTAAAATCCACGCCGATGAAAGAAGCCCCGCAGAAAGAAGTTATGCTTGATCGCCTCCGTATCTGAAGCAAGGTTGCGCGTTGCCCGGTCGGCTTGAGAGATCGTGTCGCGCAGGTTGTCCGCTGTTTTCTGGTTATCGGGGCTGTTGAGGAAATCGTGGACCGAAGTCTTCACTTCCGCTACCATCTGGTTCGCGTGTTCGGAAGCCTGTTCCACGTTTTTCGAAGCCTTTTTCACGTTCGCAGAGGCGTCCTCGACGTTGCTGCTTGCCTTGCGGGCATTGGCGACGGTTGTATCCACGTTATCGGCCAGCTGGTCGTCAACGAGCAGTTTGCCGACCGTTCCTTTGCCCGCCTGCACGCCGGACACAAGTCTCTCGACGCCTGCTGTCACCTGAGCCCCGTTCGCGGCGATCTTCTGCACGTTGCCCCGCACGGAAACGATCATCGCGTTTGCGTTGCCCGTCGCGCTGGTAACGTTGTCCATGGCAAGGTCCGCGCGCTTGTGGAGATCGGTAATGGTTCCTTCTACGCTCTTGAGAATGCCTCCACTCTGGCGGATGAGGTCGCCCATGTTCACCGGCTCTTCACTGCCCACCGTGCACCCAGGCTTGCACACTGGGGAGTTGTCAGTTCCCTTCTTCACGTTCACGAACTGATTGCCGACCATGCCCTCGGTCTGAATCGAGGCGATAGAGTCTTCGCGGATGAGATTTCGGAACTTCTTGTCCACATCAAGTTTGAGCCGGAACTTACCGGAGGCGTGGTCTGGGATCGCTACCGCCGAGACCTGGCCGGCGTCCATACCCGAAACGCGAACCTTGGCCCCGCTCTGAATGCTTCCGATATTCGCGAATTCGGTATAGATGCCGTAGTGATGCGAAAAGAGCTGGTTGTGATTGCCAATCAGGAACAGCCCCACGCAAAACAACGCCAGTCCGCCAACGAGGAAAAGACCTACCTTAGCGCTCCGCGGAAATGTCATGTCTCGGATCCCTCCGCCAGTTCACGCACCAGAGAGTTCTGGCTGTTTTCCACCTCATCGACCGTGCCGCAGGCGACGATGGCGCCGTGATCCAGCACCGCGAACCGGTCGGCGAACCCTCGCGCGCCCGCTGGGTCGTGGGTGACCATGACGATAGTCACTTTCTTCTTTTCCTTTAACCCGCGCAGAAGCCCGTAAATTTCCGAAGCGGTGATGCGGTCCAGCCCGCTGCTCGGTTCGTCTACCAGCAGAATTTCAGGATCGAGAGCAAGCGCGCGAGCGAGGCCGGCGCGCTTGCGCATGCCTCCCGACAACTGCGCCGGCATGCTGTTTTCCTCTTTCTCCAGCTCCACATGCCGGAGCTTTTCCCGGACCACATCGCGGATTTCCTTCTCCGATTTCCTCGTGTGCCGCCGCAGCGGAAATGCGACGTTCTCCGCCACAGACAACGAATCGAACAGGGCGGCATCCTGGAAGAGAAAGCCCATATGCCGGCGGAGGTCGTTCAGCGTTTGGCTGTTCGCCTCGGCGATATTTTTTCCTTTGACGAACACCGCGCCGCGGTCGGGCGTGAGCAGGCGAATCATCAATCGCAGCGTCACGCTCTTGCCTGCCCCGCTGCGGCCCAGCAGACAGAAGCTCTGCCCGGCGGCAATTTGAAAACACACATCGGCGAGAACCTTCTTCTCGTCAAACGACTTGAAGACATGCTCGAACCTGACCACTGGTGCGCCATTGTTCTCGCTCATGAAAACCAGAACAGAATGATCTTTTCGAGGATCACCTCGGAGAGAATCAGCAGCATGGACGAGAACACCACGCTTCGGGTCGACGCGCGCCCAACGCCCACCGCGCCATTGCTCGCCGTATACCCCAGGAAGCAGGAGACCGTGCCGATGATGAAACCAAAGACAAGCGTCTGGATGGTCGGCGGAATGTAGTCTGACCAGCCCATCGGCCCGAAAGCCTCGTTCAGGAACTGGTGCATCGATACCTGGCGGGCGAACATTTCCGCCAGCATGCCGCCGGCGATTCCTGAATAATTCAGCAGTAGCGTCAAAATCGGCAGCGCGATCACGCAGGCTGCGATGCGCGTCACCACCAGATACTTGAACGAATCCACCGCGATGGATTCCAGAGCATCGATCTGCTCCGTCACCTTCATGCCGGCCAGCTGCGCTCCAATCCCGGCCCCGATACGGCCGGACACGAGCAGCCCGGTCACCACAGGCCCGATGTCGGTGAACAGGCCCATGGAAACCGCCTGCGGGATCATGGCCTCGGCTCCGAACCGCGCCATGGAAGCGCCGGTCTCCATCGCCAGGACCACGCCGAACGCGAATCCGGAAACCATGACCAGAGGCCCGGAGCGCCAGCCAATCTCGTAAAGCTGGTGAATGATCTCGGCGCCTTCGAACGGAGGCCGGATACTTTCACGAACGGCTTTCAGTCCGAAAATGCCAAGCTCGCCGACCGTGCTGAGCAAACTAACCGTGCTCTCTGCAATTCCGCTCACAACCTGACGCCGCTTGTTCGACGCCCGTGAACAAAGCGCTGTTTCGACTCGACTTCGGTACGCGCACCCGACGCTGGAACCGTTACATGTCTACGCGTCGACATTCGCGCAGCCGCGCCGTGCATTGCTGTACGCGCGGCCGTTCGTTCGCGCTTGCGCCACAACGAACGATTCACATCTTCTCTTTCAATCCGGAACGAAGCAGCCGCCAGTTCACCGGATACGCAGTCGCGAATCCCACCAGCATGGCGACTTGCATGATGAACCAAAAGACCGGAAGGTACGTAAGTTACCGATTATTTAATGATCTGGAAACGCAGAGAAGGCTGGAAATGCACGGGCTGGGCACAATCTGGGCACACGCCACCCGAATCCCGAGTAGACACGCAGGCGAGGGCCGCCTTCAGTCGGCGCCGGACAGATGATCACTTGGTTGATGCGAGGCGTTTGTGCGAATGGCGAGAGGTGGCAAAGATGGGTAAACAGAGGGCGCCGATCACGGCGAAATGCGACGGCTGTAACTGCGAATACGCAATTCCGTTACTGGCGCCGGTCAGCGACAGCGGGCTGCAAGTCTCTCTTCAATGCCTACCGTACGCGCTGGCTCTTCTGAAGCCGAGCAGGTCGAATCGCCGCGCTGAGGCCCCGCGTTCGGCACACCGGGGCAGCAAGCGGCGAAAACGACCGAGGTGCAAGCTGGGTCCCCGACAGTTTCGAAAGCATAGCGAACAACCATGGCCGAGGCGACAGGTGGATGGGCGGGGAGACAGCTGACCATGCGCTGCGGATTCACCTGGACGGTCCGTTCAGATGCCGTTTATGTGCAGCGCGTCAATCAGCTCCGCGAGAGAATCGAACATCCATCCGCCGGTCGCCATTTGCGGGCGGGTGAACCTCCCGCGATGCACATCAGCAGACTCTCAGATGCGTCCATCATCTCAAAGGCGCGGGGCGGCACTCCTGACGCGATAGCATAAGCAATCAATGCCCCGGAAAAACAAACGATGAGACTGGCCGCCATTTTAATGCTCGGGCTGTGCGCACAGGCGGCAAGTCCTTTTTTCAAGACGCGGCTGGCGAGGATCGAGGTGACGGGAAGCGGTAACTGTTTGTGGGAACTGCAGCGAATGGGGGCGCCGGAACACCATTGTTACGGGGCGCCTGCGATCAGCATCGACGACCGGCTGGTCAGTATGGCGCTGCAGGGGGTGCGACAAAGTTCGGCGCCCGTGAAGGCGGCTAACGGTTCGACAGAGTACGCTTTCGAAGGCGAGCCAATCCACTTGCCCGGCGCGCGTCTCGCCCTCCGGCTGCAGGTGGCGGAGGATAACGCAGTCGTTCGATTCCGGTATGGGATCAGCGCGCCCGGCCACAAGCTGACGAACGCGGGCGGCGCAGAGTCGCTGACCTATACGACAATTTCTCTGGCGCACATGCCGGCGGTGAAGGAGGTCCGGCTTTCCGAGTTTCTGGAGCTGACGCACAGCTACAGCCCGTCGGAACGCGAGCTCGATGCGCAGGCGTTCCTCGACTCCAGCCATGTGATGGGGCCGCTTCTCGTTGGCGGCAACGCGACGGAAAACATCCTGCTCGCGTACGAGCACGGCTCGCAGGCGCCGGACGCATTTCTGCAATACGATCTGCGGCCCGACCGCTCGGTCGCAATGCGCGCCGTGAAGGGCAACTACTTAGCGGGCCAAATGGCCGACAGGTTCGAAACAGTCTGGCTCGACACCGCCGTCGTTGCGGGCGGCTTCGACCGGCTCGCGTCCGAGTTTCGCTCGTTCGTGTTGCGGCGGATGACCGCGAATGCCGGGACGAGGAGGCCGCTGATCGCGTACAACACGTGGAATTTTCAGGAACGGAACCGGTGGTGGAACGGCAAGCCGTACCTCGATTCGATGAACAACGACCGCATGCTGAAGGAGATCGACGTCGCGCATCGGCTCGGGATCGAGGTCTTCGTCATGGATACCGGATGGTACGAGAAGACAGGAGAATGGCAGGTTAGCCGCAAGCGCTTCCCGGACGGACTGCGCGCAATCTCGGACAGGCTGCGAGGCTATGGCATGCGCCTGGGACTTTGGTTTGGGCCAACCAGCGCCGCTGTCTCAACTTCCGTCGCCTCGCAACACCCCGAATGGCGGATTTCCTGGGACGGGAAGGCGCGGGCGCCGCGCGAGGTGTGGGAAACCGAGACAAGCTTCGACATGTGTCTGGTGAGCCCCTACAGCGACTTCTTTGCCAATGAGCTGATTCGCGCGGCAAAGGATACCGGGGTTACTTACTTCAAGTGGGACGCGGTCGACCAGTACGCATGCAACGATGCCCACCACTGGCACGGAACAGAGGCGAATTCGCCGCGGGAGCGGTCGGAATCGTACGCGTTCCAGATCGCAGGTCAACTGGCGCGCATCGCAGACCGGGTCGGCTTCGCGGTTCCGGACTCGATCGTGGATTTCGATGTGACCGAAGGCGGGCGGGCGTTCGGACTGCAGTTTCTGTCGGCGGGCAGATACTTCGTCATCAACAACGGGCCGTATTACATGAACTACAACATTCCATTCGACCAGAACAATTCGAACTGGAACGTTTTCTTCTACAAGGGTACGGCTCGGACCTGGATCGCAAGGGCGCCGCTGAGCTTCGACCGGTGGATCCCGTCGACACTGCTGCTCACGCATTACTTCCCCGACGATCCGATCGCGTCGCAGGAGGTGAACATCGCATCGCTGATACTCGGGCAAAACGGTATCTGGGGTGACCTGCTGCAGGTCTCCGACGCGGGAGTGAATTACATCGCCAGGGAGCTGCGGCGGTATAAGCAGGTTC
>DASRCB010000039.1:0-24811 GCA_035653295.1 Bryobacteraceae bacterium
TGCTGCTCGCGTTGATTGGAGGGCTTTCTATGCTGATTCCAGCCGCCCGTGTGCTTCGGCTGAATATAGCTTCCATTCTGCACCACGAATAGAGCTTTCGAAGCGAGGCACTCTACTCCCCTCGGTATTCAGTCTATTGAACGGAAGGGTCGTCGACGTAAACGAGCGACACCGTAGCCGTCCCATTGTTTTCCACTCGAACGGGCCGCGCGTTGGACAGCAGCATCCTGGCGTAAGCCGGATCGCTCATGTGACCCTGGTTGAATGAGCCTTTGACGGCGAACGCATAGTAGTCACCGGGACGCACGTTTTCCACCTGGAAGTTACCGCCGCTGAAAAATGATGTGGCCGTGAACTCCGGCAGACGCAGCCGTTCGTCCTGAGGGACGAGAACAACGATACCACCGACACCCTGCTCGACCGCTCCGCGCACCCGGCCGCCGCCGGTCTTCAGCACCACATGGAGCGGCGCCAGTCCAGTCGCGATTTCGAATTCGTCCAGCGTGATATCGCGCTCGCCCAGCCGAACCGAATCGAGGTACATCGAATGACCGAAGCCGGCATGGACCTGTACGCGCGCACGGTAGCGCCCCGGATACACGCCGTCGAAGTGAAAATCCGAGAGATTGAAAGATGACACGGCGCCCGAGCCGTCACCGTCGGCGGCTTCCAGAGATGCGCTGCCCTCGACGAGCGCAGGTTTTCCGTCAAGCTCGACTGTGCCGGACACGATCATTGGCGGCGCCACTCGGACGGTGACGTTGTCGAGATTGTGATTGTGCACTGTCACTTGGGTGAATCCGCGCAGCGCTGCGTCGCCGCGTCGCCAGTCCGCCTGCACGACGGCGGTCCCCGGACGCACCGCCGGCAACTCAAAGGTCCCGTCCTCGTCCGCCGTGGCTTTCGCCCTGGCCGTCGCTAGTTGCAGGATCGCTCCCCGAGCCGGTTCGCCACGCTCGTCCACCACCCTCCCGGCAATGCGGAACACGGGCGCCCGTTGCACTATGATGTCGTACCCGGAGGCGTCGTCCCCCGCCTTGAGGGTGAGCTTTGCGGCATTCTCGCGTTCCGTCGAATCCGGATAGTAAGTGGGAGCAAGTTCGCTCGAATCGGTGGGTTGCGGCGTCAATGGAGTCGCCACGACAACGTAGTCTCCGGGGCGAATATTATGTTCGAATGTGAAGGCTCCGTCGCTCCCCGTCCGGGCGGTCGTCCGGGCCCCGGTAGGGTCGATAGCTTCCACGGTGGCGCCGGCGATCGGATGACGCTCGGTGTCGACCACCCGGCCGCGCAGAGCGGGCCACGGCGCCATCACCAGCTTCAGCGGCGGCGCATTCACCGCCGCCCGGAAGGTCAGTCTCGAGGGCCCGACCGCCTCGAAACCTTCTTTGTCAAAGAGAATCAGGCAGCAGTTCTCAAGCCCTGCGGCGCGAAAGACCCCACTCGCATTCGTGGAGGTCTCAATAGTATCGTTAGAACCAAAGACCCGGACCGTTACTCCCGCGATCGGCTCCTGAGTAATTGCATTCGTCACCGTGCCTGTGATGATAGCGGTCTGTGCACTAAGCGCTTGCGCCAAGCAAGCCCAGAGTGCGACGTTGATGCAGCCGATCCTCGCATCCGGCGACCAGAGATATGAACGCAATGAGCGCCCCCTCGGCGAGCGCCTATAACAATCCTACGACCAAACGGACCGCGGCAGGTCCCCCACAATTAAGGCGTCGGCCTCGCGGCGCCAAACGCCTGATACCGCTCCCGGTCTTCCTTCTCCACCTTCGGCGTCACATCGATCCGCAGCCGCTCGTAACTGTCCGGCTTGTATTCCGGCCAGTGCGGTAATCCCGCACCATTCGGATTCCCGGTCTTCACGAAATTCACAAAATAGCTCTGCATCAGCTTCGATACTTCATGGTCGGCTTCGTCCCACTTATAGCGCGGGTCGATGTCCAGATTGCCCATCGCGTATTGAATCTCGGCCGAATGCACCGCGCCTCGTGACGGGTGGTGAGGTCCGGGCGCCTCGCGTCCCGGAGTTCCGGTGTACTCCGGACGCACGCGTGCGTACAGATACCGATACACCGGCTCGCCTGTCTTCATCTGCAGCTCGGTCCACAGCCAGGTCCCGTAGGAGATGAAGCGCGCGCTCGCCAACTCCATGGCGGCGTCCAGCACTTCATCGCTCGAGTGCACCTGGTATGCCTTCAGCAAGTCGTCCGCTTTGGCTCCAAAAGCTTTGCGCACCGCGGCCTCGAAATTCTCCGGCGTCGGCTCGGCGTTACCCAGCACCATCTGCGGCGGACCCTCCTCGGTGTTCGACCCGGCCAGCAGCGGAATGTGCGCCTGCTCACCCGCCTCATAAACCTCCAGCAGCGGCTTCGTCAGAAAGTATCCGTCGAGCGTTGAACTGAACCTTATGCCCCTCGTCTTGCCCTGCGCGTCCTGAATTTGCTGCGCCGTTAAGGCCCGCAGCGCGGCCAGCGTTGTCGCGCCAGCCGCCTCGCCAAATTTGACGCCGCTCTGCTCCGCTTCCGACAGAGGACGCGCGGGCAGGCTGGAGATCATCGCGCCGCTCTCCCCGATGGCGCCCGCCATCAGGTTCTTCGATAGCGGCGAAGCCATGAGCGCACTGACGGATATCGAGCCCGCCGATTCGCCGGCAATAGTCACCCGCTTTGGATCGCCGCCGAAGGCCGCGATGTTCCGCTGCACCCATTCGAGCGCCGCCACCTGGTCCAGCAGTCCGTAGTTGCCCGAGGCGTGATGCGGTGATTCCTTCGTCAGCTCCGGATGCGCGAAGAAGCCGAAGATGTTGGTCCGGTAGTTCAGCGAAACCGCTACAATCCCATGCCGCGCCATGCTCGCGCCATCGTAGCGTGGCTCCGAGCCGTCGCCATTCTGGAAACCGCCGCCGAAGATATACACCAGCACGGGGAGTTTCTCGTTAGCAGACTTAGCCGGGGTCCAGACGTTCAGGTAAAGGCAGTCTTCGCTCATGCCGTCGCTGCGCAGCCAGTAATCGGCATCGGGCGCGAGCCTCTGCATGCATGCCGGGCCGAACTTATCCGCATTGCGGACACCCGTCCAGTTCTGAACCGGCTGCGGTTCGCGCCAGCGCAACTCGCCGATCGGCGGCGCCGCGAATGGAATACCTTTGAAACTGCGGACGCCCTGTTTCGGCGCCGTGGTCGACTCCAGAACCCCGTTCGCGGTCTTGACGCGGTCACCCGCCATTGCCGGCAGCGTTGCCGCCGCACACAGGACAAGAACGCTCAGAACTGTCAATGTCATTTTCATAAGTCGCTGGCAGAAGAATATCACCGTCAATCGCGCGCCTGAGCGGCGATCTCGGGCTCTCAAGGGCCGGCCTTACCGGCGCGGGCGGCTTCGGACCCGCGAAGTACGTGGCGTTTCGCTTCCAGATTCTCGGGGAAAGCTTCACGGAAGCGCAGGTAGGTTTGCTGTGCGAGCGCCGGCTGATGACTGGCAGTGTAAAGCCGCGCAAGATCCTCATAAGGAGCCACGAGCAGGGGATCGAGCCGTAATGTCCGCTCGAGATACTGAATCGCGTTCTCACTGTCGCCGGCGGTTTCCGCGGCAAGAGCCATATCGTAATCAATCATCGGTGATTCGCGTTCGAAGGCCAGGGCTTTGTGGAACAGCGCGTCCGCGTCCGCCTCTGCTTTTGTCCCCGCAATTATCTGTCCCAGGGCCCTCAGCAAAACGGGATCATTTGGAAAACGATCCGACGCCGAAACCAACAGCTCATAACCGCGGCGAATGAACGGCAAGATCTCCAGTTGCCTGCCGACTCGCGCGTAGGCGAGGCCGAGGTTGCGTTCGGCGAACTCGGGCGGCGGGTCGCGCCACGGGGTCAGCTCGTCGTGGTTGTTTTCCGGCGCGCTGCCGTTCATAAGAGACGCGCTGCGCAGTTGGGCCAGTTCTCGCGGGCTATAGATGGCGATGCGATGGTCGGTGAAGATGGTGTGCCCGCCGCGCCCCGCCGGCAGGCGCGGCATATGGCAGCCGAAACAATTCTCGCTGGGTTTGGGATGTGACGCGAGCAGAGATGCGCCGTGGCACTCCAGACAGCGGGCGCGAAAATACGCGACGGGATCCTTCGGCAGCGCATGCGGATCGTGGCATGTCCCGCACCAGAGCCTGTCCCCGCTCTGCCGCGCGCACTTACTCAACGCAAGTTGCTGCGACTGGCTGATGATCGTGAGAGCGTTCGGGTGCGAAGGCGCTCGCGACGACTGATAGACGTAAACCGTGTAGACGTCCTCGAGATTCTCGCCCGCGTGAAAATCCGTAATCTGTTTGCCCGGATTCGGAATGCTCACTTCGCCGTCCAGGTGGCACTGCTCGCAAACGCTGTTGCGGGCGCGCGGCGGCAGCTTTCGGGGATTGATCATGGATCCCGGCACGGGATTGCGCAGGTGCGCCGTCGCGGGCCCGTGGCATCGCTCGCAGTTGATCGCTTCCGCTGCAAACGGCGGGTTGCGGTACGCGTTGAGTGTGCCGGCTATGGGCCGTGCTTCGCCGACGTGGCAAAAAAGGCACTGCGGCCGCACAGGCCGGTAGAAATCCGGAGCCTTAAGCTTCTCGTACCCGGGTGACATTCCCCAGCCGCCCGCTGCGTAATAGCTCACCGGCGATTCAAAGAAGTGATTGCCAACGTTGATGAGGTAAGAAATGGCGTGCGCCCCGGAGCCGACCGAATAGGCGATCGAGTACTGAGACGTAAGCCCGTCACGCTCCATCTGCTGCGTCATGTGATCGGCGGATGAACGAATCGTGAAGCGAGTGCCGGAAGCGGCATGGTAGAACGTGCCGGACGGTCCCCGCCCGGGCGGTCCCATGGAGCGGGCCATTGGCGTCGCGAGAAAGCCCTGCACTTCTTTCGGGTGACACACGGCGCAGGGCTGTGCGCAAAACGCGGGCACGCCGCACAACAGGACCACGCACTTAGCAGCGAGCAGCCGGCCTTTGATGAATCCGGGCCGTGACCTCATGAAACGACGCTATTGTAATCTACGCTGCCGGCCGCCACCCCCGCGTCGCTGCGATTTGCTCAATATGCTCGGCTTCCGTGCTGATCGCCGGTCCGATGCCTTTCCATGGTCATGAGCGCGCACCGGGGTCAGAGGTCAGGGAGCGATTCTGCCACCAGGCGTTGAGCCCTGTCGCAAGCACGATGATCCCGCCGCCGGCCAGGGCATGCGCGGACGGTCGCTCGCCGTGGACCAGCCAGGTCCAGAGCGGGTTCAGGGCCGGCTCGAGGAGAAGAAGCGTGGTGGCCTCGAAGACTGGCACGGAACGGATGCCGCGGGTGAGGAGTACATAGGCCAGCGAGATCTGGAAAAGGCCGAGCCAGGTCACGGCGGCGGCATCGCGAAGAGTGAAATGCACGATGGGGAATGCAAACACGGCCGCGACGATAGCGGCCGCAAGGTTCCCGAGGGCAATCGTGCTCATGCCCGCGAAGCTGCCCGGCGTTGCGTCGCGGGCGATCCAGCGCAGGCCGGTGATGGTGAGCGCCCATGTCAGGCCGGACGCCAGGGCGAGCATATTGCCGAGGCGTGGATCGGGCGCGGTGGCGCGCGCCGGCTCGCTCCCGGTGAAGAACAGGGCCATGCCGGCGGCCACGGCGCCGATGAGCACGATATCGGAACGGCGGATGCGTTCCTTCAGCAGCAGCGGTGCGGTGAAGAAGACCCACAGCGGCGCGCTCTCCTGAAGGAAGATCGCATTGGCGGCGGTGGTTAGCTTGGTTGCCGTGACGTAAAGCAGTACCGTGCTCCCGTACGCCAGGGCCACCGGCGCCTGGCGTAGTGTCCAGTTGCGGCGCGCATCGGGAATGAGGATGAGAATCGCCGTGGCGGCGATGACGGAACGCAGGCCGCCTACCTGCCAGCCGTTCAGCGTGGTCCCCTTGATCACGGCGCCGCCGGTGGAGAACAGCACCGCGGTGGCGATGAGAAGCAGGCGTGGGCGCAGGGGCGCCGGGGAACCGCTCCGCGATTTCGTCACTCAGGGGAATCATCGCATCCGCGAGGCGCCGATTATAATGCAGCCGATGGGTAGCGCTCCTCGGAACTATCTGTCGCTGCATGCGGTAAACATCTACGTGCGCGATCAGGAGCGCAGTGTGCGCTTCTTCGTGGACCAGCTCGGCTTCGATCTGGCTTTCGATGCTCGTCTTCAGAGCGGCGAGCGCTGGGTCGCGGTATCGCCGCCGGACGGGTCGGCGGTGCTTTCGTTGAAAGCGCCGCACCCGGGCACGCCGGAATACAAGCTTATCGGACGTGCCACGCAGATCGTACTGGTCACCGATGATGTGGCGGCCCGCTTTCGCGAGTGGAGCAGCCGCGGCGTTCGGTTCCGGCACACGCCGCGGCTGCGACGCGTCCGGTACGATACGCCTGCCGGGGCGTCAGCGGCCACCCCGGTCTGGGGCGGGGTATTCACCCGCTTCCAGGACCCGGACGGGAACTCGTTCCAGCTGGTCAGCTTCGACGAGGTCAGCCGCGCGGTGGAGATGCAACGGCAGGCGGCGGCCGAGAAGCAGGAGCGGGAACGCCGGGCCGCGCGGGAAATCGAGATCGCGCGCGAGGTGCAGGCCCGGCTGTTTCCGCAAACCGCGCCGGCGCTGCGCACGCTCGAATACGCGGGCGTGTGCCGCCAGGCGCGGCAGGTGGGCGGAGACTATTACGATTTTCTGGAGTTGGGGCAGGACCGGCTGGGTCTGGTGGTGGGCGACATCTCGGGGAAGGGGATCGCCGCGGCCCTGCTGATGGCCAACCTCCAGGCCAACCTGCGGAGCCAGTGTGCCCTTGCGGCCGACGATCCGGCGCGGTTTCTCCAGTGCGTGAACCGGTTGTTCTTCGGCAACACGGCCGAGAGCGCGTACGCCACGCTGTTGTTCGCCGAGTACGATGACCGCTCGCGGCGGTTGCGCTACGCCAACTGTGGTCACCTCCCGGGCCTGCTGCTGCGCGCGGGCGGCGCGGTGGAGCGGCTGCAGTCGACCGGCACGGTGCTCGGGCTTTTCGATCAATGGGACTGCGAAGCCGGCCAGCGGGAGCTGTGTTCCGGCGACGTGGTCGCGCTTTACACGGATGGGATCACCGAAGCCGAGGACGATGCCGAGGAGCAGTTCGGGGAGCGGCGGCTGGCCGAAGCGCTGCAGGCCGCCCGCTCGCGCCCCGTCGCCGACGTCGTCTCGGCGGTGCTCGATGAAGTACGCGCATTCAGTCCCGTGGAGCAGCAGGACGATATTACGCTGATCGTCGCGCGATGCCGGTGAAAGCGAGCGCGGCGAGGCTGCCTGCAACGACGAGCAGCGCCGTCGGGGGCTCCGGTACCGCCGCTGGGGGTGGCAGCGCAGCCACGACATTAACGAAAAGCTGCTGACCGAGACCCGTAACCGTGCCGGCGACGGGGAGGATTGCTATGGTGCTGCAGGTCGGAGAACCGGGAATTCCGGCGGTGAACAGCGTCTCGCACTGGATCTCCGGGATTTGTTCCTGATCGGTTGACGGACCGGCGAGGTCGACCTCGAAGAGGCCGGTGTTGGGGTAAGTAAGCGTCAGCGGAAAGGTCCCGACCCCGGTAAATGGGAAGAAATCAGGCACGCGCGTGAGGTTCGGATTGGCGATGATCTCGACGAAAGGGTTATTCGGCGTATTCACCAGGGAGGAAGCATTCGTATAGGTCTGAGTCTCAACGCAGGGATTGGGGTCGGTCGTGCAACTACCGACCTGGCTGGACGTGTTGATATCGACGAACTGGGTGCTGGGCATCGTGGCAGGAAGGGGATTAAACGCGATGCCGAGGTTCACGGTGACGTTGGAACCGACGGCGACGGTCAATTCGGAGCCGGCGGTCGGGTCGGCGAAGCTAAGCGACGTGATGATGTCGGCCCTGACCGCGGCCGTTGCGACCAGGATCGCGGACAGTTGAAGAAGGCGCCTCATGCTGAGGTAAGCGACATCCGGCGGGGGATCCCCTCAGCGGGGTTGAGCAGGTGCAACCCACACGCTTCAGCGCCGACTCGCAGAGGTCGCCGAACGCGTAAGTTTCGTGCAACCCTAGGGCTTGCAGGCTGAACCTTGGACATTCTCCTGAAATGCCGGTTGTGGTGCGAGCCTTTGGCTTGCACGTTCTGGAGGTGGCTTTGGCCTGCGGCCTCGGGCTTTAGCCCGCCGCATCCGAGCGCCTGCCTCCCACAACTCAGTGGCGGATATGGAAGCCGCTGAGCTTCTCCAGCGCGGCTTCCTGCTCTTCGACTCCGTGCACCTCGGAGCTGCGGGGGCCTTTCCAGAGTCGGGCGCAGAGCTCGTCATGCTGGTCTTTGCTGCCGACCGCGTACACCTCCACGCTGCCATCGTCCAGGTTGCGGGTCCAGCCGCGGAGGCCGATTGCGTTTGCTGAATGCTCCACGAACCAGCGGAACCCAACCCCCTGAACGCGTCCGCGAACGATATATTTGCGCGCCCTGTGCATTAGACTGAAATTGTAGCTTCATGTCCTTTCCCGTCCACCGCATGCGGCGCGTGCGGTCCACCGAAGCCCTGCGCTCGCTGGTTCGCGAAACGCGGCTAGCGCCGTCGCAGTTCATCCTGCCGCTTTTTGTGTGTCCCGGCGAGGGAGTGCGGAAAGAAATCGGCAGCATGCCGGGCAATTTCCAGCTTTCGATCGATGAACTGGTGAAGGAATGCGCGGAAGTCAAATCGCTGGGCATCGGCGGGATCATCCTCTTCGGCATTCCGGAGGTAAAGGATGAGATGGCGTCCGGCGCGTACGCCGAAAGCGGCATCGTGCAGCGCGCGCTGCAGGCGCTGCGAGCCGAAGTTTCCGGGCTGCTGCTGATCACCGACGTTTGCAACTGCGAGTACACCAGCCACGGGCACTGCGGGTATGTGCGGGGCAACGAGGTGGACAACGACATCACGCTGGAGTGGCTGGCCAAATCGGCGGTATCGCACGCGCGCGCCGGCGCGGACATCGTGGCCCCGAGTGACATGATGGACGGCCGCGTCGGGGCGATTCGCAAAGCTCTTGACGAAGCCGGCTTTCCCAGCACGCCGATCCTGTCCTACGCGGCGAAATACGCATCGGTGTTCTACGGTCCGTTCCGCGAGGCCGCGGAATCGGCGCCCCAGTTTGGCGACCGGCGCAGTTACCAGATGGATCCGTCGAACGCGCGCGAGGCGCTGCGCGAGATCGAGCTGGACATCGCCGAGGGCGCGGACATGATCATGGTGAAGCCCGCCATGCCGTACCTCGATATTGTGCGGCAGGCGCGCGAGCGCTTCGATCTGCCGCTGGCGGCGTATCAGGTGAGCGGCGAGTTCAGCATGATCGTGGCGGCGGCGCAGAATGGCTGGCTGGACAGGAATCGCGCCGTGCTGGAATCGCTTACGGCCATCCGCCGGGCCGGCGCCGATTTCACCCTCACTTATTTCGCGAAGGAAGCGGCGCGCCTGCTAGCCTGAAGAATTACTCAATGATCCAACCCGCGGCCGTTATCTTCGACTACGGAAAAGTCCTGTCCATTTCGCAGCAGCCATCGGACATGGAAGCGATGGCCCGCGTGGCCGGCATCGACGTGCCCGTCATGCACGACCTCTACTGGAAATACCGTCTGGCCTTCGATCGCCGCGACCTCAGCATCGAGGATTACTGGAAGACCATCGCGCGCGAGGGAGGGGCGGTGCTGCGGAACGGCACGATGGAGGAGATCATCCGCCTCGACAACGAAAGCTGGTCGCGCCCCAATCCGGTGGTCGTGACGTGGGCGGGCGAGATCCGCCGCAGCGGGATCCGCACCGCAATCCTGTCGAATATGCCGATCACGCTGCGCCGTTACCTGACGGAGAACGCGTTATGGCTGCGCGATTTCGAGTACGCCACGTGGTCCTGCGACGTGAACGCGGTGAAACCGGAGCCGGCCATTTACTGGCACACGCTGAACGCCCTGAAATTGCAACCCGGCGACACACTTTTCCTGGATGACAAAGAGGAGAACGTGGCAGGGGCGCGCGAAGTAGGCATGCACGCCATCCTCTTCGAGAATCCGGCGCAGGCGTGGAGCGAATTGCGCGGCCGCTTTGCTCTCCCGCCCCTCGCGGCAGGCTGACGGAAGCGAGTGCAGCACACCAGCAAACATCGCGTTGCGGTGGCCGTTACCTTCCTGGTGCACGGCATCGTGGTGGGCAACTGGATCGCGCGCGTTCCAGCGGTGCGCGACAAGCTGGCCCTGTCGCCGGCGTTTCTGGGCTTTTCACTGCTGGGGGCCGCCGTGGGCGCGCTGGGGGGCATGCCGCTGACCGCTCGTCTGTGCAATGCGTACGGCAGCCGCATCGTTACGCGCCTCGCCTCGCTTGCCTTCTGCGCCTCCCTGGTTTTACCGGGCCTGGTGGCATGGAAATGGCTGCTGTTCCCAGCGCTGATCGTTTATGGGGCGGCGGCGGGCGCAATGGACGTGTCCATGAACACGCAGGGAGCCGACGTCGAGCGCCTGCGGGGCAAGCCGACGATGTCCTTCTTTCACGCCCTGTTCAGCATTGGCGGCATGATCGGCGCGGCTACAGGCGCCTTGGCCGCGCAGCGGAACATAGCGCCCCGCGATCATCTGGCGCTTGCCGCGATCCTCCTGGCCCCGGTGGTTGCGGCCGTAGGACCGTGGCTGGTCCCGGGCCACGATCAGGCGTGGGAAGGTCCATTCCGGCTGAGCGCGATGCGCGGCGCGCTGCTCGGCCTCAGCGTCATCTCGTTTTGCATTTTGCTCGGGGAAGGCGCTATGGCCGACTGGTCGGCGGTGTACCTGCGGGACATCGCGGGCGCGTCCGCAGGCGTGGCCGGACTTGGATATTCGGTGTTCTCAGCCACAATGGCGCTGGGCCGCCTGGCGGGCGATTCGCTGACCGCGCGGATAGGGGCCGTCGCGGTGGTCCGTTACGGCGCGCTGATGTCGGCATTCGGCCTGGCAGGCGCGCTGATTGCGGGGACCACGACCGCGGCGATGGTCGGGTTCGGCATAGTCGGCGCGGGCTTTGCCTCCATATTTCCGAACATGTGCAGCGCGGCCGCGAAACAGCCCAAAGTAACTCCGGCGGTGGCGATCGCCGCCGTGAGCACCACCGGATATCTCGGCTTTCTGGTGGGCCCACCGTTGATCGGGGTAATCGCGAACGCAGCCACGCTCCGCGTATCGTTGTTGCTGGTAGTAATGCTCAGCGGAGTCGCGGCCATGCTGTCCCGGGCGGCGCGTACGCCAGGTCGACGCGGGCTCCAGGATATAAAGGACGTAGTGAGGCCCGCTTCCCATCGCTGACTCGAACCAGCTGCCGCCGGGCCCGACGCCCCCCGCCCCCAACCCACTGACTGAAAAACTCGTGGCGCTCATCAACGAGCGCGAGCGCGAGCAGGCGCGGGTGGCGCGTATCCTGCACGATCGAGCCAGTCAGGTGCTGAGCGCCGTGGGGCTTCAGCTGGATGTGCTGCGCATGGATTTTCGCGAGCAGGCGCCGGGGATCGTGCAGCGCACCACGGAAATCCAAACCATGCTCGAAGGGGTGATCGAGGAACTCCGAGGGCTCAGTTACGAGCTGAACCCGTCGGTGGTGGAACGCGCCGGCCTGTCCTTCGCGCTGGAGCGTCTGGTGGGCCGTTTCCGCGAGTCCGCTCCGGGGTCGATTCGACTGGCGGCCGAGCGAGACGTCCGCATCGACGCGCACCAGGGCACGGTTTTGTACAAGATCGCCGAGTTTGCGCTGGACAATGCGGTCCAGCATGCAAGTTTCCGCACTGCCGAGGTTTTGTTTCGGCTGGCGCGCGACCGGGCGGTGCTGGAAGTGCGGGATAACGGGGTCGGATTTCCGGTCCACGAGACCGAGCGACGGTTTCAGGGTGGACTCGGGCTGCTGCTTATGCGATACTATGCCTCTCAGAACGGTATCCGCCTTACAATTCACAGCGCCCGAGGAAAGGGTACGATCGTGAAAGCCACTTGCCCGGTGCAACAGTCTCCGCCAGCGGGGTCTATATAGCATGGCGTTCAACGTTTTGCTTGTTGACGACCACAAAATCATGCGCGATGGCATCAAGGCCATCCTGCGCCACAGCAGCGGTGAGTTCTCCATTCAGGGGGAAGCCGAATCAGGGGCCGAGGCGATTCAGGCCTGCCGGCGGAAAGCGCCGGACATCGTCCTGATGGATATCGGCCTGCCGGGGCTGAACGGCATCGAAGCGACGCAGGAAATCCTGCGCCACTGCCCCGAAACTCGCGTCATTATCCTCTCGATGTATGATGACGAGCACTCCGTCGTCAGCGCGATTCGATGCGGCGCGCGCGCTTTCGTCTTGAAGAAGGCTTCGGACAACGATTTGGTCGATGCCCTGCGGACCGTGGCCAAGGGCGGCTCCTATCTCAGCCCGCAGGTCTCGGACAAGCTTTTGTTCCGCATTCAGCGAGGAGATCTGGAGGCGAAGCCGGCGTCGTCAATGCTGGAAGGGCTGTCGCCGCGCGAGCTTCAGGTGCTCAGGCTGGTAGCTGAAGGAAAGACCAGCAAAGAGATTGCGGTAATGCTGGATCTCGGGCTCCAGACCGTGCGCAGTTATCGCAAGACCATGATGAAGAAGCTGGGCGTGAATAACGTTGCCAGCCTGACGCAGCTCGCGCTCGCGGCGGGGGTCACCAGCTTTCAGCCGGAGAACGGAGTACAGGGGTAGAGGACCCGCGAGGTCCGCCTCGCGCCTGTTCCTGCGCTCGGCCCTGCATAAACAGGTAGCTCCGACCGCTTTGGCGCAAATTCCACCGCCATTCGACGCAATACCGAATGGAGCAGGCGTTCGCGCCTGCGGCCGAGGCGTCGATGAAAGTCACAACCAGTTGGTTACGAGACTGCAGTCATCTGCTGCATCTGTTTCGCGAGGAGGCGCCGCTACCGTACGCGCTGTGCATGTTCGCTTACGTTGACGACGATCGAACCCCGGCGGCGATGATCGAATTCTTCTTCTACGATGAGGCGAGCGAGCGCGATCCCGCGAGCATTCACGACGTCGCCCTCGCGCTCGGGCGTTTGGTCCCCCTGGACGAAGTCATACACGTGCGCGATGCGCGCGTGCGTCCGCCATGGCGCACCTCGGCGCTGTTGCCGCGTCTGTCGGTCCATACGAATACGCTGGGCCGCAGCCTCGGCGCGCGCTATATGACGGCAGCATCGGGAGGCAGCACCAGCGGATTCCTGCAGCCGTGGCGCGACGAGGCGCGGCGTTTGGGCATGTTCCGGTGCGGGGGAGAAGAACGCGCCTGGTATCTGGCGCCGATGCGGCCGCTGCCGCAACCCGCCACCCCTAGCGTATCCTCACTGTCGAGGGACTGCCCCTGATCCTTTGCGCGCCGGAGCACCCTCATGACCGCGCGCCGGCGGCGAGCGCCATCAGGATCGGGTAGGGATCCACTGGCGTGCTCTGCCACCAGTGCTTCTCTGGACCAAGACGCGAAAACTCGAGGTGCAGATGCGGCGTGTTTCCGGCGTTTCCCGTCGTGCCGACGAATCCGATCGTGTCGCCATGCCTGACCGCCATTCCTTCGTGCAGGCCAGGCGCATAGCCGTCCAGATGAGCGTAGTAAAAGCACCATGTGCCCGACGGGTCGAACTCGTAAATCGTGTTGCCGCCGGGAACGCTGAGGAAGAGCTTTGCAATGGTCCCGTCAGCTACAGCCAGCACCGGTGTTCCGCGTGGGGCCAGGATGTCGGTTGCGCGATGCTCGCGCGTTCCGCCGCCGCGCGTGGAATGAAACGTGTCCTGAATCTGGTCAGCCCGGAGGCCGTTCATGGGCAGGGTCCTCACTTCATCGCGCAATGAAGCCTCATCGCCGGCTGCGAACAGCAAGAGGAAAAGAAGCGCGGCCCGCATCACTTCGCAACCAGATCGGCTTCCATCCCCGGCGTAACGAGGTTGGCCAGATCGTTGGCGTCCCAGTTCGTCAGCCGGATACAGCCGTGCGATGCCGTTTTACCGATTAGCGAAGGCTCCGGTGTGCCGTGAATCCCGTAGTGCTTCTTGCTTAGCCCGATCCACACCGTGCCCACCGGGTTATTGGGACCGGGTCGAATGTGCGCCTTCGAATCGTGTGCCGGCGCATTCCAGAACAGCTTCGGGTTGTAGTTGAAATCGGGATTCATGCGCGGCGCATCGAGCTTCCATTTGCCCAGCGGCAGGGGATCGTGGTGACTGCCCATGGTTGCGGGGTAATGAGCCATCACCTTGTTCTGTGAGTCCAGCACCTCAACACAGCTGCAGCTCTTGTTGACCACCACGCGCGCCGCCTGCGAAGCATACAGCGGCGTACGGCCGATGTCCGGGACGGTAATCGTTGTACCCGACTTGCTGAAATCCGCATCAGGATTCAGCGTCTGCAGCAGCTTCGGGCTGCAATGAAAGTGCTCGGCCAGCTCTTCCAGCGGGGATTCGTAGCCGGCGAAGTCCAGCTTTGCCTGTTTGTCGAGATCCTTCGGAATCTGCACGAATGGACCGGCCTCGTCCGCATCGGTAATCGTGTATTGCGTGAGCGGCGGCTTCTGATCCTGGTTGAGAATCGCCCAGGTTGGCTGATCCACCTCGCCGTCAGCCTGCAGCCCACGAGCCTTCTGAAACGCGAGCACTGTCTGGCGCATGTTGTCGCCGAAACGGCCGTCGATCTCGCCGGGGGAGAAGTGCTGCCGGTCGAGCAGGATCTCCGCGCGCAGCACCGCGTTTCCGGCGTCACCCTGTTTGATTTCGTCCTGAGTGGCGGGGTTATTCACCGCGTTCACGTCGAAGCTGACGGGCGCCTCGACTGTCTTCGCCGGCCGGCGCGCGCGGGCATGGTGCGTTCGCGCCCCGGCGGCGCCCGAGACACAAAGGACAACACTGATGGCGAGAACCGCTGTGGTGCGCATTAGCTCTTCCTGAAGTCTTCAAAGCTGCTTACCGGCGTATCGAACTCCAGCCCATCCACGTCGTAGAGCCGCGAGCCCGATGGCGACGCCTCGGTAACATCGGATGCGCTGCGGGCGCCGGCGGCGTCAAGCGCCTCTCTGGCGCGCTGCGCGGCTCCATTGTCCAGCGCGCGGACAATCACCAGCGCACTGCCGCGCCGCACCTGCTCGGCGTAATACTGGGCATCGTTCTCCGGCACGTTCAATCCGGTAAGCGCGCCGATCACGCCGCCGGCGGCCGCGCCTGCTCCGGCCGCTCCAAATGCCGCAGCGATGGGACCTCCGGCGACGATCGGGCCGATGCCAGGAATGGAAAACGCCGCCAGTCCGAGTAGCGCGCCGGCGACTCCTCCCAGCGCGGCGCCGGCGCCAAACCCGGCGGTCCGTTCCTTCTTCGTCCCGCTTGCCTCCTGCGAAGGCTGCCGCTGCGCCACGAGGCTGATGTCATCGCGGTTTATTCCCGCGCGTTCCAGCGCGCCGATCGCATCCTCGGCCTGCATTATGTGTGCGAACACTCCGACCACGTTCATACTGGTTCGACGCTCCCTTCAACCGGACGTGTCGACGGGCTTCCCCGCCGAATCGACAAGAACGACATCGGGACGCGGCGGCGGCTCAGGCGGGCATGGCTGCGCGTCCGAGTGCGATCCAACCTCCCTGGTGTAGACGCGCGTGAACTCCGCTCCAAGGAAGAACACCAGCGCCGAATAGTAAATCCAGACCAGAAGGATGACGAAAGACCCCGCCGCCCCGTAGGCGCTGCCGACCGTGCTTTTGCCCAGGTAAAGGGCGATCAGAAGCTTGCCGACGGTGAACAGCAGAGACGTGACCGCCGCCCCGATGGCCACGTCACTCCATTTCAGCCGCACGCTGGGCAACATTCGAAAAATCACGGCGAAAAGCACCGTTATAACAACAAACGACAGAATAAAATTGGCGATCTCGAGCAACAGCTCGGAAGACGGCAGAAGACCCGCAAAGTATTTGCCCACGGCCGCCAGCCATGTGTTCACGAAAAGCGAGAGCAACAGGAAAAGGCCGACTCCGCTGACCAGAAGCAGCGACAGCGTTCTCTGCTTCAAATACGCCAGTATGCTGCGCATTCCCGTGGAGCCCGTCGCGCCGGGAACATGCCAGATGGTGTTGAGGGCATCCGTCAGTTCCACGACCGCCGAGGTGGCCCCGAAGCAGGCCGTGACAAGGCCGATCGCTGTTGCGAGCAGGCCGGTGGTGGGCTTGTGCGCGGCGCCGAGCAGACCCTGTACAGCGCGCACCGCCGGATCGCCGGCAGTCTGCCGGATTTGCCAGAGCAGCTGACTCTGCGCCGCCGCGCGGCCAAACGCGAGTCCCGCGATGCCCAGCAAAACCACGATGAGCGGTGCCAGAGAAAGCGCCGTGTAGTAGGCGAGCGAGGCCGCCAGCCGAGGCACTTTATCATCGGACCACGCCGAGAGCGTAGATTTTACAATGCGCCTGATCTCATCGCCGTGCAGTGAAAAAAAGAAACCTACACGGCGCACAGTTTCGCGCGGCGTCTCGCTTCCGTTGTCCGTAAGCTGTTGTTTTTTAAAAGAATGAAACAACAACGGCCCCTCTGTAGTCTCACTGACGACCCACAGTTGCGGGGTCGTCAACCTGCTGTCGGGCATTTCAGTTTCCATTCCTGCGGCTGGCAAGCGCGGGTTGGGGCGATCTTTCACTCAATCGGAGCGATCAGCGATCAATGAAAGCACTCTGCTGGCACGGCGCCAAAGACGTCCGCGTGGATCGGGTTCCCGATCCCAAACTTCTGAATCCCAGAGACGCCATCGTGCGCATTACCAGCACTGCGATATGCGGTTCCGATCTGCACCTCTACGATGGCTACATTCCGACACTCGAGTCCGGCGATGTGCTGGGCCACGAGTTCATGGGCGAGATCGTCGAGATCGGTAAAGAGAACGGCCTAAAGCGCGGCGACCGCGTTGTCATTCCATTCACCATCGCCTGCGGTAACTGCTTCTTCTGTCAGAAGTCGCTCACTTCGCTCTGCGACAATTCCAATCCCAATCGCTGGATGGCGGAGAAGCTGTTCGGCGAATCGGCCTCTGGACTCTTTGGATATTCTCATTTATTCGGTGGTTACGCCGGTGGACAGGCGGAATACGTGCGTGTGCCGTTCGCCGATTACGGAGCGCTGAAGGTTCCCGACTCTCTCACCGACGAACAGGTTTTGTTCCTCTCCGACATCTTCCCGACGGCGTATATGGCGGCGGAGAACTGCGAGATTGAAGGCGGCGACACCATCGCCGTCTGGGGCTGCGGGCCCGTTGGTCTGCTGGCGATCAGGAGCGCATATCTGCTCGGCGCCGAGCGCGTCATTGCGCTCGACCGGTTCCCGGAGCGCCTGCGGCTCGCGCGCGAAGCCGGCGCCGAGACGCTCGATTACACCCAGGTGGATGTCGTCGAAATCTTGAAGGAGAAGACCGGTGGCATGGGACCGGACAAGTGTATCGACGCGGTTGGCATGGAGGCGCACGGCACGAGCCCCGACGCGCTGCTCGATCGCGCGAAACAGGCCGTGATGCTCGGAACCGACCGGCCGCACGCGCTGCGCCAGGCGATCCAGGCATGCCGCAAGGGTGGCGTGGTTTCGATTCCCGGTGTTTACGCGGGATTTCTCGACAAATTCCCGCTGGGCGCCGCATTTTCCAAGGGGCTTACCTTTCGCATGGGGCAGACACACATGCATCGCTACATGAAGCCCCTGTTGGATCGCATCGAGGCCGGCGAGATCGACCCCAGCTTCATCATCACCCACCGCGTGCGGCTGGACGATGCCCCTTCCATGTACCGTACCTTTCGCGATAAGCAGGATGAGTGCGTCAAGGTGGTCCTGAAGCCGTGATGACACGAGGGGCAGGCCTGTTCCAATCGTTCTTTCAGGCCGGTTTCGAGTGCTCCACGCACCGCCGTTCGGTGGACCGCCGCCGTCTGGATATGATTGCCGCCAGCGGGCATGGACGGTTTGCGCGCTCCGACTATGATGCGGTTCGCCGTCTGGGGCTGGGCACGGTCCGCGACGGCCTGCGCTGGCACTTGATCGAAACGCGGCCCGGCGAGTACGACTGGTCTTCCTGGATTCCGATGTTGCGGGCCGCCGGTGATGCCGGCGTGGAAGTCATATGGGACCTTTTCCACTACGGGTGGCCTGACGATATCGACATATATTCCGTGGAATTTATCGACAGGTTCGCGGCATTTACTCGGGCCGCCGCCGATGTGCTCCGTGAACAGGATCACGCTCGTCCGTTCCTGTGCCCCGTCAACGAGATCTCATTCGTTTCGTGGGCGGGCGGAGAGGCAACGTACATCAATCCCTTCGACAGCCATCGCGGGTTCGAGCTGAAATGTCAGCTGGTGCGGGCCTCCATTGCCGCCATGGACGCGGTGCGTTCGGTGCTGCCCGATGCCCGGTTCGTGCACTGCGAGCCGGCGATCCACATCATCGCCGACCCCGCGCGTCCGCAGGACGCCGATGAAGCGGAACACTACCGCCTGTTCCAGTTCCAGAGCCTGGATATGCTCGCGGGGCGCTTGTGCCCGGAGCTCGGCGGTCATGCCCAATACCTCGACATCATTGGACTGAACTACTACAACAACAACCAGTGGCGCCACAACAGCTCGACCATCTGGCTGGGCGAGCCATGCTACCGGCCGTTCCGCGACATCCTGCGCGAGTATCACGAGCGGTATGGCTGCCCCATGCTGATCGCCGAAACCGGGTGCGAAGGCGACGAGCGCCCGCGCTGGTTTCGTTATGTGTGCGGCGAAGCCGCCGCGGCCATGGACAGCGGCGTGCCTCTGCATGGCATCTGCCTTTATCCGGTGGCGAATCATCCCGGATGGGACAACGAGCGGCATTGTCCGAACGGCCTGCTCGGGTACGCCGGAGAGGATGGCCGCCGTCCGGTATTCCGTCCTCTGGCCCTCGAACTGCGGCGGCAGCAGCGAATTTTCGGAGAAGCGCTCATTGACAGCCCTGGAGTAATTACACATGAAACTGGATCTGATCTGTTTTTGTCATTTGCGATGGGGGTTCGTGTACCAAAGGCCGCAGCATCTGCTGAGCCGCTTCGCGCGCGAGACGCGAGTCTTCTTCATGGAGGAGCCGACGTTTCATGACGAGGGGCCCCGCTGCGACGTCATCGCCGACCCGGAATCCGGAGTGCAGATTGTGGTTCCGCGGTTGCAGCACGGAACAGCGCCCGAGGACGCCGAGCGCCTGCAGCGGGTCTTTTTGGACCACCTGATCGAGTCTCACGAGATCAACAATTCTGTTGCGTGGTACTACACCCCCATGATGCTGGGCTTCTCCGCGCATCTGCGGCCCCGGGTCACGGTATACGACTGCATGGACGAACTGTCGCTGTTCCGTGGCGCGCCGCCGGCGTTGCGCGAACGAGAGGCGGATCTGTTTCGTCGCGCGGATCTCGTCTTCACCGGCGGTCAATCGCTGTACGAGGCCAAGCGTACGCAGCACCGCGACGTGCACTGTTTGCCCAGCAGCGTCGACGTGGCGCATTTCGCCCAGGCCCTCGCGCATGCCGCAGATCCCGCCGACCAGGCGTCCATTCCCCATCCCCGCATCGGCTACTGCGGCGTGATCGACGAACGCATGGATCTGGACCTCATCGCCGGCGTGGCCTCCGTGCGTCCGGACTGGCATCTGGTGATGCTCGGGCCGGTGGTGAAGATCGACCCCGAGGCTTTGCCGAAGAACGAGAACATCCACTGGCTGGGAGGGAAGAAATACGCCGAACTGCCGGCCTATATGAGCGGCTGGGACGCGGCCATGCTGCCCTTCGCGCATAACGAATCGACCCGGTTCATCAGTCCCACCAAGACCCCGGAATATCTGTCCGCCGGTCTGCCCGCCGTGTCCACGTCCATTCGCGATGTGGTGCGGCCGTATGGGGAACAGGGTCTGGTGCAGATCGCCGACACTCCGGAGGCGTTCGTGAGCGCCGTTGAGCGGGCCTTCGCACAGCGCTCGGACGCCGCGTGGGCGCGGCAGGTGCAGCAGTTTCTCAGCGGCCTTTCGTGGGACAGCACGCAGCGCCGCATGGCCAATCTCATCCTGTCGAAGACGGAAGCGGAATCGGAGCAGGCCGTCGCCTGAAACGGAGAGGACACGAAAAATGTTTGATTATCTAATCGTCGGAGCCGGATTCGCCGGCAGCGTCATCGCCGAACGGCTGGCGCGCGGCTTTGGATATCGCGTGCTCATCTGTGATCGGCGGCCGCATATCGGCGGCAACGCGTACGATCACTACAACGATGACGGAATCCTGATTCACCGCTACGGACCGCACATCTTCCACACCAACTCGCGCGATGTATTCGATTACCTGTCGCGCTTCACCGCCTGGCGGCCGTACGAGCACCGCGTGCGCGCGCTGGTGGATAACAAGCTGGTCCCCATTCCCATCAACCTGGACACCGTGAACCAGCTTTACGGATTGAACCTCGATTCCAGTGAGTTGGAAGGTTTCTTCCAGTCCATTGCGGAAAAGCGCGACTCGATTCGCACTTCCGAGGACGTGGTGGTCAGCCGCGTGGGGCGGGAACTCTATGAGAAGATGTTCCGCGGCTACACGCGGAAGCAGTGGAGCCTCGATCCTTCGCAGCTCGACGCGTCGGTGACGGCGCGCATCCCCGTCCGCACCAACCGCGACGACCGGTATTTCACCGACAGCTATCAGGCCATGCCCCTGCACGGCTACACGCGGCTGTTCGAGAACATGCTTGACCACCCGAATATCAGCATCCTGCTGAATACGGACTACCGCGACGTTCTCGATGAGATTCCGTTCGGAGAGATGATCTACTCCGGGCCGATTGATGAGTTTTTCGATTATCGCTACGGCAAGCTGCCCTATCGCTCCCTGGATTTCCGGCACGAGACCATCGATCGAGCGGTTTTTCAATCGGCGCCGGTGGTGAACTATCCGGACGAGAAGGTCCCGTATACGCGCATCACTGAGTTCAAGTACCTGACCGGGCAGAATCATCAGCGGACGAGCATCGTCTACGAATTCCCGACCGCCGAGGGCGATCCTTACTATCCCGTCCCCAGGCCGGAGAACAACGTTCTGTACCGCAAATATCAGGCGCTTGCCGAAAGCACTCCGGGCGTATACTTTACCGGAAGGCTGGGAACTTACAAGTACTACAACATGGATCAGGTGGTCGCGCAGTCGCTTACGTTGATAGGCAGGATTACGGGCGCGACACGAACCGAGCTGACGCGTCGTCAGCCGGCGGTGACAACGGCCGCGGTAGAGAAGGAGTTGACGGCCTGACACACCGCCGCTAGTGAGGAGTACGCCATGAGAACGTCTTCGGCGTTGTTGATGGCCGCCGGCATCGCAGGCGGAGCTGTAGCGGTGGCCAGCGCCGCCGCGGCGCTGAAAAGCTGGGGAGCGGTGGCGCGCAGGGCGCGGAAGATTGCCGCTTCGGCTTCGCTCGACGGTCAGGTAGTGTTGATTACCGGTGGATCGCGCGGGCTGGGCCTGCAACTGGCCCGCGAATTTGCCGCGCACGGCTGCCGCATCGCGATCTGTGCGCGCAACGCCGCCCAACTGGAGGCCGCGCGGGCCGACCTCGAACGTCGCGGCGCGGCTGTACTGGCCATTCGCTGCGATCTCACTGAGCGCGCTCAGGTCGAGCAGCTCGTGGGCCGTGTCACGGAACACTTCGGACGCATTGACATACTGGTCAACAACGCGGGCTCCATCGCCGTTGGCCCGATGGAAAGCGTGCGCGTCGAGGACTTCGAACAGGCAATGGCCATCATGTTCTGGGCGCCGGTTTACGCCTCTCTCGCCGTCATCCCGCAAATGCGCGCGCGTCGCAGCGGGCGCATCGTGAATATTACCTCCATCGGCGGCAAAATCAGTGTGCCCCACCTCGTTCCGTACAGCTGCGCGAAATTCGCGGCCGTGGCATTGTCGGAAGGCATGCGCACGGAGCTGGCGCGGGACGGGATCAGCGTCACCACCATCGTCCCCGGCCTGATGCGCACCGGCTCACACCTGAATGCGGAGTTCAAAGGCAACCACGCCCGCGAATATCTGTGGTTCAGTCTGAGCGCCGCTTCACCACTTACCGCCATCAGCGCTGAGCGCGCGGCGCGTGACATCGTTCAGGCCACGCGCTGGGGACTGCCGGAACGCGTTCTTTCCGTTCCCGCCAACCTTGCTGCGCGCCTGCACGGCCTGCTTCCGGAATTGACCATCCCGGTCATGACCCTGGTCAATCAATACCTGCTTCCATCGGGCAGCGATCCGTCTCGCAGAAAGGGCAGGGAAGCCGAGCGCGAGCTCGATTCCCGGCTGCTGCGCGTGGTCAACACCCTGGGGCGCAGCGCCGCGCAAGACCTCAACCAGACGCCGGTTACCGCTTAGCCGGCAATGCAATACGCTTTTACTCCGGTGCTCATCGACAGCGATGAGTGCCGCGCCTACGCGCGCAGCAGTGAGCTGGAGTGGCTGGAGACGAACGGAACCGGCGCCTACGCCATGGGTACGGTGGCCGGCCCGAACACGCGCCGCTATCACGGCTTCCTTGTCGCGAGTCTGTGCCCACCGGTACAGCGTCACGTGCTGTTGTCCAAAGTGGATGAAGAGGTCCTCTTCGAGGGCCGCTGCTACCAGCTTGCCGCCAATCAATACCCTGCTACCGTCTACCCGCGCGGCTTCGAGCTTCTGCACGAGTTCCGCCTCGACCCATTCCCCGTATGGACCTGGCAGCTCGGCCCGGCGACCGTTACGCGCAGCGTCTTTCTGGCGCAGGACCGCCAGGCCTGTGTGATCATTTACCAGGCGAGTTGCGACTGTGCCCTCATCGCGCGACCGCTGATCGCGTTTCGCGATTATCACTCACTAACGCACAAGAATGACGCACTGGACGGCGGCGTCGATGTCGACCCGGATCACGTCCGTATGCGCCCGTATGCGTCGCTGCCGCCGCTTACCCTGAATCACAGCGGGGGCTCGTTCAACGAGAATGGGATGTGGTTTTACAACCTCGAATATCCCATCGAGCGCGAGCGCGGCATGGAGGATCATGAGGATCTCTACAGCCCCGGCGTGCTGCGCTTCGACCTGAAGACCGGCTCCCGGTCGTGGATCGTGGCCGACACGGATCCCGACCGGCGCTACTCGACCGCCGATGTCGAAGCGATTGAGAGCGAGCATCGAAAAGCGCGCAGCATCGTCGGAACCTCGCCCTTCGAGGTTCGGCTGGAGGCCGCCGCGAATCAGTTTCGCGCGAAGCGCGCCGACGGACGCGCCACCATTCTCGCCGGTTTTCCGTGGTTCGCCGACTGGGGCCGGGACACCATGATCAGCCTTCCCGGTCTGCTGATCGATCGCGGCTTGCTGAACGAGGCGCGCGCGGTAATCGAAGGATTCCTCTATCACCTCAATCAGGGCCTCATCCCTAACCATTTCCCGGACGTCGGCGCGCCGCACTACAATACCTGCGACGCGACGTTCTGGATGTTTCATGCCGTCTGGATATACACGCTGAGTGGGGGCGATATCGCATGGGTGCGCGATACTTTCTATGCCGCCGCGAAGAGTATCATCGGCTGGCATTTGCGAGGGACTCTGTATGGCATTCGCTCCGACCCCGAAGACGGCCTGCTGACCGCCGGCTCCGAGGGCGTGCAACTTACATGGATGGATGCCAAGGTCGGCGACTGGGTGGTGACCCCGCGGCACGGCAAACCGGTGGAAGTGAATGCCCTCTGGTACAACACGCTGCGAATGACGAGTACCTGGGCTGCGGAGTTCGGCGACGTGGACTATGCCCATCAGCTGAGCCAGCTCGGCGATAAGGTCCGGGAATCGTTTCAGCAGAAGTTCTGGAACGCCGAACGTAACTGCCTGTATGATGTACTTGGCCCGGATGGTCCCGACCCGAAGATTAGGCCGAACCAGTTATTCGCGGTAAGTCTTCCTTTTACTCTGGTCGACCGCGACAAGCAGCAGGCCATCGTCTCGATCTGCCGCGATCAGCTCCTGACACCGGTCGGACTTCGCTCTCTTGCGCCGGGCGATCCGGATTACAAAGCGAATTACTCCGGGAATCGTGTCGAGCGCGACAGCGCCTACCATCAGGGAACGGTTTGGCCGTGGCTGCTCGGTCCGTTTGTCACCGCGTATCTGAAGGCATTCGGCACAACGGATGAAAACATCGCGTGGTGCCGCGAGCTCGTGGCCAACATGGAGCCCCAGTTGCTAACGGTAGGCCTGGGGACAATCAGTGAAGTATACGGAGGCGATTGGCCCCACTTGCCGGGCGGCTGTATCGCCCAGGCGTGGAGCGTCGCGGAACTCCTGCGGCCGCTGCGGACGGAGTTGGCCGTAGCTCCTTTGTCCGCTGCATAAGCCTGCCCGCCCGGTCCGCCGAATCTGTGAAATCGGCCGGACCAGGCGGGCAGGGCGCCCGCCGGAGGCTGAGAGCCTGCCCCACAATGACATCTCAGAAGACGGTTCTCGCGCCGAGTTGGATGGTGCCCGGGTTTTCGCCGCTGTTTCGAGGCCGCTGTACGGGCGATCACTCGCGCTGGTGTGACGTAACGGACTCAGACCGGACTTCGGGGGCTGTGGAAGGGGTTTCCGAGTCGGTCTTGCGGGCTGCCGCGCGCGCCGCGGCCCTCGCCTCACCCTGAATTTTGGCTTCGTTTTCCTTTTCCGCGGTTTTGCGCTGCTTTTGCAGGGCGTCGAGCTTCTTCCAGGCGCTCTCGAAGGCGCGGCGGAAGGTGTTTTCAT
>DASRCB010000040.1:0-7013 GCA_035653295.1 Bryobacteraceae bacterium
TCAGTGCGCCGTGCAGAATCGTCACTGGACTGATGCCGATGTCCTGCCCCATGACTATGGTCCCGGTTCTCTCGTTAACGACTACCCTCGCCTGCCGATCCGAGTCGATGGGCAGCTCTTCCACCTCGGAAATGAACTCGACCGGCCGGCCTTTCCAGTCTGGCGGCGCATCCACGGTAATGAGGCCCGAATTTACCGCTCGCGCCACCTGGGCGTTGTCCGTCGATCCGAAGCGCGCATTGATCACTCGCGCGATGCGTGCTGCGCTGGTGTGATCCGACTGCCGTAACTGGAGGCGGATACGGCCCGCCGGCTCGATGGATGGCGAATTCCGCTCGATAATGGCCCCCGAGGGCACCCGGCCGGCCGTCGGATGATTGACTGTCTGCGAGTTCCCGCCCCGCCCCGCAACGAAGCCGCCTGTCACTACCGATCCCTGCGCCATCGCGTACACCTGCCCGTCCGGGCCTTTCAACGGCGTCATCACCAGCAATCCACCCTGGAGATTGCTCGCGTCGCCGATCGCCGCCACCGTGATGTCGACTTTCGACCCCGGCTGCGCGAACGCCGGCAGAGTCGCCGCCACAAGCACCGCGGCCGTATTTCGGACCAGAATCGCGGTGGGCGCCACCTGCACGCCCATGCGCGCCAGAAGATTGGTCAGGCTCTGCGCCGAAAAGACGGTCTGCCGCTTGTCCCCCGTTCCGTTCAACCCCACCACTAATCCATAACCCAGCAGTTGGTTGTCGCGGATGCCTTCAACGTTCACCAAGTCCTTTACCCGCGTCTCCGGAACCGCCGCCATCAGCAGCGCGCCCAGCAGCACAATGGTGAGTCGTCGTAGGGGCATATCAGAATGGGAGCAAACCCAGCAATAATCGATAAAGGAAGAACGGCTGCTTCACGGCATCATTGACGATCCCCTTGCCGTTTACAAGAACTCTCATGTTTGCAATCCGATCGGATGTAATCGAGTTGGACGGCGAGAGATCGTCCGGCCGGATGATCCCCTGAATCGTGACCGTCTGGTGCTCCCCGTTGACGTAAACTTCCTTGCCGCCCTGAATGAACAGGTTCCCGTTCGCGAACACGAATTTCACTTCCGCGGACAATGTCGTGGTAAGCGTGCTGTCGCGGCTGGTGGTCGCCTGTCCCTGCAACTGTTGGTTGCCGCTCATATTCGCCAGGTTCACCCAGGGACTGGACGCCGGAAACACTTTCCCCAGACTCGTCACGCTCGCCGTGGCGCTCGACTTGCGGCTCGTATTCGTCACCCCCGTCGAGACCGCGGAGGCCTGGTCGTTCACGATGATGTTCACCAGATCGTGAATCTGACCGGCGCGCAAATCGCGAGCCAGATCGGACATCCGCGCTCCCGGCGCATACAGCGATCCGGGTGACGCCGGCATTGTCGGCGGCTGTCGTACCAGGGAGTTGAAGTCAATCGCCGACGGCGGGGGCGCCTTGCGTCTGCCCAGCGCGGACGGCCCGACCACCACCGCGGCCACGATCACAAACAGCATCGTTCTCATATTCGGTTCTCCGGCGTGACGCGAATCAGCGCCGCCCCGCGGCCCGTTGTCTCCGCGCGCAGCGTCCGGCCGCTGGTCTTGTCCCGAAGAAGGACGGGTTTTCCCGGCTGCCCGGCCGAGGCCGCTTCCCGGTCGAAGCTCAAACGGACGCTCCCGCTCTCCACCGTCACCCGTACCTTCTGGCCTGGTGAAATCAGTTCCGGCTCTCCCAGCCAGCGCTTGTCGATAACATCGCCTGCGCGAATCCCATGCACCGCCCGTTTTCCGACCACTTCCGCGGCAGACGAGACGCGCTCCCCGGTGCTGCCCGAAAAATCGTTCATCGACGCAGCCTCCACCATCTCTGCCGAGATTTCGGAGCCCGCGGCGATGTTCCGTACGGCCCGCATCGCTGTCACCACCCGCGTGAGCTTCACCCGCACCCAGACCGGCATGGTCCGCCGTTCGTCATAAACAAACCTTCCGCGCCACAGCACCGCCGCTTCTGCATCGCCTTTCGCCGGCCGGCCCAGGCCCGCCATGCTGAATTCCAGGTGGCCCTCCGGTACGCTGATCCGCGAAAAATCCACGATCTCGATCTGCGCGCCGTCCAGCTCCGGCAAGTGCGCGAGCGCGCCCATGATTCTCGCCGCCCCGAGCGGTGAGACCGCGCGTTCGACACAGACCTCTCGAACATCGCCGTCGCTTACCGGCAGCCCCCTTCGTCGCGCAGCCTGCAGCAGCTCTTTCGCAGTAATCACGCGGCGCGTGCCTGGGACCGGCGTCCAGCCGATGAACTCCGGCCCCTCCGAATCCGATCGGAATACGGGAATGGCAGTGGCGACGTCGCTGACGAGAATGCGATCGTGCGCCGCGTGAACGCAGCCGCTGTGACCCATGTACGCTGCCGCGGCGGCGAGAACCAGCTCGATCATCGGAGATTATTCACCTGCTGATACATGTCGTCAGCCGCCTTCACTACTTTCGAATTCGCCTCGTAGGCTCGCTGCGTAACAATCATGTTGATGAACTCATCCACCACGCTCACGTTCGACTGCTCGATATAACCCTGCATCAGCGTCCCCAGTCCCTCCTGGCCCCCGGGCAGCGCCACGGTCGGATCGCCCGACGCGTCGGTCGGCTTGAACATGTTGTTGCCGATGCTGTTCAGCCCGGCGGGATTGGTGAAATTCGCGAGCTGGATCTGCCCTGCTACCTGCGACGCCGTCTGACCGGGCTGCGTATAGCTCACCGTGCCGTCCGCGGCGATCGTGACCGACTGCGCCTGGGGTGGAATCGTGATCTGCGGCTCCAGGGCATCTCCGCTCGCGGTCACAATGTTGCCGTCGCGGTCGAGCTGAAAATTTCCGGCGCGCGTATACCCGAGCTCGCCGGAAGGGAGCCGGACCTGGAAAAAGCCTCGCCCCTGAATCACCACATCCAGAGGATTGTTCGTGCTCTGAAAGTTGCCCTGGGCGAAGATGATCTCGTTCGACGCGGGCCGCGTGCCCAGTCCCACCTGCAACCCGCTGGGGACGATGGTCTGCGAGCCCGCCGCCGCGCCCGGCTGAATGAAGGTCTGATACAGCAGATCCTGGAACTGCGTCCTGCGCATCTTGAAACCTGTGGTGTTCGCGTTCGCCAGGTTGTTCGCGATCGTATCCAGGTTCATTTCCTGCGCGGCCATGCCGCTCCCGGCGCTGAACAGTGCTCGTATCATGTGTCTGGTCCTGTTTATCCGCTCGTGCGCGCTACATCTTCCACGGCCTGTTTGTTCATTTCGTTCCCTATCGACATGGCGCGCTGCAGCATCTCGAACTGGCGCATCACGCTCACCAGCTTCACCGCCGCCTGAGCCGGTTGAACGTTCGCTGACTCGACGCTCCGCTGCTCCACCTTAACGTCCGTCGCCGGGGCGGGGGTCAGGGTCGAGACCGATAGCCGGAAATACGTACTCTCCTGCTTTTCAAGTGTCCGGGGCGCGGTGAAGTTCACAAGCTTAAACTGAGCGACCTCATTGCCCCCCTGAAGAATCCGCCCCGTCCCGTCAACCTGAGTCGATTTTGTGCCGTCGATTCGAATCGGCTTATTCTCGGCATTGAGGACGGGATATCCCTGTCTCGTAGTAAGCGTTCCGTCGTTTGAGACTCGAAACGAGCCGTTCCGCGTATACAAAACGCCGTTCGGGCCCTGGACTGTGAAGAACCCCTCGCCGGATAAAGCGAGGTCCAGTTCGTTCCCCGTGGGAGTGATCTGTCCCTGCGAAAAGTCCGTCCATTGCTTCTCAGTGACCGGCGATTCGGTCGGCGCCGGAAGACCGCTGTCCGACGCAGCCTCCTCGCTGTGGTACAGGCCGTAGAAGTCGGTGTCTGCTTTGAATCCAGCGGAAGATGAGTTCGCGATGTTATTGGCCAGCATGTCGAGCGTTTCCATGCGCGCCCTCATGCCACTTGCCGCCGTCGTCGTTAGCGGATCCATAATCGCCCTGCACACGGACGAAGCAATTCGCCTGCCGCACTCACACGCCGGAATCACGACCCAGTTGACAGCCGCAATCTCGGATCGAAACACCACGACCTCCCCGGCGTCTCGTTCCGGGACGTGCTCCGGCCGAAATCCCACTTCGAAACAAGCAAATCGTTGAAAATGAGCACCGGATTTTGGTCCGCTTTTTGCCCTTGCAACGTTCGTGACCGCCCTGCCGATGAACACAAGCGCCCCTGCGACAGCGGCGCCGCCCCCCGGTGCAGGCGCCGGCGTCCGAAGTAATGCGTCCGCTTCTTCGGACCTGGGAGCGTTCCTCGCTGCGTTCCTCGAAACCACGGCTGTATTGCCCGCCGACAGCGCCGTAGTGGATGCAGGTCCGCGTGGAGCGAGGTCACTGAACTCTGCTGAGAGCAAGCCTGACGCGAACCAACAAAAGAAACAGAAGCGGGATGATCCAATGATGTTGGCCCCTCTCGCTACCCCTGCCTTCGTACCGGATATCCCGCTCGTGTCGTGGGTGCAGCCTGCGCTGAACGGCGGTCCCGCCGATCATGCAGCCCTCTCTCTTACCATGGATGTTTCAACCCGCGTGGCCCCGACTCTGGTCATGCCGCAGGCGCTGCACGTTGACGCCGCGAACAGCGACCCGACCGCGGCAAACCAGGCTCAGGCGCGTCCACCAGTCGTTCTGGTCGCGGAAATCGTGCAGCATTCGGCGACGGATCCCGCGAATATCGCGCCCCCTGTTCCTGACAATGATCCAGAGATTTCCGTTAACTCGCCAGCGGTTCCTGCAAATCGCCAGGCTGCGGCAGGCTCCTTCGCCGATAACGTCAATCCCGCGCCGGAATCGCCAGGCATGGTTCCGGCAAAAGCCGCGAATCACCCCAATGAGATCAGCGCCGCAAGTGCGCCATCCCGAGTCGCCGCTCGCCAGGACGCTCCTGCTCCGCATGCCGCCCAGCACGCATTACTCGTCGGGGCGCCCGACGCGTCGGCTGCATCGGACGTTGTCGCACCGACCGCACCGGCGGCCTCGAAGCTAACGCCCGCTGCACCGAATGCGCCAATGCCCTCCGTTGCGCCTGTTCATGCAACGAATACGCCGGCCGTCCAGACTTCGGCTCCATTGCGCGAAATGACATTTCGCGTCGGTGAACAGGCAGCCCATCAGGTGAATGTTCATGTGGTCGATCGCGGCGATGGAAACGTCCACATCGCGGTCCGAACCGGCAACGCCGATCTGAGCAGCCGCATTCAAACAGACGCGCCGAAACTCGCCGAGTCCCTGCACGACAACGGCTTCGATTCGGAACTGTGGACACCGGCGCATGATGGCGGCTCCGGTGTTCACCGGGCCAGCGAATCGCAGCGCGATCAGAATCGGGACGCCGGCGGCTCGGGAAGTGGCGCCGGTCAACAACAAGAGCAGCAGGAACGGCAGCAGCCCCAGCATGACGACGGCGGCGAGTGGCAGGACGAGATCGTTTCGCTCCTGCCGGGTTTCTCGTGGAAGGGAGAGAACTGATGAATACCCTTGCGGTTCAAAGCAGCAGCGGGACCGGAGCGGCATCCGGCGCGGCGACAGGCTCGACCACGCCGACGGCAAAGGACCCCGTCGATCCACTTACCGACAAGCAAACCTTTATCACTCTGCTTGTGGCTCAGTTGAAGAATCAGGACCCGCTGAATCCGACCGACGGAGTTCAGTTCCTGTCTCAGCTGACCGAAATCAGCAGTGTCGAACAATTGGTCGACATCCGCCAGGATACCGACATCCTCGCCCAGGCGGGCGCCACCCCGGTGACATCGCAGGACGGGAGCAAGTCGTCCGGCTCGGACGCAGGCTCATCGTGAACCAATGCGTCCGGTTCCGGCTCACGCACGAATCAGCCTTAAGGAGGAAATGTGTTTACTTCGTTCTCAACCGCACTCTCCGCTCTGAGCGCGACTACCACGGCCATCGATGTCGTGGGTAACAACCTCGCCAACCTGAACACGCCCGGTTTTAAAACCAGCACCGTGTCATTTCATGATCTGGTGACGCAATCGCTCGGCGCCGGTCTGGGCGAGACACAGGTCGGATTCGGCGTTGGGCCTCCCGTCACCCTGCGCCAGTTCTCCCAGGGCGCCATCCAGACCACCGGCGGACCGCTCGATGCCGCCATCCAGGGCGACGGCTTTTTTATCGTCACCGCCCAAAACGGCGCCCAGGAGTACACCCGTGGCGGCAACCTCCAGGTCGACGACGCGGGCGATCTGATGACCTCCACTGGCGAGAAGCTGCAGGGCTGGACCCTGGACAGCACCGGGAAGCTGAACCTGAATGCGCCGATCAGCAACATCACCGTTCCCGTCGGCACTCTCAACCCGCCACAGAAGACGCAGTCGTTCTCGTTCGATCTCAACCTCGACGCCTCCGCGGTCGCGGGCAGCGCCGCTGGCACTTTCTCCACGTCGATGACGGTCTATGACTCACTGGGTACGCAGCACGTGGTGACCGCCACCTTTACGAAGGACCCCGCCACGACCGGTAAGTGGAACTACTCTCTCACCGTCCCAGGGACCGACTTCACGTCAGGAACTTTCAAAGCGGTCACCGGCTCCGTGCAGTTCGACGCCAATGGCAAGCTCACGCCTGCCGTGCCCCCCGCCAACTACAAGCCACCTCAGGTGACGCTGACGGGATTGAAGGACGGGGCCGCGACGCAGACCATAACGTGGAATCTCTACGATCCGAAGACCACGCCATCCACTCCGCGCCTGACCCAGTTTGCTCAGCCATCGGCCGTGGCCGCGAACGCACAGGATGGTCAGCCTGCGGCGCAGCTGGTCAAAGTGGGCCTCTCCGACGGCGGCCAGATTCTGGCGCAGTACTCGAACGGGCAGCAACTCGTCGTCGGCCAGCTGGCCATGGCCACAATTCGCAACCCGGAATCGCTCATCGCCGCCGGCAATAACAACTATCAGCTAAGCGCGCGAACCGCTCTGCCGGCCATCGGCACCCCGGGCACC
>DASRCB010000041.1:0-46544 GCA_035653295.1 Bryobacteraceae bacterium
GCTGAGTGGGCGGGCCAGGGCGGTAGGGTGTGAGTCTGGGAGGGTTGGCGTCGGGCTCCAGCAGCCACGCGGTGCGATTCGTGAAGTAGTGCTGCAGCTTTGCGTTCTCCTGCGCGCCGAGGTCGAGAGCGCGGACTATACGTTCGCCATCGATATCCGCCAAGTTCCAGATCCACTCCTGAAACATGTGGCGCGGAGCGTAGCGGACGAAAACGAGCTGACGGCCGGGCGCCGCCTCGAGCTGCCGCTCGACGGCGAGCCGCCCCTGCGGGTCGCCTGAGTTGATGTAATCCGCCGGTTCATAGACACCCATCTGATCGTTGCCGGTGGCGTGCACCATATACCAGAACAGGAACTGCGCCACGCACAGCAGGGAGATGATTCCCGCGATCTCACGACCGATGGCCCTGCGTGAAAGCGACTCCAGTCCCACTATGCTCGCCAGCACGAACAGGCAGGTGATTGCCGCGATGTAGTGGGGATAGAAATAGGGATAGAAGTTCGTGCCGAGCGCGAAGATCAGGATCGTGCCCGCGACGGCGATGAATCTCCATTCCCGCATTGTGAGCAGGAACGCCGCGATCGCCAGGTACAGAGGCGGGTACAGGAAGAACCGATAAAACGGCAGGCGCTCGAGAAGCCGCGCGAAGTACGGAGGCGTTCCGTCATGAATGGCGGCCTGCGCTTCGTAATCGAGCCGCTGCTCTTCGGTAAGCGCCCGATGCGGCGTGGGTTCGGGCTGGAATGTGAATGAGGCGGGAACGCCGTATTGCCACCGGCTGAGTTGGTACGGCATGGTGAGCCAATCGCCAGTCACGGCGCGGTCGTGCAGGAGTATCAGGGACACGGCTGGCAAGACCGCCAATATTGCGAGCGCTGCGGTGCGAACCCGCAGCCAGCGCCCGAAGAACAGCGCGACGCACGCCAGCAGCAGGACCGCTTCGAAGGGACGCGTCATGGCCTGCAGCCCGAGTCCGGCGCCAAGCAGGCTGGCCGCCAGTCGCGGCATTCGGTTCAGCCTCGGCAATGCGCCGAACACGAGGCAGCCCGCCATCGCCGACACCGCCCCACCCCAGTAGCAGTTCATCCACGAGCACAAGGGCCCGAACTCCATCGCAGCCAGCACTCCGCCGAACAGCGCCCAACCCGGGGTGGTCCAGCCGCGGAGCATCCAGTAGCACAGGGCGGAAATGGCTCCTTCCGAGATGAGCACCCCTGCCCAGGGATGCCCGAAGAGCACCCATCCCAGCGCCAGTGCGAGTCCCTGGCCCAGCGGAAAAATCGAAGCGTAGCGCGGCTCCTGAAGAACGAACACGGTTTCGAAGAACTGCCGCAGCGGATGGGCGGGATTGGCCAGCCGGAAATGGCGCAGCGTGTCCGCGAGCAGCAGGTAGCTGAAGTCGTCTGCGCCGCTGGGCGTGGGCGCCGGATGTCCCGGCAACAGGGCAAGGCGCAGAACGACCGGCATCGCGCCGACCAGAACAAAACAGAGCAGCGGCCTATCCGCAAGCCGCCGCGCCGCGGCCCCGAACCGTTCCCGCCCGATCACCAGCGCGACCAGCACCCCCGCGATCGCCAGCTCTATGAAATCGGCGGCTCCGAATCCGATGGGATTCCGCAGCGGCAGAAAAGAGCGAAACAGGTCAAGATTCATGCGATTCAGGCCGCTGGTTTAAACTCGGTTTAGCGATGCCCGTCGAAGCCGCCGATCCGCCGTCCACGCAAGCACTTACGTATATAGTGCGCGATCAGAGGCGCATGGCGCTCGCGAAGAACTATTATGCCTGGCAGGCGGCGCTGGTGCGGCGCGAAATCGGCGCACGCGTAATCGACGCGGGCTGCGGGATTGGCAACTTCACGAAACGCCTTCTGGATCGTGAGCTGGTCATTGCCGTGGATCATGATCCGGAGGCGATTCGCCGCCTCGCCTCTCGCCGGCACGGCGCGAACCTGCGGACGGTTACCGGCGACATAGCGGCGCCCGAGTTTCGCGAACTCGCCCGCTTCGGCGCCGATTCGTGCGTGTGCCTGAACGTGCTGGAGCATATCGAAGACCATCACGCGGCTTTATCGAACATGGCGGCGGTTGTTCAGCGCGGCGGCACGGTGGTGCTGCTGGTACCCGCCTTTCCGGCGCTGTACGGCCCTATCGATCGCAACCTCGGCCATTACCGGCGGTACCGAAGCGCGCAGATTCGCGAACTGGCGTTGGCCGCGGGTCTGCGCGTTCGGAGTGTGCATTATTTCAATTCCGCGGGCTTCTTCGCCTGGTGGTTTAACGCGCGCGTGCTTCGACGCCAGGAGCACTCGCCGGCGCAGATCCGCTTCTATGACGGCTGGATCGTGCCGGCGCTGTCGCGGGTTGAATCCGTCGTTCGGCCACCCTTCGGGCAATCGCTGTTCGCCGTCCTCGAAAAGCCGTGATCCCCGGCGAGGGCGAGATCCACGCCTGGTTTGCGCGCCTTGATCTGCGTCCGGACCGCCTCGAGCGATTGCGCGCTTCTCTGTCCCCCGACGAACTGGCTCGCGCCGGCCGTTTTCACTTCGAGCGCGATCGTGATCGCTTCACCGCGGCCCGCGGGATGCTGCGCGAGCTGCTCGGCGAGTACCTGGAAACTTCGCCGCAGTGCCTTTCGTTCCTTTATGGCGAGCACGGGAAACCGGCGCTCGCGCCGCCCTGGGACGGCAGCGGCATGAGGTTCAATCTCTCCCATTCGCACGGCTATGGACTGTACGCATTCACCACCGGACGGGAGATCGGCTGCGACATCGAGCAATTGCGCGAAGACGTGCTGCGCGATCGCATTGCCGAACGCTTCTTCTCATCAGCGGAGCAGGCGGCGCTGAACGCACTCCCACCGCATCTGCGGACCGAAGGCTTCTTTTACTGCTGGACGCGCAAGGAGGCGTGGATCAAAGCCCGCAGCCAGGGCCTCTCGCTCCCGCTCGACAGTTTCGACGTCACGCTCGCGCCGGGCGAGGAGGCACGACTGGTGGCCACGCGGCCTGATCCTGAAGAAGCGGCGCGCTGGAGCGTCGTCGACCTGCGCGCGCCACAAGGTTTCGCCGCAGCCGTCGCGATCGCAGGACCGGCCGGCCCTGTTGTCCTGCAAACGCGGAATGCCTAGAACCAGACCTTCGCTTCTACGGACATGCCCGGCCGAAGCCGCTGGTCCGGATCCTGACCGTTCTTGAACCGTATGCGCACCGGCAGCCGCTGGACGACCTTCACGAAATTGCCCGTCGCGTTTTCCGGCGGGAGCAGGCTGAACTGCGCGCCGGTCGCGTCGCCGACGCTCTCCACGTAGCCGTCGTAATCGCGGTCCGTGGCGTCGACGTGCAGTGTCGCACGCTGCCCGGCCTTCATCCTGCGCAACTGGGTCTCCTTGAAGTTCGCCGTGACCCAGACATTATCGAGGTGGACGATGGTCATCAGCTGTTCGCCGGGCTGAATGCGCGCCCCCGGCTCCACGCTGCGCCGCCCGACGATGCCGGTAGCGGGGGAGAAGATCTCGGTGTATTGCAGATTCAGCGTGGCCTGCTTCAACTGGGCCTGCGCCGCTTCCACGGCCGCTCGGCGCTGCACCAGGGTGGCCCGCTGCATCTGGACCTGCTGCGGAGCGGTGGATGTCGCCTGCTCGGCCTGGCTGCGGGCCTGCTCCAGCCGCGCGTTCGCCTGATCGATTTGATCCTGCGCGGCCTGCACGTTCGCCTGGTTCGCTTCCACGGTCTGCGCCGCGGCTTTGGCCGCGGCCACCGCCGCATCGTACTGCTGTTGCGAGATCTCCTGTTTCTGGACCAGCGCTCCGTAACGCGCGAGATCATTCTGGGCCTTGGTATTATTCGCCTCCGCCTCGCGGAGTCGCGCGACGGCGGCATCATAGTTCTTCCTGGCACCGGCCACGCCTGCCTGCGCGTTCAGGACGTCGGATCGGCTGGTGGCCACGTTGGTCCTGGTTGTGGTCTGCGCGATGGGCACCGACGGCGCGGACGCCTGCACGTTAGCCTGGGCCTCGGCGAGCGCTGCCTCCGTCTGGCTCAGCGCGGTGCGATAGTCGGTCGGATCCACCTTCACCAGCAGTTGCCCGGCCTCGACATGCTGGTTATCGTCGGCATACACGGCGATCACGGTTCCGTTGATGCGCGACGAAACGGGATCCATGTGCGCGCCAACCTGCGCATCATCGGTGCTCTCGTAAGAGGACCAGTATCCCCACAGAAACCAGAACCCGATCGCCGCAGCGACAATCAGAATGCCGCCGATGAGCACGCCCAGCGGATGCCGCCGGATGAAACTGCCGCGCGGCCGCTCTGGTTCCGGCGGCGGCTCCTGCCCGCGCTCCTCGGGCGGCGCCTCGCGCGGCGAAGCCGGCCGCTGAGCGTCCGCCTGAGGGCCACCATCCTTGCGCTCGGCCTTCAGCCGCTCCTGTTCCGCACGAAGCCGCTCTACCTCAGCACGGAGGCGAACCTGCTCTTCCTGCAGCTGCGCCTGGCTTTGTCCTTCGTCAGTGACTGGGTTTTGTTGTGGCATCGCCGGTTCCTTTGAAGAATTCGTGCACGCTTTCGTCGGCCAAACCTACGGCCCGCGCCAGCGAGACCTTAGCCATGTTGTAGGAATACACGCTGGTGATGTAGTCGGAATTCGCGGCCGCCACGGACTGCTCGGCCTGCACGACCTCGATGGTGTCGGTGACGCCCGCGGCGAAGCGGTCGCGCGCTTCGGTGAGCGCCTCATTGGCCAGATCGGTATTGCCACGCGAGACGCGTACCTGGTCGGCCGCGGTCTGGAGATCGATAAACGCGTTGCGGATCTCGAAATCGATGCGCCCGTGCAGATCCGCCAACTCCGCCTTTCGCTGGTTCAGCGCCGCGGTTGCCTGCTCCACATCAGCAGCCGTGCGGCCGCCTTCGAATATGGGCATCCGGACTTCGCCGGTGAGCGTGAAGGTGCCGTGGGCGCTGGTGGGTCCCGTGCCGATCGCCCCGTAATCCGCGGTCAGGCCCACCGAAGGGTAGCGCTCTGCCCGCGCCGCGCTTACCGCATGCTCGGAAGCCCGGACCTGAGCCTCGGCGGCTCTGAGATCGGCGCGATTATGGTTCGCGCGATCGAGGGCCTGTTCCAGCGTGAGTGTTTCCAGCGGCGCAAAAGGCACGGTATCGGATAGCGTGATCTGCTGTCCGGCGGGAAGGCCGATGAGCCGCGCCAGGGCCAGCTTACCCTTTTCCGCTTCCGACTGCACGGCGCGGAGCCGCTGTTGCTCGATCTGCAGCTCCACCTGGGGACGAAGGACGTCGATACGGGCGTTCATGCCCGCGTGGTTCATATCCGCCGCCTGCTGATAGATGGCCTGCGCCGAGTTGACCTGCGCCTGGGAAACGGTCACCCGCGCGTCGGCGGAAAGCACCTGAAGATACGTGGCGGCAACTGCCAGCACCACCAGATCACGGCTGTCCTTTGCGTTGAAATCAATGGCTCGCGCCGTTTCCTTCGCCGTTCGCCAGGTGTGCAGCGCGGGAAGACTCATTGTTTCTGACAGGCCTGCCCGCAGGTCGAAGAAATGAAACGGCCCGATTACGGTAGGGAATCCGCTGAAACCTTTGATGGAGCTGAAGCCCAGCGCCGCGAGGTCGGTCTGCTGTTCATCTCCGAGGAGCCGGCCGACCACGGTCGGCAGCAGATAGCTTCGCGCCAGGGCCAGCTGGGAGCGTGCGTAAGCGAGCATGTTGTCGTTGCTCACGCTCGCGAGGTTGTAGTGCAGCCCGCGCTCGATGGCATCGAACAGCGTCAGCGACACGGGCGCGCCGGTGGGTTGCCCGTGCGGTACGCTGCCGTCGTACGATCCCTGTACCTGCACCTGAAAGATGCTGGTTTGCGCGCTGCTCGGGGGCGCCGCGGGATTTACGGTCTGATTCGTCACCACCGCGCCGCCGACCTGAAGCGTTCGGCCGGAGAGCGGAACCTGCACGGCCTGCGGCAGCGGCTCGGCCGCCGGACTGGGTACCTGTGCCGCGGCGGGGATAGCCGCGGCGGCCAGCAGCAGAAATACGGATAGCGTGCTTGTTCTCGATTGCAAAGAATGCCCCTGTTTAGTCGTCAGCGGCGGGAGAAAGTATCAAACACTAACTTTCGGGATGCCCCAGCCTGTCCTGTAGATGCAACCATTTTGGGCAACTGTTACTGCCGCCCTGCGATTGGATCCCCGATTACTGAACTGTGCTGCTGATAAGAGGACCTCGGCACGGCAGGTATGATCGTGAGGTGCCTTCCAACAAAGCGGTACTACTGGCCACCTTCGCCGTGCTCGCCACTGCCCAAACCGCGGTTTCCCGCCTGTGGGAAGACAAGCTCCAAGACAAGGTCCGCTCTCTCGATCATAGCCTGAACGGCGTCATTGGACTCGCCGCCATCGATCTGTTTTCGGGCCGCACGATCGTGTATAACGGCGACATTCCTTATCCGACGGCCAGCACCATCAAAATCGCCATCATGATCCAGCTCTTTCGCGACGAGCATGCCGGCCGCGTCCACTTCGACGACAAGGTCACACTCAACGCGAAGGAAAATGCCGGCGGCAGCGAGAGCCCGCTTCAGACCGAGCTGAACAAAGGCGAAGTAACACTAACGGTTCACGATCTGCTGGAGAACATGATCGTTTACAGCGACAACTCGGCGACGAACAAGCTCATCGACGTGATCGGCATGGATCGGGTAAACCAGCTGGTACGCAGCCTCGGCCTGCAAAACACGGCGCTGCGGCGCAAAATGATGGACACCGAAGCGGCCGCGAACGGCAACGAGAACATTTCTTCGCCTCTGGAGCTGGCCACGCTGGTGCGCATGATCTACGACGAGAGCGCGGCCGACAGCGCCGCCTGCAAGGCGATGCTCGAACTGATGAAGAAAGTGAATAACGGTTACATGCGGGGCGCGCTTCCACCGGGGACGGTAATCGCCTCGAAACCCGGCGATCTGGACGGCGTGCGAGCCGAGGTCGGGCTGGTGATGCTGCCGAAAAGGCCGTTTATCGTCGCGGTCATGTCAACCTGGCTCGACGACAACGTGAATCCGGTTCCCGACGCGACGCGGGCGGTTTACGGTTATTTCTTCAAACTGGCGCACTCGAACGAATACGGCCGGCGTCTGGACTGACGATTGCGCTACTCCTGGCCCGTGGCGCGCCGGGCTGCTGTATTTTCAATCGCGAGGTCGCCTGTGAAGCGCGGCGATTCGCAACAGCGGCGGGGCGGAATGTCACAGGAGGCGCTGTCTGAAATTGTGTTTCCTCTGCCTGGCGCTGGCCGCTGCCGCGCTGGGCGCCGACGCCCCGCCGCCGGGCGTGATTTTCTCAACCAGCATCGCCGGTTCCTTGAACTCCGGCGCCGGGGCGCTGGCGACTGACGCCGCCGGCAACATATATCTTGCCGGTGCTACTACGAGCGGTGGAATGCAGGCCACGCCCGGAGCGTTTCAGCCGAACTTCGTTCTCTCGGGCTGTGTGACCGCCGCGTCGCCCTATCATCCGTACATTTGCGCCGACGCGTACGTCGCGAAATTCGACGCGCAGGCGCATCTGACCTTTCTGACGTACCTCGGCGGGACGGGCAACGACGTACCGTTGACTGTCGCAGCGGCGAGCGATGGCGCAGTCTACGTCGCCGGTTATACCGGTTCGCCGGACTTTCCTGCTGCCGGTCATGCGTGGAGCACACCGCACATTCCGCAGCCGCCGCAGCAGGCGGGCTTTATCGCCAAACTCTCCGGCGACGGCGCCCATCTGCTTTGGTCCACCCTGTTGAGCTCCATCCCGTGCATCTCGCCGAGCCCGGATGGAGGCGTGTTCGCCGTGGTCAGCGATCCATCGGTGAGCCCGGTGACCACCACGCTCAATCGGTTGGGCCCTGACGGCGCACTGCTGGCGACTCACTCGGTTCCCGCTTCGACATGCGCGGTTGCGGCAGAGCCGGATGGATCGGTAGCAATCGGCGGAAAGACAGACGGCAGCGATATCCAGGCAACGAGCGGCGCGTGGCAGAACTCGCTGGGCAGCACGTGGGATGGGTTCGTGGCGAAGCTTGACGGCGGGCTCACGCGTTACCTGTGGGTCACCTTCGTGGGTGGGGAGGGCAGCGACCAGGTGGACAATTTGGCGGTCGATCCGTCGGGCAACATCTGGGTTACGGGACAGACCGGGTCTGCGCATTTTCCCGTGCTGGCCAATGCGTGGCAGAGCCAGCCCCACTTTCCCCCGCGCAGCAACGATTCCCCGCCGCCGTACGATGTCTATGGCGGTTTTCTTGTACACCTGTCCGCCGATGGCGCAAAGGCATTGGCATCCACTTATCTTCCCGGTAAGCCCGGGACTCTGGCCACCGATGCCGCCGGCGACGCCGTGCTCAGCGTTATCCAGCAGTACGGGTTTCAGGCCACGCCCGGCTCGGAGTGGCCATGCCGGCAAGGTTCGGGGTTCTTGTTCTCCACCTCCGGCCTGCTAAAGCTGGACGCGGGCGGGCAGCATCTGCTGTGGGCAACCTGGAGCGGTCCGTACGTTGCCGACGGAGCGGTCACCGCGGATGCCCAGGGAAGAGTCCTCACGGCCGGCCCGGCCAGCGATGGCCTGGTGATGGTCACCAGGCTGGCAACCCCGGCGCCCACGCCGACTCTGGTGTTGGCCTGCATCAATCAATCGGGCTTCCCGTATGTCGCCGGGCCCGTTGCACCGGGCGAGATTTTGTCGATTTACGGCGCCGGGTATGGACCCCAGGCGGGCGTTTCCGCTGAGATCGCCGGCGGCAGGATCGGCACGCAGCTGGGTGGCGTACAGGTTTTGATGAATGGAACGCCCGCGCCACTTCTCTATGTTTCGGCGTCGCAGATCAACCTGGTTGCCCCATTCGAGATCAGCGGATCGACGACGGCAACGGTGAAGATCGTGACCACCACGAGCGCGTCGCAGCAGGTCGACGTCCCTGTCGTGCCGGCCGCGCCCGAAATCTTTCTGGGAAGTTCCGGATCAGCCGCGATCCTGAACCAGGACCTGACGGTGAATGGGCCAGAGAACCCAGCGCACGCCAACGACATCGTGGCCATGTTCGTCTCCGGCGCCGGCGCCATGACCCCGGCTGCCTCGGATGGCGATATTCCGCTGACGGCAAAACGCAAACCGATTCTGCCTGTGAAGGTGCAGGTTCAGACCGATACGGTTGTGAACACCGACGCACAGCTGACGTACGCAGGAGAAGCGCCGACACTGGTCTCCGGCGCGGTGCAGATCAATTTTCGCGTGCCCGCCTCGAACGATAATCTGATTTTACTGACCATCGGCGATGAGGGGCCGATTGAGGCTGGAATTTACGTTCAGTAAGGCGGCGCCTGGACTGACGATTGCGACGGCTGCTGGCGTGGACCGATCGCTTACTGCATGACCACAATGGGCGCCTGCCAAAAGGCGGCTTTCCGGCCATCCGGGTCGAGCACCGTTACCTGGCAGTCGTACTCGCCGGGCGTGAGGTTCTCAAGCGGCAGGTCGAAGTCGATGGCCGCCGTATTCAGTCGTGGATTTAACGCGCCAGTCACTTCGATCGGAGGGGTTTCGAACGCCTTTTTGCGTTCCCGATACAGACTAACGAAAGCCGCCAGCGGCTCGAATCGCGGCACGCCTTGCTCGTATGCCTGCAGATAGACGTACAGGTGCTGGTGAGTCGCGAACACGCGCGTCACGCTGGGGATGAGCTTCTGGCCGTTCCGCACCAGAGGGTTCGAGGTTTCGCCGCGATCTTTGGCCTTTACGGCGTTGTACAGGGCTTCGCTCAGCGGCGCGCGCTGGCTGCTCAGGACCACCGAACTGATGGGCAGCCGTTTATCTTCCTTGTTGAGATTCGGGATCAGGAACGAGGTTTGGAACGTGCCGATCCGGCCGGTTTCGTCATCACGCGCGAGGAACTTGATGGTGTACCTGCCGGGGAGCAGCGTAAATCCGAAGTCGTATTCGACGGGCCGCTTCGCCAGCTCCGCCGCGGTGGCGTCGGTCAGTTTGATATTGACCTTGTCGCGCACGTTGCTGATGGTCGTGCCGTAGTTATCTTTGATCTCGCCTATGAAGTCGATCAGCGTGCGGTCGGCGCCGCCACGCCGCGCGAGCGCCAGCTCGCGGCCGGGGATCTTCACCACGATGGGGACGAAATACTCCGCACGATTGAGCTGAAAGTAATCGACTTCCATGGCGATGGTGAGTTCGGTAATTGGATCGGGCAGCATCAGCGCGTCTTCCAGTTGCCGCTCCTTATCGGCGGCGCTGAACCTGTTGAAGCGCTTGCCGGCGAAGTAGCCATGGCGGTAGTCCAGAGTCGCCGAAAGATCGCGATTCAGCGCGATCCTGATGCGGCGGAACCTGCCATCCTGAGCTGCATTCGTGGTGTAGTAACCAATGATGTAGTAGCTGGAGATGGCCTGTTGCGCCCGCCGTATGCCCTCGGCAAGGTCGTTATAGTCGAGCAGCGCCTTGCCGCCGGTATCCGACGCCAGCGCATACAGTGTGTCCTGCGATTGCTGGAAGTGCGTCGTTGTTCCCAGCATGGCTGTCCCGGAATACATTCCGACGCCACCCGGCGATCCGTGGGTCGCATCCCCGAGCGGCGCCTGCGCGCTGAGGCCGCGCGCGTCGATGGGCCAGAAGGTGACGCCGGCGCGAATTGCGGTGTTGATGGTGGCATGAAGCTGCGCCTGGTTATCCATGCCGTTCAGCCGCAGGCCGCCTGCGAAATAGATGAGCGACTTCTTTTCACTGAGCTGGCCGAGCATCTTCGCGGCGGTCTGAAGGGCGGAGAGCTGCCGGTCGGTGTTGAAGATATTGAACTCGCTGTCGTCCTGCCCGAAAGCGGCGCCGACGTCGGGCGTGGCTGCGTCCGCGGTCGATTCGTCGAGCCCGCCGCTTTCGCCGACGACCATCGTTTGGAGGATACTCAGCAGCCGGTCGCGATCAGCGGTGAAGTCCTGCAGCACGTCCACGGAACCGCCCTCGTAGCGAAGGATCGCCATCATATCCGCCGCGGTCATCTCGGTCCGTACGAACTTCTCGGCCGCGTGCAATGCCCGGAGCTGGTCGGCGGGCGGCATCGCCGTCATGTCGAAATAGAGCGCAAGCAGCCGCCGATCCTGGTAGCGAGTTTTGCCCGGCGTTTCCGACGTGATTCGAGTGCGCCCGAGTGTCTCGTACACGTGAACGCGTTCTGGCCCCGAGCGCGCCGAGGGCAGAGGAGCGGCCGGCAGCTTCTGATATTCGAAGAAGCGGATGGACTGAGGCGAGCCATTCTCGGTAACCGTGAAGTCCTGTGCCGTCAGCCCCTCGATGGGATGGCCCTGCTTGTCGGTCACGGAGACGGTCTCGATGACGAGCTGCGTGCTGGAGCTGAAGCTCGCTTTGTCGCCGTCGTCCGGCGCATTGTTGCCGATCTGCTGGGCAACCATTGCTCCCGCCGCAAAAACCACAAACAGGGCTTTCCACAGCAGGCCTTGGGCCTGTCCGTGCGGGCCAAAGGCCCACACCACAGATCGGCGGAAGGTCATGTTCAGAACCGCACCCGGAGCGTTGTCTGCAGGCTGCGCATGGCGTTGGCCGCGACGGGCAGCCCAAACTGCGCGTTATTGATGACGGTGTTCCAGGCCGTGAAGCTGACGTGATTCAGTGCATTGGTCGAATCGACACGCAGATCGAGATTCAGCCGGTCGCTGAGGCGAAACGTGCGTCCCAGCGAAGCGTTTAGCGAGAACTGCGCTGGTCCGGTAATGGTTCCGCGACCGGCGTTACCCCACTGACCCGGCGGCGGCGGGGCGTACAGATGCGCGCCAATGTACTCGGGCCGAATCGTGCCGGTGACCGCGGTTCCAGGAACCGGAGCGAGGTAAATCGGTGTTTCTGGCAAGCCCGTACCGGCGGCGATCTGAGTGGCAACGGTCCATTCCTTCAGGAGCGCGCCTTTCCAGCCGCTCATCAAGGCGCCGCCGCGCAGTCCCATTCCACTCGTGTACTGAATCTGAGCACTGAGCAAGTGCCGCTGGTCGAAGGTGGACGGCCCGCGCTCGGCGGAAAGATCGCGCCAGTTCTGGGCGATGGCGGGGGCCGCCGGGCCGCTGGCGCCGAATGCGACAGTCGCGCCGTTCTCGGGCGCATTCTGCGCTGTCGGCGGCTGCGTGCTCAGGACCGCTCCCTGACCGCCCAGCCAGGCGTCGTCATCCAGGGCCTTCGCGTATGTGTATTCGAGTGTCGCCGCCAGCCCGCTGTGCAGACGCCGGCGCAACTGGATCTGCGCCGCCTCCCGCGTCGAGTTGCCGTTCGACGTGAGGTATACGAACCCAACCGGGCACGCAGGGCAAGGGTTGCCGGCGCCAGGCGGATACGTATTCGGCAGAAACTCCTGCGCGCCGCGGGTCCCCTTGACACCGATGTACGTGGCTGTGAGTTGCAACGACCACGGGAGATCCCGCTGCGCGCTGAACTGCCAGTTCTGCGCGTAACCGACGCGGAAATGGGGATCAACGGCGAAGGTGTTCGCAATCGGCGTATGCGGGGCGGGGAACGGATTTGCCAGGCTCAGTGGATTGTCCGCACTGTTCTGCAGGTTCACGGTCTTGGAAAATGGGGGCTGCTGCGCCATGTCAAGCGCGATGGTTTGATACACCGACGTGTCATAGTACACGCCGTATCCGGCGCGCAGCACCAGCGACGAGCCGCCCACCGGCCGCCAGGCGACGCCGACTCGGGGCTCGAACCCGCTCCTGTCCGGGTGCAGCAGCGATGCAGGATATCGCGAATCGCCGGCCAGCACCGGCGCCGCGGCTGTGAATCCGGGGGCGATATCGAGATTGACCAGCCGGTCATACAGCTCGGTGATCGGCGCCCCATATTCCCAACGCACGCCGGCGTTGACCGTCAGTTCCGGACTGACGCGCCAGTCGTCGTTGATGTACGCATCCCACACCGATTCCCGGAAATACTTATCGGCGTTGCCGAACGCAATCGAGCTTGCGTCCGGAATCCCTTGCAGGAAGTCGCCGAAATCGGACCCGGTAGCCGCGCCCGTGAACGTCAGCGTTCCGCGGGGATCCTGCTGTGACAAATAATTGAACTCCTGCCGCCTGAAGTCGCCTCCGAAGGTGACGTTATGCTCGGCGCGATTCCACAGCACGGTTGCGGAGAAGCGGCTGGTCTGATTGCGATCGAACGATGCATTGGCGTCGGAGAGGCCGGCGGTGCCACTGGCGAATACCAGATTCGGCGGCCCCCACTCGCGCGGGTCCTGATCGTTCCCCGAAATGCCTGCACGTCCGGAGATGTTCGCGCGATCGGCAAACCAGGGCCTGACGTGAGTCGCCAGGCGGCTGAACTGATACCCGAGATTCATAAACCACTGCTGACCGAGGCGGTGCTGCCAGTTCGCATTTCCGATCATGCCCAGCATGTCTGTCGTGTCCAGAAAACCGAAGAGGTTGGGATCGTCCATGCGCGTGCTCTGAAATCCGAACGCGCCGTAGATCTGATTGCGCGCATTGATGGTCTTGTCGAGGCGCGATTGCAGCGCATCCTGGTGCGTTGCGGTGCGGATCGGGACCTGGTAGTTGTAGCGCGCATCGCCGGTGAAGTTCGGAAGCGGGTAGAGGTTCAGCAGAGCGCGCGCCTGCGGGGTGATGCGGTCCTGTGGGATCACTCCGCTGACGAGCATTCCGCTGCGTTGCGCCTCTGTGGGAACCAGACCCGGCAGGCTGTTGTCATTACTGGTGCGGGTCCATTGATAGCCCACGAAAAAGAACGGCCCATTGTGCAGCAGATGCGGAATGCGCAGCGGACCGCCGAGGCTCACCAGGCCGGTGAGGCGGTCGTACGCCGGCCGGGGCGTGTTTTGGCCGGTGAGCGAATACGGCCGGGCGTCGAGCGCGGAGTTATCGAGAATCATCCCGATGCCGCCCGTGTACAACCCTCTTCTGCCCGCGCGATTGTTGCCGAAGGAGGCGAGCTGTGCAAACGGCGAAGCCGCGCCGTTGACCGTGCTGCCGTTGATGAGCAGGCCTTCACTGGTGTCGCGCTCATGCACGACGGGCGCAGCCGCGGCGGCCACTGGCGCGGGCTGGATTATTGCCGCCCGAATCTGATCCAACGGAAGCATCTTCAATGCCCACTGATTCGCGGGCGCGTCCGGGGCCACGCTGATTTCCTGCTTGGCCGGCGCGAACCCGGTCATTCGCACGTCGATGGTCCACGCTCCGTCGGCCAGGTCCGGGAAAGAATAGAGCCCCTGGCTATCGGTTACGGTTTCGACACTGGCGCCGCCGCGCACCGCGGTAACGACGGCGCCGGGGACAGGTAAGCCATTGAATGTTACCTGTCCGCGATGCTCGGCCGCGAATGCGGAGAGTGCCAGAAGCGCAAGGGCCGCTCGCATCGCATCATCCGACAGCCGTCAGTTCTCTGAGGGTTGCTCGATACGCTCGATGACCAGCGTTTCGACAGGCCCTCTTTGGGACTCCAGCTTCAGGCCGAGTTGCTCCTGCACGGCGGTTACGAGCGATGGGCCGTTCGCGGGTGGCGGCGGCGGTTGCGGTGCTCCGGCGGGTCCGTGGAACATGGGCGCATCACTCGGATCCGGAGTCCATTCGAGGGTAAGGTCGTAGTTGCCCGTCAGCCCGGTCTTGTCCACGACGGTGCGGCCCATGACGCGCGAGAGTGCGTCCGCGAGGTGACTGATTGGCGCACCGGTCATCGTAATCTGTCCGGGCCGCATCATGACCATGCCGCGCGGCGGCGGGGCGGGCGCGGCCGGCGGTGGAGGCGGCGCATCCGGCGCGTCCGAACCGGAGGGCGGCGGAGGAGCAGCAGGAGGGGGCGAGGGTGGCAGAACCGCCTCTTCCGAAGCTTTCTTCAGCTTCGGACCGTTCTTCGCCACGACGAGGCCGTAAATGGGCATGTCCTTCGTGTCATGCTTCACGGCCAATTGGAAACGATCGGCGAGCAGCGACTGGACCATGGACATCATTCGCGCGCCGCGCTCCTCGAAACTGAGCTTCTGCATCTCCTGCTGCTGCGCATCGTCGAGTTTCGCGTCGACGTCGTACCGGTCCGACCTGATCCATGCCGGCCCGCCGGACACCTGATTCGGCTTGAGGCCGTATGCGAACTCGACCAGCATTTCAGGCGTGATGTTTGTCGCGGTGAACCTCCCGGGAGGCATGCGGATCCCGATTCTGCCATCGCCGGAATGATTCGGCTTGATGGTGGCGACCTCGAAGGAGAGCGGCGGGGCTGGAGGCTGCGACTGCGCGCGCGCGTTCATCAGGCCGAACAGGAGCGGGCCGGCGATGCTGGCGATGGCCGCCGAGGCCAGCAGTGTTTTTCTTATCAATCCGAGTTCTCCAATTCGCGGCGCGGTCATGATGCGTACGATTCGATGCTTCAGATCCGCGCCGGTTATCCCAGACACGCAGGTCAACGGCGACTCGACATAATACTGGCAGGTGCGCAGAATGCTCTCCGCATAAATTTCCGGCTCGCTGCCCAGGCGCAGCACTTCCTCGTCGCATGCGCGCTCTCGTTCTTCGATGAGATGCGCGCCAATCCACCACGCCAGCGGATGAAACCAGAACAGTGCTTCAACGGCCATGTGGATGGCGGCGGCGAGATTGTCGCGGCGGCGGATATGGCAGAACTCGTGGGCGAAGATCGCTTTCAGATGCGCGGACGACAGCCGGTCGGCGATGCCCTCCGGGAGCACCAGCACCGGCCGGAGAATACCAAAGACGCCGGGCTCCAGCAGCAACGGGGATGAGAGGACGGGCACGCCGCGCTCGAAGCCAAGCGGGGTGGCGCGCCGGAGCGCCGCGCGAATTTCGAGCCAGCGGCGCATCCACGAGATGCCCACGCCGAGGCACCCGCAAATCCAGATCGCGATCAGAAGCTCGGGCAACAGGTTGAGCGTCGTGGCGGGCGCCGCCTGCGGCGGCTCAGGGAATGGCTGCACGATCTGCTGCACGACGGCGGTTACTTCCGGCCGCGCAATTGGCGTCAGGGCCGGTGACTGAAAGTAACTGCCGGCGGTGACGAACAACGAGAACGGAACCAGAAACTTCAGCGAAGCGACCAGCCAAAGCCGGTACCGCAGTCGCGCGGAGTTGTTGCGCAGCGCCATGGCGAGCAGCCCCGCCAGGGCGGCAAATACCGTCGATTGCCAGAGATGGTTGACGAGACCGGAGATCATCGCGACCCGCCCTCGTTCGCCAGACGGCGCAACGTCTTTTCCGCTTCCTGCACATCCTCGAGCGTGAGCTTGCCGGATTCGATCAGATGGGCCATTACCGGCTGCGGCCGGCCTCCAAAGAGCGACAACAGCTCATCGATTAACCGCCCCTGCGCTTTGTCCCGGGTAATCGCTGCTTCGAAGATGTGGAAATTTCCCACCTTACCCAGACGGCGCAGCGCCTTTTTGGTCTCGAGACGGTAGACCGTGGTTTGAATGGTTGTGTACGCGGGCCGGTTCTTTTCCGGAAAGGCCTCCTGGATCTCGCGGATGGAAGCTTTTTCCCGCGTCCACAGGACATCCATGATCTGCAGCTCGAGTTTGGTAAGACGGGGTTGCGCCATATCGTCTACTATGCCTGTTTGAGAGTCTACTATGGCTATAGGCGATGACGCAAGGGCTTTTCGTGATTCGCGACGCGGTTCCGTAATGAACCGCTCATGAACTTACGATGGGGGTGACGGCCAGGATACCGTCGCCCCCGGGCTGCTCAATTGTCGTGGCCGAGGCCTCGACGCCGCACCGAACTGTCGCGGCCGGTTCAGGGTTCGCTGGCCGGCGGGAACGTTGACGGGTACTGATCGGAATCGAGCACCGTATACAGCGTGTTGTAGTAGTGGCCGCCGATTACACGATCGGCTTCCACCGCCGCTACTCCGCAGAACGCATCGTTTACGGTGTTGTTGCGAATCGTGTTCCGAGAGACGCCCGTACCGGAATACTCGTGAATGCCGCAGCACTCCTCGTCGTCGCTGCAGACCTGGCTTACCGGGCCAACGTTGGCGATGACATTGTCCTCGATCGTGCTGTTGGTAAGGAAACCCGACGCCGAGCCCTGAATATCCATGCCACTCAGGCCCTCGATGTTTTTCACGCTGTTGTGAGTGACGGAAATATCGTTCCCGCCATTGATAAAGATCCCGCTCTGGGCCTGCGAAATGACGTTATTCGTTACGATGGTGCCGTCACCGGGCGACCGGAGCGTCACGCCCTCACTGCGGAGGCCGAAGCAGTCCGACTCAGACAACGAGCCGCACAGCCCTTCAGTGATCGTGTTGTTGTGAATATTACCGATGGTCCCGTTGGCGACAAAAACGCCAAACTGGAGGACGCCGATGGCCGGACCGATGCCCGAAATCGTGTTGCCGTCGACCTCGACGTTGATTCCGGGGCCGTCAGCGAGCACCCCAAGGCGCGTGTAATCGTGAATACTGTTGTGTGCGATGCGTACATAGAACGGTCCGGGCTGGCTGCTATCGACCTGAACGCCGAACCCGCTGCCAAACAACAGTCCACATTCCTGTGGGTCGCTCACGAGGGCATTAAATATCGCGTTGTGCTCGACCAGCCCTGAAGCGTTGTAGTAGTGGATCCCTGCCGCGGGAACCGAGCAGTTGCTGACGTCATTATTGGTGGCGTCGACGGCAAGGTTTTGAATCGTGACATTTCCACGAGGGTTCACGACGGTGATGACCGCTTCGGAGGACAATCCGCCGAGCTGGGACATACTGTTTGGCCGAACCAGCACGCGATTAACGTTCTCGACCTGAATCCCCACGACGGTAATGGGCTTGGTAATCAGCAGTTGCTCGGGGTACAGAGCGGGGCAGACCTCAATTGTGTCGCCGGAAGAGGCGGCATTAATCGCCGCCTGAATCGTGGTGTACTGGGCGCCCGCGCAGTTGGTATTGGGCTTGCCAACGATCCGGGTTGTGGCACAGGTGAGTGAGCAAAGTGGCCCAGCGGACAACAGAGCCAGAATCATTAACGACCGGGCGTTATTGAGCATCGTTCCTCCAATTTGGACTTTCGGGGATGTTGAAAGTGCTGAACCAGCGGAAGTATACGGAACGATCGGCCTGGTTGTCGTCACCAAAATTGAGTAGGCGCGAAGACTATCCGTTCTTTTCAGTCAGGTGAACCGGAAAAGGCACTGTACGGAGGACGAGGGAGATGAGTTCGCCCTGCCGATCGGTGGCGGTCTTGCTCAATACCCGGCGGACGTGCGTTCGTACGGTGTCGACGGTGACCTGCAGGTCGGCGGCGATCTCGTCGACGTTTCGGCCGGCGGCGAGGAGTCCACTCACTCGCGCCTCGGCTGGTGTGAGATTGAACAGGCCCTGCAGCATTGCTGTGTCCGGCTGGAGCGCGAAGTCGGAATCCACGATGAAAACCGCGACGGTGGGCTGGACCATGCCGAAAGGCATTGCCGCAGTTTGCGGCACGGGGACGATGATGAAGTGATATGGCCGGTTGTGGCTGCGCCGTTTGATGGTCACCCGCGAAAACTCCACAGCGTGCCGGTTCGTCACATCACGGAGAGCCCTGAACAGACGGTCTTCGTCTGCCGGGGATACGGCCAGCCGGCCGGAAGCGATACGAAGACCATCTTCTCTGGCGGCAATATTTCGCGCGGCGGCGTTGGCATAAAGAACACGGCCGTCCGAATCGGACAACAGGAGCGCGTGAGGATACTGCTCCAGATGGGCGGTGAAGGTGGCCAGCTGAGTCCGCAGCGAGGTCAGTTCCCCGTGCAGGATTGCCGCGCGTTTCAAATGAGGAAGCAAAGGCCGAATAATATCCTTCTCGGCGCTGCCGAACGGGCCACGTTCTTTGCCGCGTTGCGCGAAGATTGCCGATGTCGTTTTGCGCGTGCGCAGGAAGGCGGCGCCGATGCCATGCGCGGCGCTGCAGCGGCAATAGAATTCCCGATAGGTCAGGCTCTGTTCGAGTTGGGCCGGCGTGCAGATCTCGTCGCTGGTAGCGACTTCGCCTTCCTGCAGTTGTGCCGAGGGGGCTGTAAAGGGGTCGGTGGCGGCGTATCGTTCCGCGTAGTCCCGGAGCTCATTTTCCGGCCAACCGTACCAGCACACGATATCGGGAGCACGCATTCCCGGATCGAGCAGCGCAAGTGATCCGCGGGCGCCCCCTACCGCATGGACGAAGGATTCGAGGAACGCCGGCCAGCGTCGCGCGTCCGCGACGGCATCATAGATGGACCCGATGAGATCGAGGGTCGGGATGCCGGCCGGGGGCATGTCGAAGTATACTGCGGGTCTTTTCTTCAGGAAACGATAAATGTATGTTGGTGAGCCTGGTAGCGGCCTCGGTGTCTTCGCGCGGTTCAGCGGGCTGATCTGGCGTTAAATCCATGTAGCACCCTGAACGGGAACGGGCAGGCAGAGTCAGATCCCGGCCTGTTTTGCGCGCGAATCTGCCGGGTGGAGCGCTGGAGGAACAGGCGTTTACCGTGAAACACAGTGCAGACGGCGACAGTCCACGAGGTGAGGAGTGTGACCAATGGCTGAAGATTACGTTTCCGCTGTAAACGATGTGATTTCGGTGTGCAGGGACGCCGAGGAAGGTTTTCGCAGCGCGGCCGAGGCCGTCAAAGACGCTGGTCTGAAGCGCATATTCGAGCAATACTCGCAGCAGCGCGCAACCTTCGCGGCACAGCTGCAACAGGCGCTGCAGGGAACCGGCCGGGAAGCAGACAATCCGTCCGGTGTGGGCGGGAAAATGCACGGCGCATGGATCAAGTTGAAGGGCGCCCTGACCGGGCACAGCGAGCACCAGATCCTCGCCGAAACGGAGCGCGGAGAGGACTATTCCGTGAGCACCTATCGCGACGCCCTCGGGAAGAATCTTCCCCCAAACCTGAAGACCATTGTTCAGGAGCAATTCGCGCTGGTGCAGCAGGCGCACGATAAGATTCGCACGCTGCGCGACAGCACCGCCCACGAGCCAGTCGGAAGCCGGTAGCGCCGGGATTCGCAGTGGCGCGACGACAGGGGCGACGCCGTCCGCCGGAGGGCGTTGATGTCGAAACGCCCCTGCAACCTCTGCGGGCGATCGCATTATTCGAGGGTCTGAAGGGGTTGGTGGCGCTGCTCCTTGCCGGCGGCCTGCTGGCCCTGCTGCACCGCGACGTGGAGCAGGTGGCGGAGCAGTTGCTCATCCATCTGCACATCGGTGAGGAGCACGCGCTTTCCCGCGCTTTTCTGCGTCTGGCGCACGGCATGACCGATCGCCGGATCTGGGCCATTGCGGGGGGCGCCATCGCCTACACCGGCGTGAGATTCACCGAAGCGTACGGCCTGTGGAATCGCCGCGTGTGGGCGGAGTGGTTCGCCCTGCTTTCCGGTACGCTCTACCTGCCGTGGGAAATTTACAGTGTGTCGCTGCACCCCAGCATCCTGCATTATCTGATCTTCTCGGCGAATCTGGCCATCGTGCTCTACATGCTGTACGTCCGCGCACGCGCGTGCCGGTCGATCTTCGACTGCGACGATTAAGAGCGGATGTCCGCTTTACGATCCACAGGTTGGGAAGCGGTCTGAAGGACTGATCATCCCTTGCCTTCGATCACCATCAGCAGATCCTTGGCCTCCACCTTATCGCCGATATTCACCAGCCGCTGCGAAACCCGTCCGCTGACCGGCGCGTAAACCGTGGTCTGCATCTTCATTGCTTCCATTACCAGCAGGCGGTCGCCCTTCTTCACCTGCTCGCCGACATCGGTCGAGATCGTCGTTACCGCGCCGGGAATCGGCGCGCCGACCTGGCCGGGCGTCGCGGGATCGGCCTTAGGTCTCGTCTCCACCGCCGGCTTCAGCGCACGGTCACGCACGTTCACCTCGCGAGGCTGGCCGTTCAGCTCGAAAAAGATTGTCCGCGTGCCGTCCGGCTGCGCGTCCCCGACGGTGAGCAGCTTGATGATCAACGATTTGCCGGGCTCCAGATCGATGGTCATCTCCTCGCCGCGTTCGAGCCCATAGAAGAACTGCGGCGTGGGCAGCACGTCCAGGGCGCCCCACGAGGACCGCGAGCGGGCGAACTTCACGAATACGTCGGGGTACATGAGATAGCTCATCAGGTCCGTGCGCGACACCCGGGCGCCAAGCCGCTTCTCCAGTTGCGCGCTGGTGGCCTGCATATCGATCGCGGGCAAATGCTCGCCCGGCCTGCCACCCACGGGCCTGGCGCCACGCAGGATGACCGCCTGCAGTTTCGGCGGCCAGCCTCCTTCGGGCTCGCCCAGCGATCCCGAAAACATCTCCACCACGGAATTCGGCAGCGTGAGATTGTGGTCCGGCCCGAGCCGCTCGAGGTCAGCCACGGTCATGTTGTGACTCACCAGAAAGATCGCCAGATCGCCGACAACCTTGCTTGAAGGCGTGACCTTGACGATGTCGCCGAAGGCCATGTTCACGTCAGCGTACATGCGGGCGATCTCGTGCCATCGCGGGCCGAGACCCATGGATTCCGCCTGCGCGCGCAGATTCGTGTACTGGCCGCCGGGCATCTCGTGCTCGTAAACCTCCGCCGTGCCGGCCGGAGGCGCATCGTCGAAAGCGCGATACCAGGTGCGCACCGTCTCCCAGTAATCGGCGCAGGTGTTGAGCGCATCGAGATCAAGGCGCGAGTCGCGCTCCGTGTGTTTCAGAGCCGCAACCATCGAATTCAGGTTCGGCTGGCTGGTGGTCCCGCTCATGGAGGCGATGGCGCCGTCGGCGACGTCGACACCGGCGTCAGCGGCCATCAGCACCGAAGCAGAGTTCACCCCGCTGGTGTCATGTGTGTGGAAATGAATCGGCAGGCCGATCTCCTCACGCAGGGCCTTGACCAGCCGATGCGCGGCGTATGGCCTGCACAGGCCGGCCATGTCCTTGATTGCGAGCACGTGCGCGCCCATGCGCTCCAACTCCTTCGCCAGGCGCACGTAGTACTCGAGCGTGTACTTGTCGCGCTTCGGATCGAGAATGTCGCCGGTATAGCAAATGGCTGCCTCGCACACGCGGCCGGTGCGCTGAGCCGCCTCCATGGCCACCTTCATGTTCGGCAGCCAGTTCAGCGAGTCGAAGATACGGAAAATGTCGATGCCGTGCGCGGCGGCCTCTTTGATGAACTCTTCGACCACATTGTCGGGATAGGCCGTGTAGCCGACCGCGTTCGAGGCGCGCAGCAGCATCTGGAAACAGATATTGGGGATCGCTTCGCGCAGCCGCTGCAGGCGCTGCCAGGGATCTTCGTGCAGAAAACGCAGGGCCACATCGAAGGTCGCTCCGCCCCACATCTCCAGGCTGTACAGCCGCGGCAGCCGATGCGCCACGAAATTCGCGATGCGCATCATATCGTAAGTGCGAACGCGCGTCGCCATCAGCGACTGGTGCGCGTCGCGGAAGGTCGTATCGGTAAAAAGCAGACCCTTCTGCGACTTCGTCCATTCGGCGAAGCCGCGGGGACCGAGCTCATCCAGAAGCTGGCGCGTGCCGCGCGGCGGATCGCCGGCAATGTGCGCCGGAACCGGGGCGGGGTGGAACGAAGCCGGTTTCGGCCGACCCTTCACCTCCGGGTTGCCGTTCACCACGACATCGGCAATATACGACAGGAGTCGCGTGGCGCGGTTGCGGCGTGGAACGAAGTGAAACAGCGCCGGCGTATCGTCCAGAAAGCGCGTGCTGGCCTGGCCGCTCTGGAAAACGGGATTGTTCACCACGTTCTCGAGGAACGGGATATTGGTCTTGACCCCGCGAATGCGGAACTCGCGAAGGGCGCGGTCCATGCGCTGGCAGGCCTGCGGGAACGTTCGCCCCCACGCCGTCACCTTCACCAGCAGCGAGTCGTAAAACGGCGTGATCACCGCGCCGCCGTACGCCGACGCGCCGTCGAGCCGGATGCCGAAGCCTGCGGGCGAGCGGTAAGTCTGAAGCCGGCCGTAATCGGGAATGAAGTTGTTCTCGGGATCCTCGGTGGTGACGCGGGACTGCAGCGCGAACCCGTTCACCGGCACGTCCTCCTGACGCGGCAGGCCCATCTCAGCCCCGAAAAGCTCCTTTCCCTGGGCCACCTGGATCTGTGAGCGCACGATATCGATGCCGGTGATCATTTCGGTGACCGTGTGTTCCACCTGAATGCGCGGGTTCACCTCGATGAAAAACCACTCGCCGGAGTCCATGTCCACCAGAAATTCGACAGTTCCGGCATTCACGTATCCGGCGGTGCGGGCCAGTTTCACCGCGGCATCGGCGAGGCCACGACGGATGTTGTCGGCCAGATTGACGGCGGGCGCGACTTCGACCACCTTCTGATTGCGCCGCTGAATCGAGCAGTCGCGCTCATGGAGGTGGAGCACGTTGCCGTGGCGGTCGGCGAGGATCTGAATCTCGACGTGCTTCGCACGGCGGATATAGCGCTCCAGAAACACGGCGTCATTACCGAACGCGGCGCCGGCCTCGTGCCTCGCCTCGTCCATGCGCGCGATCAGATCCTCGGGCTTATCTACCACGCGCATGCCGCGACCGCCCCCGCCGAATGCAGCCTTGACGATCAGCGGATATCCAATGCGTTCGGCCACCGCGCGGGCTTCGTTGTTGTCGGTGAGCGCCTGCTCGGTGCCGGGCACGACGGGGATCCCGGCTTTGATGGCCAGATTGCGTGCAGCGGTTTTGTCGCCCAGCAGTTCCAGCAGACCGGCGTCAGGACCGATGAAGGTGATCCCCGCCGCGGCACAGGCGAGGGGCAGGGCGGGGTTCTCCGAAAGAAAACCGTAGCCGGGGTGGATCGCGTCCACACCCTTCTCCTTCGCCAGGGAAACCACGCCATTCACGTCGAGATAAGCCTGCACGGGGCCGCGGCCTTCGCCAATGAGGTACGCCTCGTCGGCCTTGAAGCGGTGCAGGCTCAGGCGATCCTCCTGCGAATACACCGCCACGGTGCGGATGCCGAGTTCATTCGCGGCCCGGAGGATACGGATGGCGATCTCGCCGCGATTCAGCGCAAGCAGCTTTTTCATGTTCGTTCGGATGCCCGGGCAGGGGAGCGCCGGCGGTTCTTTTCACGATAGCGCAGCGGCGAAGCGGAGTCGCCGGATCGCGGCACGGCAGATATCGCAGTCAGCGGCGCGGCACGACCCTCGCGCGCAGGACCGCCTGCACCACGTCGATTGACGCCCCGGCCCGTCGTAGTCGGATGAGGTCCTCCTCGCCGGGGGTGGAGGAAATGCCGCGGCTTGCGATGGCCGAACTCAGGCGCTTGTCGGCGATAATGCCGACGCGCTGTACGATTTCGTCGATTGAGAACGGCGGCCCCGCATTGAACGGATCTGCGACCGAACTCCGGGACGAAGCCGTGGCGAGAATCTGGCCCGACTTCAGCGCATCGACGGGGATACTCTCCCATGTAAGCGGGTCGCCGACCGTGTCCACCGTCACTGCTATCAGCGGGCCCATGACGGTGCCGTCGTCCAGTGTGAGGCGAATGATCGGCAGACCTCTGCAGTTCCAGGCATACGCCGTTCCGTCCCGATTCATTCCGATAACGCTCCCAACACAGAGCGTCCGTTCCACCTTGGTGATATGCGGCCCCCCCGCTTGCGCGAACGCGCCGGCGCCGGCCACCAGCAGGCATAAACATGCTCTGCGGACTTCAACTGTACGATTGATCATGGGGCGTTCCCGCAACTATGCGCTTCCGACGGCGCGCGTGTCAAGACAGCGGTTCGGCTACGACTCGCGCCCGTTCAGCACAAACCGCGCCAGGTCGTGCATGTTCGCAAATGTCGCGTCAGGGGGCGCATCGCCGAACGTTTCCGGCTGAAAACCCCAGGTAACGCCATACGCGCTGATGCCGGCATTGCGGGCGGTCTGCACGTCAACGCTGCTGTCGCCCACCATTGCCGTGTCCTCGGGCCCGATCGCCGCTTCCGCCATGATGGTCTCCGCTCCGATGGGGTGCGGCTTCTTCTGGTCGAAGCTGTTGCCGCCGTAGACGCGGAAAAAAAGGCCGCTCACGCCCAGGCCGTCGAGGATGCCGCGGCTGGCGCCCACCGGCTTGTTGGTGAGCACGGCCATTTGCACGCCCGCCTGGTCGAGCTCACGGAGACCCTCGCCCACGCCCGGATACAGACAGGTGTTATCCAGCTTGTGATCGGTATACCACGCGATGAAATATTTCAGCGCCGTTTCCACTTCGGCTTCCGACGCGGATGGGCCGAGAACGCGCCGGATCAGCACCGGAGCGCCGTGGCCCACGTACGTCGCGATCAGCTCATGATCGAGCGGCGGCATATGCAGGTGCTCGCGGGTGGCGTTTACGGCATGCGCCAGGTCGAGCTTGGAATCGATCAGCGTTCCGTCCAGGTCAAATATGAGCAGCTTCTTCATCCTTCTCGGACCGTCTGCTCTTCAGATGCTCCTCCCACGCTTTTCGTACCCTGGCCGTCGTGCTGTGGAACGTGTCCCGGAACTGTTGGGGGATCATGGTGGCCATCACGTCAGAGGCGTCGATCAGATACGGCGCGAACTCCGAGTGTGTGACGGCGCGCGGCAGCGGGCTGGGAGCGCAGGCCAGATAAACAGTTAGCAGGGCTACGGCCAGCACGACGCCGCGCGCGAAGCCGAACAGGCCGCCAACCAGCCGATCGAGCCACGACAGGCCCACCCACTTGAACATGGTGGCGAGGAGCAGGCCGATGAGGGCGCCCACGAGAACGCAGGCGCCGAAAACCATGAAGAAGCCGACGAAATTGGCCATAACCGGTGAGGTTATGTATCGGGTCAGGTGTGCGCCGGCGGCGCGCATGTACCAGAATCCGGCGAAGATTCCGACGATGGAGGCGACGAAGCCGATACCCCCGCGGGCGAATCCTTCGCGGAAGCCGCCGATGACCGACAAGGCTACAACGACGATCAGGACAACGTCGAGCAGATTCATAATTCCTTCCCGGTGAGGATGCGATACGCCTCGCGGTATTTATCCGTGGTCCGTCGCACGACCTCATCAGGGAGAGACGGAGCGGGGGGCTGCTTGTTCCATTGAATCGATTCCAGATAATCGCGCACGTACTGCTTGTCGTAGGACGGCTGCGGGCCGCCGGGGCGATATTCGGCGCGCGGCCAAAAGCGCGATGAATCGGGGGTCAGGACCTCATCCGCCAGCACCAGTTCATCGCCGATGAAGCCGAATTCGAACTTTGTGTCGGCGATGATGATGCCCCGGCTCTCGGCGTACTCGGCCGCGCGCCGGTAGATGGCGAGCGTGAGATCGCGGACCCGCGTGGCCACATCGAGCCCGATCAGACGCGCCGCATCCTCGAACGAGATGTTCTCGTCGTGCCCGGACTGCGCTTTGGTCGCCGGGGTGAAGATCGGCTCAGGGAGTCTATCGCTTTCGCGCAGACCCGGCGGGAGCGGGATTCCACAGATGGCGCCAGTGCGCTGATACTCCTTCCATCCCGACCCGGATACATAACCGCGCGCGACACATTCCAGCGGCAGCATTTCGGCGCGGCGGACCAGCATGGAACGCCCCTCCAACTGGTCCCGAAACGGCTGAAACTCGGCAGGGTAATCCGAAAGGTCGGCGGAGATCAGGTGGTTCGCTGTCGTGTCGTGCAGCAGGTCGAACCAGAACAGACTTATCTGAGTCAGGACCCTTCCTTTGTCGGGAATGGGCGATGGAAGAATAAAGTCGAACGCGGAGAGACGGTCGGAGGCGACGATCAGAAGGCGGTCTCCCGACGCGTAGATGTCGCGAACCTTACCCCGGGACAGCAGCTCGATGCCTGGGAGGCTGGTCTCGAACAGCGGCGGATTTTTCACTTTCCTCTAGTCGTATCACGTCAGGCTGCCGACGCGTAAGCAGTTCCCTTCGATTGCACAGTAGTAAACCCCATGGGGGCTTGTATTTCGGTGTGACGGCGATAGACTGTTGTGTGACATACTCACATCCGTCGTCGGCAGAGCTTTCCGACTTTGCTCTGCACGGCCTGCACATCTGTGAGCATTTGCGGGCCTGCGATGCCTGTCGCGCATCGCTGTTTATTCTCCCGGCGGTCCGCGCCGGCGCAGACGGCTTCGATGCTGATCCAGGATGGCTGCTCACCATCGACGGGGAACAAATTAACGCTGCGGATTCCGACGAGGCGGCGCCCATTATTGCGGCCGCGTGGCGCGCGCAAAAATCGATTCAATGCCGCATTCAGGGTGAGGAGCAGACGGTCGACTGGAGCGCTATGCTGGGCCTGGCCGCTCGAGTGAACCGGATCCTCGAAGCCGAAGGCTGGCAGGGCGAGTGGTGGGTTCCGCCCAACTCATAATTCTCAGGCAGTGCCTGAGAAAATCCGGCCTCAGGGAACACTAACCAACGAACCGCCACGTGCGGGTTCTTCGTTACGACTGTGTCACTCGGTTACCAAGGCTTTAACACGGGTCGTGTCACACGCTCCCGTAACACAAGTGCATTAGATGTAAATGGCCGTCTGATACAGTAGAGAACCTACAGTAAAAATAATTTTGCTTAACCCTTTTAATCCGGGTTGGATTGTGGCAAGCTTGGAGTTACAGAAGTACCAGAACGGCACCTCCACGAACCCGTTGCCAGGGACGTGGAACGCCCGGTAGCAGGAGTCGTTCCGGCAAATCCCCCGGTCGGAGAAAGTGCATGCTGCCTGAAAAGCTGCTTGTAAAGGAGCGCGTAGTTCACGATGACGGCTTCGGGCCCGTGATCGAGCTCGACGACGAAACCAGCAAACTCCTCGTTCTGACGCTCGGAATTACCCGTGCGGTGGAACGCGAATCCCTGGAAGTGGCCGTATGGGGGTCCGAAGACGGCCAGGACTGGGGCTCGAAACCCCTGGTCAAGTATCCCCAGAAGTTCTATTGCGGTCTGTACTCAACGCTGCTCAACCTGTCAGCCCATCCGAAAGTTCGATATCTGCGAGTAGGCTGGAAAGTGGAGCGGTTTCCTGGCCGCGATTCTGCTCCGATGTTCGGATTCTACCTGTACGTTCAGGAATCCGGCGCGCGTCTTTCGCCGGCGCAGGTCACTTTGCCCGCCGCCGCCCTGGCGTACGCCTGATTACGTGTGTTGGGCGAGCCGCTCGTCTTTCGGCTCGCCCACCTGCCTCCCACTAGATCCGGTTGATCAGACTGGCTACGTAGCCCGCGCCGAATCCGTTATCGATATTGACCACGGTCACATTGCTCGAGCAGCTGTTCAGCATGCCCAGCAGCGCGGCAAGACCGTGAAAACTGGCCCCGTAACCAATACTCGTAGGAACGGCGATCACCGGCGCTGAGACCATGCCTCCGACGGCGCTGGGCAGCGCGCCCTCCATCCCGGCGCACACGATGACCACGCGGGCCGACCGCAGCCGGTCGCTGTGACTGATCAGCCGATGGATTCCGGCGACGCCGACGTCGTGAATGCAGTCGGTTTCGTTCCCCATGACCTCGGCCGCGAGTTGTGCTTCCTCGGCAACGGGGATGTCGCTGGTGCCGGCACAAACCACAGCGATTCGTCCTTTGCCGCGCATCGTGCGGTCGCGCCAGACGCGAACCACTCCTGAAAGCGGAAAGAATTCGGCATCGCTACAGATTGCGCGCATCTGATCGGCGACTGCGGACGTGGTGCGCGTGATCAGCACATTTCGCGATCGCTCCAGCAGGCGTGATGCGATGCCGACCACCTGCTCCTGCGTCTTGCCGAGACCGAAAACCACCTCGGTGAATCCCTGGCGAATGGCCCGATGGTGATCGATTTTCGCGTAGCCCAGGTCCTCGAAAGGAAGATGGCGCAGGCGGTCGAGCGCTGTATCCACCGACGACGCGCCGGTGCGCACGCCCTCCAGAAGCTCGCGGAGCTGCAGTTCGTCCATTCCTTCCCGAGCGTATCAGAACGAAAGCTGATCCCCGGTTTTGAGGCCGTTCTTCTTCGCTTCGCCGGCGGCGAGCTCCAGCACGTACCGCGCGTCGGCGTGGCCACCATAGACCGGGCACTCCGAGGCGACATCGCTCCTGCAGGGGGGCGTGTCGGCGGAGATCTCCACGATGCGGTGGTCGTTATCCATCCAGATCATGTCCAGAGAGATGTAGCACTGAAACATGTAGTACTGCCAGCGGCCCTGCTTTTCGTGGATGAAGAGCATCCCACGGTCCGGCGCCAGCGATTTCCGGAACATCAGCCCGCGCTGCATCATGGCGGGGTCGATGGCCAGCTCGGCGTGGATCACTTTTCCATTGGGCAGCGTAACTTCGCGCGTGTCGATGCCCTCGAGCGTGCTCTTCGAGCCGGTGTTTGTACAAGCGGCGCACAGCAGCAGGACGCCGAGAAGCAGGAGGGCCGGAGATCGCATCTGAACTAAAATAGTAACGAATCCGCCTCCGAATGTTCCTTCGTCGCCTGCGGCTCACCCTGGAAATGATACGGTTCGAGCACTCCGTCTTCGCGCTCCCGTTCGCGCTCACGGGGGCGCTGCTGGGTCTGCGGCGGCTCGGATTTCCGTGGCAGACATTCTGGTGGAAGCTGGCCTGGATCGTGGTGGCCATGGTGTGCGCGCGATCGGCGGCCATGGCGTTCAACCGTATCCTGGATGCCGGTACCGATGCCCGAAATCCTCGCACGCGTATGCGCCATCTGCCAGCAGGCCTGCTCAGCCGCGGGTTCGCCTGGGGCTTCGTACTCGCCTGTTCGCTGCTTTTCATCGTCGCCGCGCGCGAACTGAATCCGCTCTGCTTCGCCTTGTCACCCGCGGCGCTGGCGGTCGTCTTCTTCTACTCATTCACCAAAAGATTTACGGCGCTTTCGCACCTGGTTCTCGGATTCTCACTGGGCATCGCGCCCGCCGCTGCGTGGATTGCGGTCACCGGGTATCTCGATACGCGCATCCTGCTGCTTACGGCGGCGGTCATGTTCTGGACCGCGGGCTTCGACATCATCTACTCCTGCCAGGACTACGAGTTCGACCGCGCCGAGGGCCTGTTCAGCATCCCCTGCCGGTTCGGGATTGTTCGGGCTCTGGGCATCGCGCGGCTGCTGCACGCGGTCATGCTGGCCTGCCTCGCGCTGCTGATCGTCTCTTTTCACCTCGGCTGGATTGCGGCCCTTGGCGTTGCAGTTGTGACCGCGCTGCTGGTTTATGAGCACAGCCTCGTGAGGGCGAACGACCTCTCACGCGTGAACGCGGCTTTCTTCACCGTGAACGGCTGGGTCAGCATGTTATTCTTTGTTTTTTGGGCCGCGGATATGATCATCCGCCCTGTCTCGATCTAACCGATGCCTGAGCCTGTCGTTGACGATCCGCGCCTCCGTCCCCTGGTCGACAAGGTGCGGCGCGGCGAGCGCCTCGACTACGACGACGGCGTGCTCCTGTTCCGCTCGCCCGACATTCTCACCGTCGGCTGGCTGGCCAATCTGGTTCGCGAGCGCCTGCACGGCAACGTCACCTATTTCAACGTAAATCGGCATATTAATCCGACCGACGTGTGCGTAGCGAGCTGTAAGCTGTGCGCGTTCGGTAAGAAGGCGAAGGACCCAAAGGCTTACACCTGGTCGCTCGAAGAGGTCTGGCATCGCGCCGGCGAAGGCTGGTCGGAAGCGGTCACGGAGTTTCATATCGTGGGGGGCCTGCATCCGGAATTGACGCTGGACTGGTACTGCGAGATGTTGCGCGGCCTGAAGGAGCGTTTCCCCGACGTCCACCTCAAGGCGTTCACCATGGTGGAGATTGCGTACCTGGCGCAGCGGGCGAGGATCTCGATTCGCGACACGCTGGAGCGGCTGCGCGATGCGGGCATGGACTCCCTGCCTGGCGGCGGAGCGGAAGTTTTCAGTGACCGCGTGCGCCGCATCATCTGCGATCACAAGATCGACGGCGCGAAGTGGCTGGAGACGGCGCGCACCGCCCACCAGCTCGGACTCAAGTCGAACTGCACGATGCTGTACGGGCATATCGAGACGGAAGAGGACCGCGTTGACCATCTGCTGAAGCTCCGCGGCCTTCAGGACGACACACACGGGTTTCAGACCTTCATCCCGCTCGCGTTCCATCCGGCGAACACGCCGCTCGATCACATCGCCGCGACGACGGGATTCGACGACATCCGCAACATCGCTGTCTCACGACTGCTGCTGGACAACATCGACCACATCAAGGCCTATTGGATCATGATGACCCCCGCAGTGGCGCAGATCGCGCAACGCTTCGGCGCGGACGATCTGGACGGCACTGTGGTGGAAGAGAAGATCTATCACGATGCCGGCGCCACGACGTCGCAATCGCTGCGGCGGACGGAACTGCTGCGGTTAATTCGGGAAGCCGGACGCGAGCCGTTGGAGCGCGACACCCTGTACCACCCGGTGCAGCGAACCGAAACGGCGTTTACCGTTCTGGTGTAGATCGTCTACGCTACTTCCGCTTTGCCTTCGACGGCGCCATTTGTATCGCTTGCGCTGGCGATCGCGTAAGCCCCCGGCGTTGGCGGACGCAAGAGCTCGGTCGAAGGCGCGCCGCTGGAGATTGTGCGAGCGGTGAAGACGGACCGGCCACGGCCTGACTGCTGCGGATCGCCCCCTTCCTCCACTACCATCTCGTGTTCCACCCAATTCGACAGCGGAATATTTCGGAAGAACAGCCGTTCCTGCATGATGACCGACTTCTTCTGCATCAGCAGCGACTTGTTTTCGCGCACGTAGTGCCGCTCCTCGACGCGAAACTCCTGCATGAAGTCGTCCATGGCCTTGCGCTTGCTCGACTCCTCGGCGGCCTTGACCTTTTGCTCTGCAACCTCTTCGCAGGCCTTGAGTTGCGATTGCGCGGCGGCCAGCGCCTCCCGTTCCTTCGCGACCGCGACCTCGAGCTTGGCCTGCATGATAAAGAACGAAAGCAGAGCCGACCCCGCCGCCACGAAGACCGGCAGCATAATCCAGACAACAGCGTCGAACGGCATCCTGACCATTGATCGGCAGTACCGCCCATAAGCCTTAGACCAGGCAGGACACTGGTCCCCGCCCCAGGGAAAAAACCCTGGTCTGCCTCGGTCAGGCGGTCCGCCGGGCGACGACCAGAGTGATGTCGTCGGCCTGCGGAGCGCCGCCGATCCAGTCCATCAGCCGCTGCCGCACGCCGTCAAGGATGGACTGCGCCGATTCATTCCGCAACTCGGCGATGATTTCCGCCAGGCGGTCTTCGCCGAACTCCTCGTCGAGGCCGGGCTGGGTAGCCTCCGTAACCCCGTCGCTGAACAGGACGACAACATCGCCGGCCTCAAGGCGGCAGGTCTCGGCGGTGTAGGCGCCTTTCGGGAAGATGCCCAGAATCATGCCGCCACCCTCGAGGTGCTGCACCGACCCGTCCGCGTGCACCAGCACCGGCGGATTGTGCCCCGCGTTGCAGTACGTCACCTCGCCGGTAGCCGGATCGATGACGCCAATGAAAAACGTGATGAAACGGTTGCCGGGGCAGTTCTGGCAAATAATCCGGTTCAATTTTGTTACGAGCGCCGCCAGGTTGTCCGGCGGATCGAACAGAATCTGCGCCCTGGCCTGGAGGTTCGACATGAGCAGGGCGGCGGGCATGCCCTTGCCGGAAACATCGGCGACGAGCAGTCCAATACGGCCGTCGGAGAATTCGAGGTAATCGAAGTAATCTCCGCCCACCGTACGGCAGGGGAGATTGAAGCCGGCGAGGTCGAGCCCGGGCGCCTCCGGCGCTCTGGTGGGCAGCAGCTTTTGCTGGATCTCAGCGGCCTGCGCCAGGTCGCGGGCCAGCATCTTCTCGGCTTCTTCCACCTCGGCGAGGCGGGCGTGCTCGATTTTGATCGCCGCCACGTTGGCCAGCACCGTCAGCAAATTCAGGTCTTCCTTGGTGAAGGGATGGACGAAGTGCGGCGAATCCAGGTAAATGAGCCCGATCACGCGTTCTTCTGTCTGCAGTGGCACCGCCAGCATACTGCGGATCTGCTGCTCCACGATGCTCATCCGATCCATGAACGCGCGATCGGACATGACATCGCCGATCAGCAGGGATTGCTTCTCGCGAAGGACCGTGTCGCGCACGGTGGTGCTGATGTGAAAACCCTGTCCCCTGGCCGCCCGGACCACTAACTCCTCGCCCTCGAGCGTCATTAGCACGCCGCGCGCCGCTCCGACGGTATCGATGGACAGGGTCATGATCAGCTCGAACAGATCGCCCAGAGACTTCTCGTGCTGCGAAAGCTGCTGGCCGGCGCGCACCAGGGCCCGCATGTAACGGTCCGGATCGATGACCTCCGCCTTCGCCTTGTCCGCCCCACCGCCGAGAATCCCGGCGAGGCTGGTGGCCACGGTCGTGCCGGTGGCCTGCGTCGCGTCGCGGCCTTCAATAAACACAACTGTGTTCGTGGACGGTGTGACGCTGGTGGACGCCGTGGCCCCGCTGTCGCGGTATTCGATGGTCAGGTGGCCGGCGATAACGCGATCGCCGGGGCGAAGCGTTTGTGGCGCGTTGATCCGCGCGCCGTTCAGCAGCGTGCCATTCTTGCTGCCCATGTCACGAATGGCCCATTGATCGCCATTGCGCTCGAAGGCGAGGTGCTGGCGCGACAGGCCGGCGTCGTCGGCGTAGCAAAGCTCGTTGGTGCTGGACCGGCCAAGCGTGACGCGTTCCGACTCGAGCGGAACGGTGCGCGTGCGGCCATCGGGAGTGTGAATTACGAGTTCACGCCTGGACATCTGACGTGCGGTTCCTAACATGGTTCAACTGATTATCGCAAAGCGGCCTGTACCACGCCCGGCGGAACGAGGGGAAATTCGGTGACCCGCAGCTTCGCAGCTCCGTAAGGGATGAGCGTCAGCGTTTGCACGGGAGTTCCGGGCTGCGGATGTTCTGGCGGGGGCTGCGCCGAGCCTTTCTCCATTCCCCATGAGACGACGCGCCGGCCGGGAACCTGAAGAAGGACGGGCGCGCCCGCGGCGCTGAACGGGAAATCGCCGATCGCCTTTTCGACCACTTTCACGCCGCTGCCGGGGTTATCGGGGTCGATCGCCAGCCCGTAGTTCCAGGGGGTCGTGGGCGTGACCTGCCAGTCGGCGGCGGGGCCGTGGGTCTTCAACTTCTTCCAGTCCTCGCCAATGCGCAGCGAATACACCAGTGGGCCGCGCTCGAGCGACACCGAATCGTTGTACCAGCGCGTGGCGCGAACCTGCATCGGCAGGCGCATGTTCACGCGATCGCCGGGGTTCCAGGCGCGGACCAGGCTGGCGAACCCGTCCGCCGGAACCAGTTGCGCCGGTTTCCCGTTCACCGATACCTGCGCGCCTCCCGCACACCAGCGCGGTTCGCGAAAAATCAGTGGAAATGTGCCGCGCGCATCCACCGTAAGCCGAATCGAATCGCGGAACGGATACTCGGTGTCTTCGATGATGTGCACGCGCGTGCCGTTCTTCAGGACCGTGCGCACTTCGCTCGGTCCGTAGAAGACGGCTGCGACGCCGTTGTTGTCCGCTGTGGTCATCCACAGATTGGCCGCGAACTTCGGCCAGCCCTGGTGCATATTTGCCGTGCAGCAGCCGTAATTGGGCTCCAGCCCGAACAGGTTCGAGTCCGGGCCGTTGTTGACCCAGTCGCGCTGCAGCTCGGTGGCGAGCACCTGATTCGCCTGCTGATCGTACTGGTGCGCCCACATCTTCGCGTCGAAGGTCCCGGGCAGCGCGTTGAACGCGATCTTCTCCTCGCGATCGCCGAAGCGGGCATCGCCAACCGTGGACATCAGCGACTCCAGGGAGAACATTTCTTCCACTACCGTGCAGAGTTCCGTACCCTGGCTGGGATTCCGGCCCGCGTAATGCTCGTCGCAGGAAAACACGCCGCTGGGGAGCCCGTCGTAGCGATCGAGCTCCTCGAGCATATGCGCGGGCGCGGCGCGATCCGCGGGATTCCCGGTCAGCAGCCACCACAGGCCGCCCGTCTTCAGCGCCATCCCATTGTTGACACCGTGCGTTGCGAGATTGGCCTTCTCGCCGGGCGCGAAGTGCTCCTTACCGGTGTACTTGAAATTCGCGAACTGCGCCTCCCAGTCGTGTCCCTGGTCGTGCAGCATGCGCGCCAGTTGCAGCAGCCGCTCGTCGCCGGTACGGTTATACAGCCAGACGACGCTGAGCACTTCGTCCTGCCAGCGATAGACCGCCCACTCGTGCAGCGGGTTTGCCGCGAGCCGGGAAAGCTGATACGCAAAATACCGCTGCATGAGCGGAATCACGCGCGCATCGCCGGTCGCTTCCTGATATTGCGTGAGCGCTTTGAGCGCGACGTAGTTTGGCCACCAGTCCTTGTTTTTCTCCGGACCGATCCAGCCGTTGGGGCCGGGATGGTCGAGCATCCAGCCGACCCAGCGGCGGGCTTTCTCCACCAGCACGGGATCGTCGAGCAGGTAAGCCAGCGGAACCAGCCCATCCATGTAGTAGGGACCGCGCTCCCAACCCTCACCCGTTCCGCCGAGCCATGCCGAGTCGCGCAGATCGGGCCAGAATTCGTCGAGGTGACTGGTGAGGCCGTCAGCCTGAATCCGAAGCTGATGCAGGAGCCAGCCCCGAGGCTTTACGCTGCCGAGCGGAAGCTGGTTGAAGGCATTGGGCTGGAGCGGCGCGCGATTCGGAACCGGCGTGAGATCCGCCCCGGCAAGCGCCGCCGCCACCACGAGCGGGATCATAATACGAAGGCCCTTCATGAAAGTCTGCCTTTACTATATAGGCCGCGCGCGCGACCGCAGCGCCGGGACCATCGCCGAGGAGTACATCAAGCGAGCGCAGCGGTTCGCGACCTGCGAGATGCGCGAGATCGATCCGCGACGGTTCGATCCGTGGCAGAAGCACCCGACGGCGATGAAGGTTCTTCTGGACCCTGAGGGGCGGGCGCTCGACTCGGCGCGCTTCACGGCTCTGGTGTCGCAGGCGGAGGCGAACGCACGCGACCTGGTGTTCATCGTCGGGGGCGCCGATGGCCTGCCAGAGGGCTGGCGCGAACGTGCGGATTTACTGCTGTCGCTTTCGCCGATGACGTGGCCGCACGAGCTCGCCCGCGCCATGCTGGCCGAGCAGATCTATCGGGCGTTCACGACATTGCGCGGGCATCCGTACCCGCGGTGAGTTGCTGACGAGCGTCGCCCGGATCCCGGACCTCGGCGTTATCCTCTGGGCTGTCCGTGGATCCGCCGAATCCAGATATTCCGATACCGCACCGCATCGTGATGGTTCTGCAATAACAGCGAATCCTCCGCCGGCATCGGCGAATAATGGGCCACCTGGCGATAAACCATCGGCCCCATCGAGGCCTCGTGATTATGAACCAATACGCCGTTGAAAAAAACGGTGAAATACGCCGGCTGCAGCAGCTTTGCGCCATCGAACCGCGGGGCCGTGAATACGATGTCGTAAACCTGCCAGTCTCCGGGCGGCCGGCCCGGATTCACCAGCGGCGGCCATTGCCCGTACAAGGCGCCCGCCTGCCCGTCGGCATATGTCGGGTTCTTCCATGGATCGAGCACCTGCACCTCGAAGCGGCTCATCAGCAGCACCCCGCTGTTGCCCCGCCCCTGGCTCGTCCCACTCACGTCAGGCGGCTCCGACCATTCCACGTGCAGCTGGCAATCGCCGAACTTCTCCTTGGTCGCCAGGTCGCCGACATCGGGCGTGACGACCAGCATCCCGTCCTGGACCTTCCATTCCGGCGCGTCCGAACCGCCGTGCCCGGTGATGTCGCTGTGATGCGCTTTCCACTGCGACATGTCCTTGCCGTCGAACAGTATGATCGCGTCCGAAGGTGGATCGCCCGGCTTCGCGCCCGGCGTCACCACCGGCGGATGCGGCCGGTCGGGATCGTGAACGTGCCACGGCAGCCCGGGCAGCATGGGCGTGTCCTTGAAACCGAGATCGTGGTTCTGCTCCTGCGCGATCGCGAAGGCGACCAGCGCAGCCGCGCCAACACAGGCAAGCATTCGTTTCGTCATAGCGGCAAACACGAAGCGTATCAGACTTCAGTCGATGATCGCTTCCCGCTCGCGCACGCCAAGCAGATAAAGGATGCCGTCCAGCCCCATCGTCGAGATCGCCTGCCGCGCGCTGCGGCGCACCAGCGGCTTGGCGCGAAACGCGATGCCCAGGCCGGCGATGCTCAGCATGGGCAGATCGTTCGCCCCGTCGCCTACCGCGATGGTCTGCTCCATACTCAGCCCCTCGGCGTGAGCAATCTCGCGAAGCAGCGCTGCTTTCCTGGCTCCATCGACTATGTCCGCGCCCGCCTCTCCGGTCACAGCGCCATCGCGAATGTCCAGCTCGTTCGCGTGCAGGTAATCGATGCCCAGCCTGCGCTGCAGCTCGCGGCCGACGAACGTGAACCCACCCGAAAGAATCGCCGTCTTGTACCCCAGCCTGCGCAGCGTCAGGATCAGCCGCTCCGCGCCGTCCATCAGCGGGACGCTGCGCACCACGCTTTCCAGCGCGCTTTCGGACAGGCCCTTCAGCAGCCCCACCCGGCGCCGGAAGCTCGCTCGAAAATCCAGCTCGCCGCGCATCGCCGCCTCGGTGATCCTCTGCACCTCGTCCCCTACGCCGGCCAGCTTCGCCAGCTCATCGATCACCTCCGTCCGGATCAGCGTCGAGTCCATGTCGAACGCGACCAGCCGGCGATGGCGCCGCCAGATGTTATCGTGCTGGAACGCGATGTCCACGTCATCTTCGTCCGCCAGGCGCATCAGCGGCATGCGGATCGCTTCATCGTCCATGACCTCGCCGGAAACCGAAAGCTCCACACATCCCGGACCGTGCGGCGTGTGCAGAGGTGTGCGGCTCGACAGCCGGTCAATGCGGTCGATGTTCAGGCCCGCCCGTGCGACGATGCCGCTTACCTCCGCCATGTGATGCGCCGTGATCGACGGTCCCAGCATCGTGATCCGAAAGCGGCTCTTGGTCTGGCTGTCCACCCAAAGCTGGTAGTCGTCTTCCGAGACCGCGGTGTAGTGGATCTGCACCCCCAGCTCGTGGGCCTTCAGCAGCAGGTCGGTCAGCAGCGATGAGGCCTTCATCTCGCCGGTCAGCTCCACCAGAATTCCCAGCGCCAGCGCCTCGTGTATCACCGCCTGTCCGATGTCGAGAATGCGCGCTCCCGCGCCCGCCAGGATGCTGGTCAGCGAATGAGTCACCCCCGCACGATCGTGCCCGGTAATGTGGATAAGCAGTACGCCCGATTCCCGCGAATTCTCCATTCATCCATGAGTGTAGAGGGTGGTACCGTGGTGACCGCATGCCATTCCTCTCCGACGTCGCCCGCTACACCTGCTATCGAACGCCCGAGCCCATCCGCATCGACGGCCGCCTCGATAAGCCGGTCTGGCGCGATGCGCCGGTTTCGAACGCGTTCGTCGACATCGTCACCGGCGAACCCGCCTGGTTCGACACCCGAGTGCGCTTGCTCTGGGACGACGAGCGCCTCTACTTCGGCTTCACCGCCGAAGAGACCGACGTGTGGGCCACGCTCACCGAGCGCGACTCGAAGATCTGGGAAGAGAACGATCTCGAGATCTTCATCGGCGGCAAAGACGGCTACTACGAGTTCGAGATGAACGCCATGAATGTCATCTACGAGGTCTTCTGGATCTGGAAGGACGTGCATAAGCTCGGCGGCCCGTACTGGGGCCGTCCGGAGTTCGATCCGCAAACGCAGCGCACCATGGTGATAGATGGAATCGGCGGCCACGTGCATCCGCGCGGCGAGCGCTGGGGATTTCTTGACTGGGACTGCGCCGGCCTCGAACACGCCGTCCACGTCGATGGCACGCTGAACAAACGCGACGACATCGACCGCGGCTGGTCGGCCGAGATTGCCATCCCGTGGAGCAGCCTCACGCTGCTCGCTGACGGACGCTCACTCCCGCCACGTGACGGCGACGTGTGGCGCATCGACTGCTCACGGTTCGAGAAAATTGGCCGTAACGGCGAAGTCCTCGACCCCTGCGCCGGCTGGACCTGGAACCGCCACGGCCACTACGATTCCCACATCCCCGAGGTCTTCCCGATGATCACGTTCTCGACTTCTCCAGTTCACCGATCTTCTCATCGAGAAACCTAAGCGCCGCTTCCAGCGACTCGCGATGCCGCGGATGCGACGCCGCTTCGAGATCATGGATCACACGCGTCCGCGACAACTGCAGGCTCTGGATCTCCTGTTGTCGAGCGATCTGCTCGGGGCTCAGCTGGGGCGCGGCGGCGCCAGCGCGGCGCGAGGCGGCCGCGTCCATCTGCTCCTCCACCGACTTGCTCTCCCAACCTCTTGCCATACGCCCCCAGTATCGCTCCAAAACGCCGCGCCAAAAGGCTCAGGTCCGCCCTTCAGCCCTTTTGTATCAGCAGCTTCCGCTGGCGCCTCACATGCGCTTCAACGGTTGAGGCGCTTATGTCCAGGCACTCGCTCACCCGTGAGGACCGGAACGCCATTCTGGTCGGTCTGCTTGCGCTCGCCACGTGGGCCGCTTTGCTGATGATGGCCCTGCACGCCTGCTAACGCCGCAGCGCAGCGAGCACGCGCTCGGTCAGCTCATCGACCAAACTGGGGAATGCCGCATCCAGCGCGACGGTCACCGCCGCCCGCACGCGCTCCGCATCAACCACCTTCGGCTCATGGGCAGGTTTAGCCTCAGCGCGCTTCGGCTTCGGAGCCGGCGCGGGCGGAGGAGCTTCGGGTGCGATCTCAGGGTCAGAGGCCTTAGCGGGCGCGTTGGTCCGCGCCGCCTGCGCCTCCTCGATGAGCGGCTTCACCGCCTTCACCACCGCCGATGCTTCGAACGGCTTGCGGATGATCGCGTCGCAGCCGGCATTCTTGGCCTCGGCCTCGTCGAAGCTGTCCAGGATGCCTGCGGTCAGCACGACGCGCGCATGCTTGTGGCGCGGGTTCTCCTTCACGAACCGGCACAGCTCGAGTCCGGATTTCCCCGGCAGGAACACGTCCACCAGCACGAGGTCGGGATCGGCGTCGGCCAGCCGTATCAGCGCCGTTTCCCCATCGGTTACGCTGACTACCTCGAAGCCTTCCTCACGCAAAATGCGAACGCCCATGCGCTGGGCATGGGCGCTGTCGTCCGCGAGAAGGACCCGGCTCATTGCTGGGCGTTCGGCGTATAGGACGAAGTGGTCTGCGGCGGAGTGTTGGGGGTCACCGGCGCCGGTGCGGCTTCGGAGCCCGACTTCTTCGACTTGTTCAGCTTCGCAGCCTGCTGGGCGGCCTTCTTCGCCTGCTTTTCCCGCAGCTTCGCCGCCTTCTTCTGCTCCTTCGCGGTGAGTGCGTGGTTGCTGGGAATAGACCGCATGTCCCGAAGCGTATTGCCGTTGGCGTCGGTAGCGTTTGCCGAAGCGGTGGTCGTTGTCGCCGCCGGCGCGGTCTGCTGCTGTGCCTGAGGCTGACGGCTGGCGCGCGCATCCGGCTTGGTGTCCAGATCGGATTGCCCGGTGATCTGTTGCGCCGATACATCGCCCACGAACGCGGCGCGCTCGGCTACTGTCGGGACGCTCAGGGGGACCGAGGGCTTCAGCGTTGTCATCGACGGCGTCCCCGACTTAGCTGCGGAACTCACGTCCGGCCCGCTCTTGAACAGGCCCCACGCGCGGCTGATCATGCCCTCACGCGTCCGGTGTTCCAGTTCGTACTTCATACGCGCGTAGGCCACCGGATCGGCTGCCGGAATCGGCATCTCCATATCCTTCAGCCTGTGCTTGGCCTGATCCACCAGTGGGCTGAGCGGGTAGTCGCGAACGATGCGCGAGTACGCCTGCCCCGCCTGCGGACGGAAGCGCGTGCCCATGCGCGTGTAGGAATCACCAAGCTCCCACAAGGCCTCGTCGGCCTTACTGTAGAGCGGATACTGGTCCACCAGCCGGCTCAGACGGTTCGCGGCGGCTGGGTTGCTGCCCTTGTCGTGATAGAAGTCGCCAACGCGGAACTCGCCCTCGGCGATAGCCTCCTGAATGTTGCGCAGCCGCTGCTCCGCTTCCGGCGCGTACTTGCTGTTCGGGAACTGCACCAGCACCTGGCGGCACTCGTCTTCGGCGCGAACGGCCTGGGTCTGGTCGCGGTCCGGCTTATCCATCTGCTTGTAGTGGATGGTGCAGATGCGGTTCTGGGCCTCGGCCGCTTCCGGCATCGTGGGATAGAAGAGAATGAAATCCTTGTACTCGGCTTCGGCTTCGGCCAGTCCGTGCGCGCCGCCCTCGCGGAACCAGCTGTCGGCGATGGCCAGCTTTGCCTTCGCCATGTACTCGCTCTGGTCGTAGGTGTTGATCAGCGTGTTCAGCGTGATGCGCGCCACTTCATAGCGGCCGTGCTCGATATCGTTGACAGCTCGGTCGAACAGCACCTTGTCAGGTTGCTGCGTATCTTTGGTGATGGGATTGTCGTAAGGATGGCGTTTCAGGCCGCAGGAGGCCAGCAGGGCGAACACACCCACCGCCGCCAGCGCCCGTGGCAGGGCACGATTAACACAAACACGCATAACTGGAACTTCCCCCGTACAATAGCACAGCCGGCGATTTCCGGCTAAACCGGCGCCGCAACCGCTTCCGCCGCGGCTTTGATCATCTCCGCGGAAGCCTTCCCCGGGTCCGGCGTGTGAAAGATCGACGACCCTGTCACGATCCACTCACAGCCGGCACGGACCGCGTCGCCGACATTGTCGAGAGTGATACCTCCATCAATCTGTATCGGGAACCGCAATCCCAGCTCCCGTTTGCGCATGCTCAGCGCGCGAACCTTGTCGAGCGAATGCCCGATGAACTTCTGCCCCCCGAACCCCGGGTTGACGCTCATGATCAGCACGTAGTCGACCGCGTACAGGATGTCCTCCAGCATGGCGACCGGGGTTGATGGGTTCAGCACAACCCCCGCCAGCGCGCCCTCACTCTGGATGTGACGGAGCGTACGCTCGAGGTGGATACACGCTTCGTAGTGGACCGAAACCGAGTCGGCGCCGGCGTCAATGAAGGCCGGGGCATAGCGATTCGGGTCGGTAATCATGAGGTGAACGTCAAGCTTGGCGCGGGTGATCTTCCGGATGGACTCAACGACCGGAGGACCGATGGTGAAGTTCGGGACGAAATGCCCGTCCATCACATCGAGATGGAACCGCTCAACCCCGCCCCGCTCGGCAGCCGCGATCTGTTCCCCGAGCCGGGCAAAATCGGCCGCAAGAATAGAGGGCAGGATCTCGATCATCCCGGACACTAACAAGGGTAACACGCGGCGCGGTTCGCTGACGCGCGTGTAAGCCGCACAAAAACCGAGGATTAGTCCGAGTTTCCCAGCGCGCGGCATCACTGTTACGGTAATGTACGGCACTTTCGGACGCGTCTCAGGTTTGTGCCCGAACACATCCTCAGCGTCGTCCGGCACGATGCGCATGCGGTCGACCTGGCCATTCGCGAGGGGCGGTTCCAACGCGGGCTGGCCCTGATCGCAGGCCTGTCCTCGATCATGGGCGGAGCCGAAGTCGCGTACATGCACTACCGAGGTAGTTTTAGCCGACGCGTCATGTATACGCCTCTGTACTGCGCCGCAGCGGTGGGAGGGGCGGGCATCTGGGCGGTGTGCAGCCGCAAGGCCGCTCGGACCGTACTGCCGGCCGTGTGCGTCGTAACGCTGGCCGACAGCGCGATTGGGCTGTACTTCCATGTTCGCGGCGTCCATCGCAAACCGGGCGGGTGGCGGCTGCCGGTGGTCAACATCATCATGGGACCGCCATTGTTTGCGCCGCTGCTGTTCGGCGTCAGCGCGTACCTGGGCCTGATCGCCTCGTTCCTGCGCCGCAGCGGACACGACGAGGAACGGCGCTTTCCGCGGCCGGCCGCGGCAGGACATGTGGCGCGCCTGCTCACCGCTGGAAAACACGAGCAGATCGGGTGGAAACAAGACCTGCGCGAAGGCCGCTTCCAGAAGCACATGGCCGTTGCGACAATCGTTTCCGCGTTTCTCAGCGGCTTCGAAGCCCTGTACTCGCATTACAAGAACCGCTTTCAGTACAGAATCGCGCAGGCTTCCCCGCTGGTGATCGCGCCCGCGCTGATGGTCGCAGCCGGCGCGGCCATTCGAAGTAAACGCGCCGCGCACACCGCCCTGCCGTTGCTCTCGGTCGCGGCCATGGTGGATGGCGGCGTCGGCACGTTCTACCACGTCCGCGGCGTCATTCGACGGCCTGGCGGATTGAAACGGCCGCTGTACAACGTCATCTGGGGGCCGCCGGTCTTCGCGCCGCTGCTGTTCGCGGCGTGCGGCTTCGTCGGGCTGCTCGCCAGCCTGCTTCGGAGAGAGAAATGAACATCAGGAAACCCGATGGCCGGCCGATCGAGCCCATGCGCCAGCCGGGCTATTATCCCGGATACAGCACCCTCTCACAGCAGAAATTCTGGGATGCGAAAACGCGGGAGGTGGTGCTCGCGCGCGTCAGCAACGTGCCGCCGATCCGGTTCTTCTCAGCGGACCAGGCGCGGACCATGGAAGTGATCTGCGCGCACATCATCCCGCAGGACGACCGCGACCCGGCGTACCGCATCCCCATCCTCCCCGGCATCGACGACCGGCTCTGGAACAAGCGCCACGACGGCTATCGATTTGAGGACATGCCGGACGACGGCGAAGCGTTCCGGCTGGGGCTGCGAGCCATCGACGAGATCGCGCAGCATCTGCACGGGGCGCTTTTTGTCGATATCGGCTGGCGCGAGCAGGACCTCATTCTCGAGTCGCTGCATCATGGCAAGCCGGCCGCCGGTCACGAGATCTGGCAACGCATGAACGTCTCCCGCTTCTGGCTGATGCTGGTGCAGGATTGCGTGGAGGTCTATTACGCGCATCCCTGGGCCTGGGACGAGATCGGCTACGGCGGTCCGGCATATCCGCGCGCTTACATGCGGCTCGAAGGCGGGCTGCCGGAGCCGTGGGAAGTCGACGAGCAGCGCTACGATTGGCTCGCGCCCGAGGATACGGTCTCCGACAAGTACGAACTAGTAGCAGGCGAGGAATCGCATTACGGCTCTCCGGGCCAGGGGGGAACGCATTGAAGCGTCCGCTTCTGGGCCAGTTCGAGGCGCCTCGCAACGGGTCGCACTGGCTGGGGCCGATCCAGCGTTTGCCGCAGCCGATGCGGCGCTTTCCCGAAGGCGAGACGGTGGACTACGTCATCGTGGGCGTGGGCGCCGGCGGAGGCGTTCTCAGCCAGCGCCTCTCCCGCGCCGGTTTCCGCGTCATCGGGTTCGACGCCGGGCCGTTCTGGGACAGCGAGCGCGATTGGGTCAGCGATGAAGCCGGATCGCACCCGCTCTACTGGGAAGAGCTGCGCATCACCGGCGGCCAGCACCCGCTCGCCTTCGGCGCGAACAACAGCGGGCGCGGCGTGGGCGGCAGCACAGTGCACTGGGCCGCCTTCACGCCTCGCCTGCATCCCTCCGATTTCCGCCTCCGCTCGCAGGATGGCGTCGCCGTCGACTGGCCCATCTCGTACGCCGACATCAAACGGTACTACGAGCTGATGGAACTGGAGATGCCAGTGTCCGGCCCTGCCTGGTTCCCATGGGGCGATCCGCATGGGTACGCATACGGGCCGCATCCAATGGGTGGCGTCGGCGACATCCTGATCAAAGGCTGTACGAAGCTCGGCATCCGGGTCAGTGCAGGCGGACCGGTCGGCATTCTGGAGGGTTCGCATGGCGACCGGCCGCACTGCATTTACCGCGGGTTCTGTATCCAGGGCTGCAAGGTGGGGGCCAAGGCCAGCACGCTGATTACGCACGTTCCCGACGCTATCCGAAATGGGGCCGAGATTCGACCCAATTGCATGGTGTCGCGCATTCACCTTGGCGCGGACCGCCGCGTCACCGGCGTTTCGTACTTCGACCCGAACGGGAAGGAGCGGTTCCAAAAGGCCCGCGCCGTAATCGTGTCCGGATATTCCATCGAGACCCCGCGCCTGCTCTTCAACTCCGCATGCCCAGGGTTCGAAAACGGGCTGGCGAACTCGAGCGACTGCGTGGGCCGCTATCTCATGGCCCAGGCCGGGAACGTCGTTCTCGGGCGCTTCGACGAGCTCATCCGCATGTACAAGGCCCCGCCGGCGCACTGCATGACTGAAGAGTTCTACGAGACCGATCCGAAGCGCGACTTCGTGCGCGGCTTTGCCATCCAAAGCGTCGGGCCGCTTCCGATTGCCTTTGCCAAGCAGATGATGAAGGCGAAAGGCGCGTGGGGTTGGGGCATGCGGCGCATCGGGATGGACTACAACCACTGGGCGAGCATCGCGGTCCTCGGTGAGCTATTGCCGAACGCCGAAAATCGTGTGCAGCTGTCTGAAGTAAAGGACGCGCTCGGCCTGCCGGTGGCGAAGGTCACCTTCAACCTCTATGACAACGACCAGAAGCTGATTGCATTCGCGCGGAAGAAAACCGAAGAGGTGATGTGGGCGGCGGGCGCCAAAGAAGTGGTGCAGGAGGCACGCTATGCGCACCTGGTAGGGGCGGCGCGCATGGGCGATGACCCGGAAACATCGGTGGTCGACCGTTACGGGCGCACGCACGACATCGCCAACCTGTTCATCTGCGACGGCAGCATCATGCCCACCCAGGGGTCCGCGAATCCCGGCCTGACCATCCAGGCTCTCGCCGCGCGCACGGCCGATTACCTGATCTCCCAGGGTGAAGCGATCTTTTCCTCGAACAAGCGCGACATGACGCCGCCGCCGGTGAGGCGCGAACTCGCGCCTCCGGAGACGTGGGGCAAAGGAGCGCCGCGGCTGAAGTGATCAGTTTGCGGATTCAGCCGGGCCGCGCCGAGGATGCGTCCCGAGCCAGGGTCCTGAATGAAGACCACTATGCGCTGTCCGGCGCCGGCGCGAAGGTCGGCATCGGCGGCGAAACTTTGGCTGGCGGTGCGGGCGCTCAGTGAGGCGAACTGCCGCAGAACCGCGACGTGCGTGAGCGAACGGCCGGCGTTTTCGCCCCGCGCCACCTGGGATTTGTCCTCGTCGTCGGCAATGGCCGCATACACCGCGCCGGCGCCTGGCCCCGCGCTGACGTGAAGCATGCCCGAGCGAAACGCAACTGTGAGCGGAGTTTTTGGCTGCCGGGCAGCGTTACGCAATTCGGCGTCGATGCGCTTCGCATCGCTTCCGACCATCTGAGCGGTTCCGTCAATCACGAGCTGAGGCGTGTAGAGCTCCGGCAGGTGCAGCCAGCGGCCATACTGCTGCTGGCGTGCGCTGTTCGCCGCCGACGACCACGGATCCTGCCACCCCAGCCGGTTCCAGTAATCGACATGCTCGCTGAGGACGATCAGTTCGGCCCCTGGGATCGGTTGTGTCCGATCGAGCGTACCGAGCAGGCGGTCGGCAGGCGGGCAATCGGAACAGCCCTCGGACGTGAACAGCTCCAGCAAAACGGCATTTCGCCCCGGTGAACCGGCAGCCGCAGTCAACACAAATGCG
>DASRCB010000042.1:0-11614 GCA_035653295.1 Bryobacteraceae bacterium
AACGATGCGCATTCAATTAAACGACGAGGACAGCGTACAGGCAGTGAGCTGTAGTCCGGACATCACGTTCCGGGTTGCGGCGAGTGCGTTGAATTGTGGTCCACCGGGCGTGAAAACAAAGCGTCCGGTCAATCAGTGACGGCGATAGAGCAGCCGGGTCCGGCCCGCGCCGCAAACGGCGCGGGCCCGGGCCTGAAAACCCAAAACTTTAACCTTTGTAGATCGGGCCTTTGGCCCGCAAATGCCGATTGTGGTGCAAGCCTTGGGCTTGCACTCCCAAAATTCAGCTTCGATTTCAATCTTCAGGGACAAGTGTGTTCCCACCCGGCGCAGCGCGGCCTCAAAGCCGAATCACGCTGATCTCCAGCACGTTGGGATTGGCCGCGCGCAGTGCTTGCGCCAGATCCGGCGCGGGCTCGCGCTCGAGATTGATACGCGCCACGGCGGCCTCCGCACCCTCGAACACGATATTCTCCATCTCCTGCACATTAATCGCTGCGGCGCTGATAGCGTCAAGCACGCTGGACAAAACGCCTGGCCTATCGAGGTGGCGCACTACCAGCGCGCACGTGGCCGGCGTCGCCTTCGCGAGATTCACCACGTTGGGAACCTTGCCGGTCTCTTTGAAGGTCTTCACGATTCGCACCGTCTCGGCCGCGATCGCTTCCTGCGCCTGATCCGTCGAGGCGCCGATGTGATGCGTGCCGTACACGGTGTTGAGCTTTACGATGGGATCGGCAAAATCGCCCGTGCCGCCCGCCGGCTCCTTCTCGAATACGTCCAGCCCCGCGCGGATTTTGCGGTCGCGCACCGCCCAGCCCAGCGCCACGTGATCCACCACTTCGGCCCGCGAGGTGTTGATGAAGTATGCGCCCGGCCGCATGGCGTCGAAGAACTCGGCGCCGATCATCCCCCGCGTATCGGAGTTCAACGCCACGTGGACGCTCACTACGTCCGATGCGGCCGCCACATCCGCCAGGCTGGCGCAGTACCCGATGCCGAGGTCGCGCGCCACCTGGCGAGTCAGGCTGCGGCTCCACGCCACCACCGGCATACCGAAACCCTCCGCGCGCGGGATCATCTGCCGCCCGATCTGTCCCAGACCGATGAGGCCCAGCGTGCGTCCGAACAGCCCGCGCGCGTTGGAGTACTCGGCCTTGTTCCACTGCCCCTGCCGCAAAGAGAGCACGTTATCGGCGATGTGCCGGTCCAGCGCCAGCATCAGGCCGAACGCCAGTTCGGCCACGGCGATCGAGTTCCTGCCCGGGCAGTTCGAGACATAGATGCCGCGGCGTGATGCCGCGGCGACATCGATATTGTTGTATCCGGCCCCAGCGCGCACTACCAGCGTAAGAGCGCCGGCGGCCAGCGCCGCTTCCGGCACTTTCGTCGAGCGCACGATCAGCACTTCGGGCCGGAAACGCTCGATTTCCTGCACCAGCGCGTCGTCTTTCAGCTGCGGCTGATACGACACCTCGCAGCCCGCTGCGGCAAGGCCGTCACGTCCCGATGGTTCGAACTTATCGGCGATAAGGACGCGCACGTGGGAACCTCCACGACAGAGTGTATCGTGCGAGGTCACGCGCGTATCACCCTTTATAATGGAGCCTGGCTGCGATGCGTAGTAAGACCCTCCTGGCCGTAATCTGCACCGCCCTCACCTGCACGGCCCAGCACAAGCAGATTGAACATCCCGTCCGTTACCCGTCGCGCGGCATGCGCGGCTCCATTGCCTGCGGCAGCGAGTATGCGGCCGAAGCCGGCATGCGTCTCTATTACGCCGGAGGCAACGCCGTGGACGCCGCCATCGCGGGGATGTTCGCGGCCATGACTACCGAGTTTTCGCACATCGGCTGGGGCGGGGAAGCGCCCATTCTGATCCGCACAAAGGAAGGCAAGGTGTACGCCATCGCTGGCGTCGGGACCATGCCGAAACTGGCCACCGCGCAGTTCTTTCGCGAGCGGCGCCTGCGGCCCATGGAGGTCCTCGAAATCGATCCCGGCGGCCTGAAAGGCATGGTTCCGGTGGCGGGCCTGATGCCGGCGCTGGTGCCCTCCTCGGTTGACGCGGGTCTGCTGGCGTTGCGCGAGTTCGGCACGAAATCGTTCGCTCAGGTGGTGGAACCGGCCATCGAGCTTGCCGATGGAATGCCGATCGACGAGATGCGCTCCGCATCCATCGCGGCCACCAGGCCCTTCTTCGACGTTTGGCCCACATCGAAGCACGTGTTCATGCCCGAGGGACATGTACCGCGCCCCGGCGAGATCTTCCGCCAGCCGGACCTCGCTCGCACCTTGCGCTCGATGGCGGCGGCGGAGCAGAAGGCGCTGGCCTCAGGCGCGCCGCGCAATGCAGCCATTGATGCCGTCCGCGACTATTTTTACCGCGGCGAAGTCGCCCGCAAGATTGACGCATTCATGAAGGCCAACGACGGCCTCCTGCGTTACGAGGACATGGCCGCGTTTCGGCTGCAGGTGGAGCAGCCGGTGTCGACCAACTATCACGGCTACGAAGTTTACAAGCCGGGCTTCTGGAGCCAGGGGCCGGCCATGATCGAGGCGCTGAACATACTCGAAGGCTTCAATCTTCAGGCCATGGGCTACAACTCTGCGGAGTATATCCACACCCTTGTCGAGGCGCTCAAGCTGGCCTATGCGGATCGCGACACCTACTTCGGCGATCCGAAGTTCAACACCGGTTCGCCATTCGCGCAGTTTGTTTCGAAGCAGTACGCCGCGGAACGAAGGAAGCTGATCGCCGAGCGGGCATCGCTCGATTTCCGTCCGGGCGCGGTCAACGGCAAAGTCTGGCAGCATCCGACCGAAGCGGATGCGAAGCACATAAAAATTGACGACGCGCTGATGGCGCACGATACCACCTGCGTGGACACCATCGATCGCGACGGCATCGAGGTTTCCATCACGCCCTCCGGCGCATGGCTGCCGTCGGTGGTTGCCGGCGACACGGGCATCGCGCTGACCGCGCGCGCGCAGAGCTTCCTCCTGATCCCCGGTCATCCCAACGAGCTGGCCGGCGGCAAGCGCCCGCGCGTGACGCTGAGTCCGACCCTGGTCACCCGTGACGGCAAGCCGGCCATGGTGCTGTCCACGCCCGGCGGCGACGACCAGGAGCAGACGCTGGTGCAGCTGTTCCTCAATGTGGTGGAGTTCGGAATGAACGCGCAGATGGCCGTGGAGGCTCCACGGTTCCAGACGCGGCATCTGGTCTCGAGCTTCGATAATCATGCGTGGAATCGCGGGGATCTGATCCTCGATGAGCGCATCCCGCAGAACGTCTACGAAGCTCTGACCACGCGCGGCCATCACACCTCGCGCGCTTCCAAATGGGACAGCGGGGCGGCGCCGGTGCTGGTGCGCGTGCTGCGCGACGGCGTGATCGAGGCGGGCGCGGACCCCTACTATTACCGCGTGGCGCGCTCCTGGTAGCGTGGGCACGCTGCCGCTGTTCGACGAGCCCCCGTCATTCGATCGCGAGCGGCTGTGCCGCAGGCTATCGCTGCTGGCTTCTCAGGGCGTGTTCATCGGGACCAGCTCGTGGAAATACCAGGGCTGGCTGGGGCAGATCTACACCCGGGACCGCTACCTGAGCCGCGGGCGCTTCTCCCAGCAGCGCTTTGAACGGGAGTGCCTGGCCGAGTACGCCGAGGTGTTCCCCATCGTCTGCGGCGACTTCTCCTTCTATCAATTCCCGCCCGAGCAGTACTGGCGGCGGCTGTTCACCTCCGCTCCCGCGACTCTGCGCTACGCCTTCAAGGTCCCGGAGGAGATCACGGTGAAGCACTTCCCCGGCCACCCCCGCTACGGACCACGCGCCGGGGAATGGAATCGTTCGTTCCTGAACGCCGAGATCTTCGAAACCATGTTTCTTCAGCTGCTGCGGCCCTGGCGGGAGCAGATCCCGGCGCTGATCCTGGAGTTCGGAACCTTCTCCCGCAACTGCTATCGCAATGTCTCCGAGTTTCTCGAAGAACTTGATCCCTTCCTGGCGGAAATTCCTCGGGATTTCCGTTACGCCGTCGAGGTTCGCAACGAGGATTTTCTGGCGCCGGAGTACTTCGAATGCCTGCGCCGCCACGGCGTGGCGCACGTGCTGAACGCCTGGACGCGCATGCCGGAAATCGGCTTTCAGCTGGACCTTGCGGGAGCGCGAACGGCTGGCTTCACGGTGGCTCGCGCGCTGCTGCGCCGCGGGCGGCCCTACGAGCAGGCCGTGGAGAAGTTCAGCCCCTACGAGCGCATTCAGGACCCCAGTCCGGACACCCGCGACGCGTTGCGGCGGATTATGAAAGAGGCGCGCGAGCGGAACGAGCCGGCGTACATCTTTGTGAACAACCGGCTGGAGGGCAACGCTCCCGGCACCATCGAAGCGATCACCGACTGAAGCGCCCGCCGCCGCTTAGTGGCCGATGATGATCAGCGGATCGTCAACGTATTCCATGCTGCCGCGGGACAGCGTCACCGTGTAGGAATACTGCGTTTTCCGGTGCTGCCGTTTGATGTGCTTGTGAATCCGGTGCTGATGCGAGGTCTGCATCTGGCCGTCGTCGGCCGGGCTCTCGTCGTTGCCGGGCTTGGCAAAGGAGATGGTCAGCTCATCGTCGTCGCCGCCGCCCGTCCAGGTGATATCGTCGGCGGGGCAGACGCGGATTGTACGGGCGTCGTTTTCACCTTCGCGGTAGAACAACTTCCCATTCTCATCCGAGTCCACCACCACCTGCCACGTCTTCGGCGGTCCGCTGCAGCCCGGTGCGGCGGGCGCGTCCTGTGCGCGCGCGGCGGCGGGCAGGCCGAGGCAGCAGAGGGTAACCACAGGTATCAGCAGTGTGCTGCGGCTGGGGAGCATACGTTTTCGGTTAGAGCATAGTAACACACGGCCGCATTTCTTTGGGAATCAAAGCGGTGCGCCGTGTTGCGGCCCCGATCCGCCCTGCTGTGCAATTCTAATTCGATCCCATAAACGGACATTCGAATTTCGCTCGCGGACACCAGAATTTTGACAAATTCCTGAGAACGAATTTGATCTCAACGCGTAATACTAGCCGGGAGAGTTTTCGACAAGAGGAGACCAGGAACATGAGAAAAAACATTCTGCTGTGCGCCCTCGCTGCCGCCGGGCTGGCCAGCGCGGAAACGTACCACGTGAAGCTGCTGGACCCCACCGTGGTGAACGGAACCGAGCTCAAGGCCGGCGAGTACAAAGTGGACGTGGCCGACAACAAAGCCGTTTTTCACGCGGGCAAGAAGACCGTCGAGGCGCCGGTAAAGGTGGAGACGGCGGGGGGCAAATTCGCCGCCACGACGCTCCGCTACGGCGCGGGCGCGGATGGCAAGATGACGCTGCAGGCCATTCAGCTGGGCGGCAGCAGGACCCGGCTGGTGTTCGGCAGCGCCGGCTCCGAGATCGGCAGCAGCGCGCCGTAAACCTGAAAACGTCTCGCGGGTGACGCTGCGCTGCTAAGATAAGCCGCAGCAGTCACCCGTGAAGAAATCCATTGGCGACACACTGATCCCGCGAGGCTGGAGCCTCGAACAGGGCCTCACCCTCATCCGCAAGGCTGGCTACGACGGCGTCGAACTCTGGCTCGGCGGCCAGCCCTGGTTCCAGATGGAGACCACCGACGCGCAGGTGCGCGAGCTGCGGCGGCGCGTCGAAGACGCGGGCCTGGCGGTCTCCGATGTGGCCAATACGCTGGACTGGGATGTCCCGATCTCATCCCGCGATCCGGCCATTCGCGACAAAGCCGCCCGGCATATTATCCGGCAGATCGAGACCGCGCGGATCCTCGGTACGGACGCCATCCTTGTCGTCGCCGGGCTGGTCACCGAAGACACACCGTATAACGAGGTCTATCAGCGCACCGTCGACAACATGCGCCGCCTGGCTGAGACCGCCGCCCAGGCGCGTGTGCGAATCGGATGCGAGAATTGCTGTTCCGAGCAGAAGTTCCTCCTCAGCCCGCGTGAGTTCCATTCCTTCCTTGACGACGTAAACAGCCCCTGGGTGGGACTGCACCTGGACGTCGGCAACATCCACGACACCGGTTTCCCGGAGCAGTGGGTCGAGATCAACGGCCCGCGCATTACCCGTATTCATCTGAAGGACGTGCTGCGTCACCGCGGCCGGTGCGGCGACCAGAGTGTTTACACCAACCTGTTCCTCGGCGACAATAACTGGCCGGCTATCCGCACGGCGCTGGAGAAGATTCGGTACGATGGATGGCTGGTCGCGGAGATGGAATCGCGCTACCGGTATGCGGCGGATCAGCAGTTCTACGATACTTCCGCGGCCATGACGCGATTTATCGAAGGGCGGCTGTGATGGACGTTTCCCGGCGGGGTTTTCTGGCAACGAGCGTGGCGGTGCTGCCCATGCGGCCGCGCCAGCTTTCGGTGTCCTGCACCCTGGCGGAATCGAACCGTGCATTCGGGGAGCAGCCCCCCAGGCTGCCGCAGGCCCGTGTGAAGCATCTTGTTGAATCCGCCGCCGGCTATGAAGCGGAAGACCTGAGCTGGCTGAACGAGCATGGCATCCAGGTTGGTCAATCCGTTCCCGTCCAGAGCCCTGCCTGGATTCGATACACCTGGCCCACCGATGCCCTCATCCGCGATTTCGGCCGCGCCTGTCCGGTCGCCGGCGGGCGCGTCATCGCGCGGCTCGGAGATATGCCCGTAGCCGTCCGCCGTGGGCGATTCATCGTCCTGGGCTCGCCGCTGGGCCCACACCTGTATGCAGGCGACCGCGATGCGCATCGCCTGTTCGAAGCTTTCCTCCGGAGTTCACTATGAGCGCAGTCACGCAACAACCGATGCAGTCCGCCGCCGAACAGGCGCAGCTTCGGCTGCCGAAGCCCGCCGTTCGCAACGTCGCCGTGGACGCCTATCGCGGCTTCGTCATGATCCTCATGATGGGCGAGGTGCTGCAGTTCGCCCGCGTGGCCCATTCGTTCCCTGGCAACTGGTTCTGGAGCGTGCTGGCCTTCAACCAGACCCACGTGGAATGGTCCGGCTGCTCGCTGCACGACATGATCCAGCCGTCGTTCTCGTTTCTGGTGGGAGTGGCGCTGCCCTATTCCATCGCCAGCCGTCTGCGCCGCGGCGCCACGTTCGGAAGGATGTTCGGACACGCGGTGTGGCGATCGCTGCTGCTGATCGCGCTCGGAATCTTCCTGCGGTCCATGTCCTCCACGCAGACCTACTTCACCTTCGAGGACACGCTGACGCAAATCGGCCTGGGTTATCCCTTCCTGTTCCTGCTCGGATTCCGTTCGCCGCGCTGGCAGTGGGGCGCATTCGCGGCCATCCTGTTCGGCTACTGGCTCGCATGGGCTCTTTATCCCGCGCCGGGCGCGAACTTCAACTGGGTCGCTGTCGGCGTGCCGCCGGGCTGGCCGCATAACTTCACCGGCTTCGCCGCGCACTGGAACAAGAACAGCAATCTCGGCCAGGCATTCGATGTCTGGTTCCTCAACCTGTTCCCGCGCGCGCACCCGTTCGTATACAACGGCGGCGGTTATCTCACGCTGAGCTTCATTCCGACGCTCGGGACCATGATCCTCGGCCTCGTTTGCGGCCGCTGGTTCCGGACCTTCGCGCCGAAGATCCCGATCCGGCGGTTCATCATCGCCGGACTGATCGGGGTGGCCGCGGGCGCGCTGCTGCACTACACCGGCATCTGCCCCATCGTGAAGCGCATCTGGACTCCGGCGTGGACCATCTTCAGCGGCGGCATCTGCTTCCTCTTCATGGCCGCATTCAGCTGGATCATCGATGTGAAGGGCTACAAGAAGTGGGCGTTCCCGCTGGTGGTGGTGGGCATGAACTCGATCACCGCTTATTGCATCGCGCACTTCATCGAGGATTTCATTGTCAGCAGCTTCCGCATCCACCTCGGCGCGCACTTCTTCGCCTTCTTCGGGACGGCGCTGGAGCCGCTGATGCTCGGCATCGCCGTGCTGCTGACCTACTGGATCATTCTTTACTGGATGTACAAGCGGCAGCTGTTCCTGAAGATCTGAGCGTTTCGATCGCCATAGTCCCTGAGCGCGAACCGTCGGCGAATCGACAATCATCGACGATGATTGACTATCATCGAAGGCAAGTTTAAAATCGCGCTCATATGGGTCTGTTGTCCGTTGGTCTTCACCGGGGGCCTGTCCGCGTGGCGGCCCTCCTGCTCGGTTTCACTCTGGCTGCGTTCGCTCAAAAAGATACGGGAGCGATCGTCGGCTCTATCGTAGACGCTACCGGCGCGTCCATCCCCGGCGCGCAGGTGCAGGCGGTCAATACCGCCACCGATTACACGTACAACGCCGTCAGCGACACCAGCGGCGAATACGTCATCAGCCCGGCCCGCGTCGGGACCTATCGCATCACCGTGACGGCGTCCGGCTTCCGGAAAGAAGTGGCCCCGGCCATTACGCTGGAAATTCAGCAGCGCGCCCGCGTGGATTTCAAGCTGCAGCCTGGCGATGTCAAGGAAACGGTCGAGGTTACGGCCAAAGCGCCGGTGCTCGAGACCGACACCTCCGAGCGCGGCCAGGTGATCACCAGCCAGTACATGCAGGGCCTGCCGCTGAACGGCCGCAATCCCGTGCAGCTGGCGCAGCTCACCGCCGGCGTCGTCTTCAGCGAGCCAGGCGCGCGCGATGAAAGCGGCTACGGCTTTTCCGCGAACGGCGCCCGGTCGCTGGAGAACAACTTCCTGCTGGACGGCATCGATAACAATTCCAATCTGCCGGACCTGCTGAACGAAGCGAACTATGTGGTCATGCCCTCGGTGGACGCGCTGCAGGAATTCAAGGTGCAGACCAACACGTATTCGGCGGAGCTGGGCCGCGCCAACGGCGCGGTGGTGAACGCCACGCTGAAGTCCGGGACCAACAGTTTCCACGGCGTGGCGTACGAGTTCCTGCGCAACGACAAGCTGGACGCGCGCAACTTTTTCGATCCCTCGCGTCCGCCGTACAAGCAGAACCAGTTCGGCGCGACCCTCGGCGGACCGATCCTCCGCGACAAGCTGTTCTTCTTCACCGATTACGAAGGTCTGCGGGTGCGCCAGGGGCAGACGCTCACGTCACTGGTGCCTACAGCGGCGCAGGCCTCCGGCGATTTCAGCGCGCAGCTGGATCTGAGCTCACCAACGGGTGTGCTCGATTGCAACGGCAAAATGACCTATGCCGGAGAGATCTTCGATACGCGATTGACGAAGGCGAGTTCGTCGTCGCCGACCGGCTACTGCGGCGTGCCCTTCGGCTACAACGCTAACGGAACGCCATCGAACGTCATTCCGGCGTCCCGCCAGGATCCGCTGGCGCAGAAACTGATGGCGCTCTTTCCCGCGCCGAACGCAGCCGGCAGCGGCTACAACTACGTGTCCAATCCCGTGCTGGTGCAGGATCGCAATCAGGGCGACGCGCGCGTCGATCAGGTCTTCTCCAGCGCCGACACGGCATTCTATCGCTTCAGCATGTCGCAGTCCCCGAGCACGATTCCCGCCCCCTTCCCGGGGCTGGCCGACGGCAGCGGCTTCTTCTCCGGCGTGCAGCAGTTCAACGGCTATAACATCGCCGCCAGCGAGACGCACGTCTTCAGCCCCACTCTGGTGAACGAGCTGCGGCTCGGCTACAATCGTCTGCGCGCCAGCCGTTTCCAGTTCAACTACAACACCAACGTCGCCGGCCAGCTCGGTTTTCCCGGCGTTCCGTACTCGCAGGGCTCGGATAACGGCGGCCTCCCGCAGCTGACCTTCAGCGACGCCTCGAACCTCGGCAGCCCTACGTATCTGCCCTCACTCGAAATTCAGAACACGTACACGGCGTCAGACACGTTCACACTCATCCGTGGCGGACAGACCTGGAAGATCGGCGGCGAGTACCGGCCCGAAGAGTTCACCATTTACCAGCCGGCGGCGCCGCGCGGGGAGCTTGGATTCGGACCGGGTTACACCGACAACGCGGGCGTTCCGGGTTCCGGCGGCAGCGGTCTGGCGTCATTCCTCGCCGGACAGACGGAGGGAGGCGACATCAACAACCTGCACAACGTGGATTACACGCGCAAGAACTACGCGCTGTTCGTGCAGAATGACTGGCGCATTACCAGCAAGCTGACCCTCAACCTCGGGCTGCGCTGGGAATTCTTCGGCACGGTGAAAGAACGGTTCGACTCCCAGGCGAACTTCAATGCGCTCACCGGCCAGCTCGACATTCCCAAAGGCAGCAAGGTCGCGCTGACGCCGGCGTTCGCGCAGTTGCTGACGGTGAACCACAACGCGTCCGACGGGCTGATCGATCCGGACTTCAACAACTTCGCCCCGCGCGTCGGGTTCGCTTACCAGGTGCTGCCCCGGCTGGTGCTGCGCAGCGCGTTCGGCATCTTCTACAACGCCAGCGAGAACGGGCCGTACTCGAATCCCAGCCCGGGATTCAATCCGCCGTACTTTATCGCCGAATCGTTTACCGCGCCGTGCGGGCTCCCGTCGGCGAGCGCTGCGCTGGACTGCTCCGTGCCCGGCCTGCGTTTCCTCTCGCAGGGATTCCCGGCCAGCGCGCTGATCGATCCGAACACGCCCACGCTGTTCGGAATTGACCCTCATATGCGCACGCCCTACGTCACCCAGTGGCACTTCACCACGCAGTACCAGGTGGCCGCGAACAGCCTGCTCGAGGTCGCCTACGTCGGCTCGAAGGGAACCAAACTGTACACCTTCGGCAATGTGAACCAGGCGGCGCCAAGCGCCGATCCCAGCGCGCCGTACGCGCCGCGGCGGCCGTTTCCCTCTATCGACACGAGCATCAGCTATCTGAATGCCGAAGGCAACTCCGAATACGACGCGCTGCAAACGCGCTTTCAGCACCGCTTTTCCGGTGGACTGAGCCTGCTCGCCAATTACACCTGGAGCCACGCCCTGGGCAACGCCTCCAACGCCAATCTCGGCGCGCAGAACAACGACAGCTTCCGCTGGTTCGCCATGCCGCAGTGGGAGCACGGCAACCTCGACTTCGACGTGCGCCACCGCTTCGTGCTGAACTACCTTTGGGAAATTCCGTACGGAAAGGGCAGGCACTGGGGATCGAGCGCGCCCGCGCTGGTGAACGGGATCCTGGGGAATTGGGAGCTTTCCGGCGTGACCACATTCTCGCAGGGGACCTGGTACACCATCACCGACGGTAACGCCGGCTTCGCCAATTCCGACGGCCAGCAGCGGCCCGACGCCACCGGCCAAAGCCCGTTCGCAAAGCCGTGTGTACCCGGGACATTCTTCAATACCTGCGCGTTCACCGATCCGCCGGAGGGCTCGTTCGGCAACGTGGGCATCAACACGGTCCGCGGGCCGGGCCTTCAGGAGTGGGACGTGTCGATCGACAAGGAGTTCCCGATCAGCGAGCAGCGAAGGTTCGAGTTCCGGGCGGAGATGTTCAACATCTTCAATCACCCGAACTTCCTGTTCGCGCAGCCGGGCCCGCAGAACTCTAACAATGCGACCGTGCTGGGTACGCCGTCCTTCGGCTACGTGACCGCGGCCCGTGATCCACGGCAGGTGCAGTTCGCTCTGAAGTTTTACTTCTGATATGGAGCGACCCTGTCAACCCCCGGG
>DASRCB010000043.1:0-3431 GCA_035653295.1 Bryobacteraceae bacterium
CCCGTCCGTCTTTTTCGTTACGCGCGATCACCCCGAACGGGCACGACACAACGCAGTACGCACACCCGTTGCAGACATCCGGCTGCACGAATACGCCGCCGAACTCCGTGCGCACAATGGACCCCGTGGGACACGCCTCCAGGCACCCCGCTTCTTCGCAGTGTTTGCACACGTCGGACGAAAACGTCCACGACGTGATGTCAGCGGCGTTCCCGCCGAACCCGGGCTGCGGCGGATTTTCGACGAACTTCACGTGCCGCCATGTCGAGGCGCCGACCGCGCCCGTGTTGTCGTACGAATACCCGCTCCAGTCGAGGCCGTCTTCGCTGACGCCGTTCCATTCCTTGCAGGCGACCTCGCAGGCCTTGCAGCCGATACACAGAGTCGAGTCAGTCAGAAATGCAGTGACGCTCATGCTGCCCTTTCCATTTGTTCCTTGTACTGGTCAAGCGCCGCGGGCCCGTGCTTGCGCCGGCCCGGCTCGATGTTGCAGATCAGAGCCTTGGTCTCCATGATTCGCACGTTGGGCTCCTCGGAAATGACCAGCAGGTCGTTGGTTATATCGCCCGTGACGAGGCCCTTGTAGCCCCAGTGATACGGCAGTCCCACCTGGTGCACGGTCCGGCCATTCACCCACAGCGGAGTCATCCGGGGCGTGATCAGCACCCGCGCTTCGACAATCGCTCGCGGAGTAGAAATGGTCGCCCACCCACCGTGCTCGAGCCCAATCTCCGCTGCCAGTTCGGGCGAAACCTCGGTGAACAATTCCGGCTGAAGCTCCGACAGATGCGACAGGTTGCGGGTCATGCCGCCTGCCGTATGGTGCTCGGTCAGCCGGTACGTGGTGAGCGCGTACGGGAACCGCGCATCGCCTGGCGAAAAGGCGTAGGGATTGTCGGGCCGTTCCTTTTTCTTTGCCGCCGGATCGGTGTCGTGTTCGGGATAGAGCGGATTATGGAACAGTGACTCGAGCGGCTCGTAATGCGTTGGCAAAGGGCCGTCTTTTAACCCGCTCGACACGAAGAGCCACGCCACTCCGTCCGGATGCAGGATGAAAGGTTTGTCTCCGGGCAGAGCCTGCGTCCCTGTGCCGTTTTTCATATCGCCTTTATCGTCCGGCGCCTTCTCAGGCTCAAAATCCGGCGTGTCGGTTCCCGTCCATTTCTTCTTTTCTTCGTCCCACCAAACCAGCTTCTTGCGCTCGCTCCACGGCTTGCCGTCGGGCCGCGCGGATGACCGGTTATAAAGGATGCGCACATCGTTGGGCCATGCGAACCCCCAGCCGTGCCCCAGCAGGCCCTTCGGCTCGCGCTTGTTGGCTTTGTTCTCGCCCGGGTTGGGGAACACGCCGGAGTAGATCCAGCAACCACATGCTGTGGAGCCGTCGTTCTTGAGCTTCTTGTAGTTCTCGAGAAGCTTGTGATCCGCAATCGTCCAGCCGTTGATCTCCTGTAGAACTTCTTCGACGTCGGGTTCGCGGATCGAGCCATGAGTTGAATAATTCCAGGTCAGCGCGTTGATCGCAGCATTCATCGGACGAGGATCGCGCGCCGCCTTTTCCTTCAGCCGTCGGCCCAGGTGATAAACGAACCATGTCTCGCTGCGCGCATCCCCCGGAGGCTCGACCGCCTGATTGTGATACTGCAGCATGCGCTGTGTGTTAGTGAAGGTACCGCTCTTTTCCGCCTGACCGGCCGCGGGGAAGAGGAACACTTCCGTGCCGACTTTTTCCGGATCGAGTTCGCCCCGTTCTACTTCGGGGGAGTCGAGCCAGAACGATGCGGTCTCGGTTTCGACCATGTCGCGCACGACCAGCCATTTCAATTTTGCGAGCGCCTTGCGCTCCAGCCGCCCATTGGGTGCGCCGACTGCCGGGTTCTGGCCCATAACGAACAGGCCGTCGACCTTGCCGTCCGCCATCTCGAGCCAATAGCCGAAGTGCGAGTGATCGCCGGTGACACGCGCGAGCATGTCGAAACCCCAGTCGTTGTCCTCGCGCGCGGTATCGCCGTACCAGGCCTTCATCAGGCTGATGAAGTACTTGTCAAAGTTGGCCCACAATCCGGTTTTCGAGCTGTGCTTCTTCACGTAGTTCTCGAAGCGGTTCGCGTCCGACTCGAAGTACGGCATCGGCAAATAACCAGGCATGATGTCGTACAGGGTGGGAATATCCGTGGAACCCTGAATGGAGGCGTGCCCACGCAGGGCCAGAATCCCGCCGCCGGGCCGGCCGATGTTGCCCAGCAGCATTTGCAAGATCGCGGCCGTACGGATGATCTGCACACCTTTGGAGTGCTGCGTCCAGCCCACCGCGTAACAGATTGCTGCCGTCTTTTCCGGACCTGACGCCGAGGTGAACGCTTCCGCCGCTTTGAAAAACAGCTCTTTGGGTACGCCGCAATACTGCTCCACCATCTCCGGCGTGTAGCGCGCGAAATGCTTTTTCAGGATCTGGAAGACACAGCGCGGATGTTGAAGTGTGGGATCGTTGTGATGTTCACTTTCTTTGCCGACTTCCCCGCCCCGGTCGTGCCCGTGACCTCCGCCGGGCTGGCCGCGCAATGCGTGTCCGCCGGCTGATTCGGCGTGCGTAGCGCCGTGCTCGGCACTTTTGACTTCACTCCCTTCATACAGCCAGGTCGCCGGATTGTACGAGCCGCTCTCGGGATCAAAGCCGGAAAAAACTCCGCCAAGATCTTCCGTGTCACGAAAATCCTCATTGATGATCGTGGAGGCATTCGTGTAGTGAACCACGTAGTCGTGGAATTCCTTGTTGTTCTGGAGAACGTGGTTGACCAGCGCGCCTAAAAAGAGGATGTCACTGCCGGAACGCAGCGGGACCCAAATGTCGGCCATCGCCGAGGTGCGGGTAAACCGCGGATCCACGTGAATGATCTTCGCTCCGCGCTCGCGTGCCGCCATCACCCACTGAAAGCCAACCGGGTGGTTCTCAGCCATCGACGATCCCATGATGAGGATCGCGTCCGCGTTACTCAGGTCCTGCTGTGCCGTCGTGGCGCCGCCACGTCCGAACGAGGTGCCCAGACCGGGCACCGTAGAGCTGTGTCATATTCGCGCCTGGTTGGACACACAAACCATACCCAGGCCCGCGGTGAACAGCTTCTTGATCAGATAGTTTTCTTCATTGTCGAGGGTGGCGCCGCCGAGGTGCGCGATGGCCGTGGTATGCATAACGGCTTCGCCATCCTGCTTTTCGACGAACGTCTGCTCGCGCGACTTCCATACACGGTCGGCGACCATGTCCATCGCCTGCTCGAGTTCCAGTTCTTCCCATTTCGTGGAATACGGCCGGCGGTATTTCACTTTTTTCAGCCGACCAGGATGGGTGTGCAGCTCGAAGGTGTCGGCGCCCTTGGGGCAGAGATGGCCGCGCGACACCGGAGAATCGGGATCGCCTTCGATCGAGATCA
>DASRCB010000044.1:0-20087 GCA_035653295.1 Bryobacteraceae bacterium
GGCGGCCCCGATTACTCACTCGTGCGGTGGCTGGAGAAGCAGGGCTATGATGTCGCGTACTCGTCAAGCATCGACACCCACGAACGGTTTGACCAGATCGTGCGGCACAAGAGCTGGATGACGGTAGCGCATGACGAGTACTGGTCCAAGGAGATGCGGGATAACGTTGAGGCGGCCCGCGATGCGGGTGTGAACCTCGCCTTTCTCGCGGGCAACGAGATCTACTGGCAGGTGCGGTTCGAAGCTTCCGCTCTCGGGGCGAATCGCGTGGAAGTGTGTTACAAGCAGGCCCAAATCGACCCGCTGACCAAAACGGATCCTGCGCGGGCGACGGTCCGATTTCGGGACCCGCCGGTGAACAGGCCCGAGAATGCGCTCATGGGTGTGATGTACCAGAGCCAGTACATGAACGGACATCTGTTCAACTGGCTTCCGGTGAACACTTCACACTGGCTGTTCGGAGGCACGGGTCTGACGGATGGATCGGAGGTAGTTCGCATCGTCGGTAATGAATGGGATTCGGTGGCCGATAACGGTCTCACGCCGCCGGGGTTGATCATCCTGGCGCGCTCTCAGGTTTGCGACTACTCGGACGGCAAATGCGGGCCGTTTTTCGCGTCCACGATATACCACGCAAGCAGCGGCGCATGGGTATTCGCGGCAGGAAGCTGGCAATGGGCGAGCGGTCTTGACGACCTTGGCCTGAAATGCCCGAATTGTTCGATTGCCAGCCCGGGGCTGCAGAGATTCATGGCCAACCTTCTGGATCTGTTCAACGGATCGCTTCCGACCGCGCCGTTTCTGCCGGCGGAAGGAGTGGTGAACGCAGCCGGATATAACGGCGCCGGGACCGTTGCGCCGGGTGAAATCGTAACTCTGTTCGGGCAGGACATCGGCCCGGCAAAGCTGACGGAAACGAAGATCGGGTCCAACCACGTTTTCGAGAAGTCGACGGCTGGAGTTTCCGTTCTGTTCGGCGAGCAGCCGGCGCCCATGCTGTATGCCGAGCGGCATGTGATCAGCGTGGTGGTTCCATGGACCGTCGCGGGGCAATCGACAACCTTCATAACGATTAATCGCGGTGGCGCATTCTCAGCGCCGGCCACGGTTGCCGTCGCCGGAGCCTCGCCTGGCATCTTCAGCGACAATATGACGGGGGCGGGTCAGGGCGCTATTCTGAACCAGAATTTCTCGATCAATTCAGTCAAAAATCCAGCGCCGCCAGGATCCATTGTGTCCATTTACGCGACGGGCGGAGGGCTCATGACTCCGGCCCTGTCCGATGGCGCCGTGACCGGTCCGGGGCTGTCGAAGACAGTGCTGCCTGTGACGGTGCGAATCAACGGCCTCGATGCGCCGGTATCCTACGCCGGATCCGCGCCCGGTTTCATAGCCGGCGCAATGCAAATCAATGCCGCGATACCGAGTTCAGCGCCGTCCGGACTCGCCACACTGGAAGTCAGCGTTGGCGGGAATGTCTCGCAGACGGTACAGATAGCGATCAAGTAGGCGCAGGCGCGGCCCGCGAAGGCGCGCCGGTTTCGTGTGGTCGTCAGACCGCGGCCTGAAGCTTTGCCGCTGTCAGGCCCACGGTTCGCAGCAGCTCAGCGAATCGCGGGTCGCGGCGCAGCGCCGACAGGCGCGGCTCGACGCCCAGCCACACCAGCCAGACATCGCGCTCCTCGCAGGCCGCGTGCAATGCGTCGAAGGCTGCATCGATTTCCCCAAGGCCGGCGTGAACGATGGCCATCCACCAGGGCGAAACATAACGCCGGTCCGCTGTGGCCCGGAGCGTCGCGAGCATCTCCCGCGCGGCGGCAGGGTTTGCGGCGACGGCCGTCGCGTGCGCTAGCGCGGCGATGGCGGCGGGGTGCTGACCGGAGCAGGATACGGCGTTGCGGAATTCCACCAGCGCTTCTTCGAGCATGCCCATGTGCTGATATGCGATTCCGAGCGTATTCTGCGCGGGGGCAAAACGCGGCTCCAGCGCGAGTGCCTGCCATGAAGCTTCGGCGGCCGAACTGAAATCTCCGGCAAGGCAGAGAATCCACGCCAGCTCCACATGGACAACGAGCGACATGGGATCGCACTCGCGGGCCCGGCGCATGGCGCGGACAGCCTCATCGAAACGGCCTGTCCCGGCGAGGTGCGCGGCCCAGGCGCGATGTGCGGGCGCGGCACTGGCGTCGAGTTCGAGGGCGATCCGGCATTCGGCCTCGGAGCCATCCCAGTCCCATGAGAATGAGCGCCGGAACTGGGCGAGGGAGGCGTGCGCTTCGGAAAGGCGTGCGTCGCTTTCAACCGCGGCCGAGGCCAGCAATCCCGCACGCTCGCGCACTTCACAGGGCGGCCGCACGCCGAAGACAGCGAACAGCCGCAGGGTTTCCGCGAGCCCGGCGCAGGCCGGCGCGAATCGAGGGGCCTGAGCGAGGGCCGCATCGAAGTGCGCGGCGGCGCGGTGCAGGTCGTCCTCGGTAAGGCGATCGCAGAACCAGCGACCGCGCAGAGTATCCTGCTGCACGCCCGCGGGCGCCGGGACCGGGCGATTGAACATGCGCGCCGCCGCAGCGGTGATTTCCGCCGCCGCCGCGGGGATCTGCTGCGGCATTCCATCCCACGCCGCGCCCCAAAGGCGAGCGCCTGTTCTCACGTCCACCAGCTCTGCTTCGACGGCGAAGGCATCGCCGCGTGGCGCGATGGCGCCGGTGAGCAGCGCGCGCGCGTTCAGCTGGCGTCCCGCGGAGAGAATATCGGTGTCGCCGCGGAAGCGGAACGATGTGCTGCGCGCGATTACCCGCAGGCCGTGAACGGCGGAGAGCGATTCGACTGCGGCGCGGGCAAGAGCCTCGGCCACGTTTTCGGCGGCGGGGCCTCCACCGGCGTTGTGGAAGGGCAGAATGCCGATGGCGGGTTCGGACTCGCGCTGCTGGCCGGCATCGGGCCCTTCGATTTCCTGAACAGGGGCGATGAAGACGTATCCGAGCCCGGCGCGGGTCTCGATATAGCGCGGGCTGCGGCGCGAATCGCAGAGAATGCGGCGCAGCGAGTTCACGGCGGTGTTGAGGCTGCGCTCGAAGGAAACGAAGACGCCCGGCCAGAGGCGGGCGGCAAGCTGCTCGCGAGTGACCAGCTCGCCGGGGCGCTCCAGCAGCATTTCCAGAACCTGAAATGGCTTCTGCTGGAGCCGCACGCGGAAGCCCTGCTTGCGCAGCTCGCGGTTCCGAAGGTCCGCTTCAAAGACGCCGAAACGAACACGCAACGGCCGTGGCGTTGGCGGCAGGTCGGGAGTGACGCTCATACCTTCCACGGAAGTTGGATGATGCGGCGGAGCAAGTCGCATCGGCTGATGCGATTCGCGATTCACCGCTGTTTGATGATCTGCTGAGGCGCTGCTGTGGGTCATGACTCGTCTTCTTGCTTAGGACGAAGCAAACCGCAAAGCAGTTCGCTCCGGAGCCCAGGAAAAGGAGAACCTTTTGTGAATATCTATCGCACGCTTTCCGTAATGCTGCTCGGCGCCGCGGCCAGCCTGATGCCCGTGAGCGCCAGCGCCCAGAACTATAAGGGATCTTTCGAGCTGCCGTACGACGTCAGCTGGAATGGTTACAACTTCGCGGCCGGCCACTATCAGATCTGGACGCAGACCGAGCTTTCGGGCGCGCCGTTCGTGCACCTGCAGGGGCCGAATGGCGGCGCCACGCTGCAGTACGCCGCGCACGACAACGTCGTGGCCGAAGGCAACGGGAAACTCATCCTGAAGCAGGTGGACGGTGGCTGGGCGGTGGAGGAGTTCCGCACCGGCGAATCGGGGAAGGTGTACGCGTTCCGCGTTCCGAAGCCACGGCATGCGGAAATCGCAAGCACGACGGGGGCCGCTCCGCGAGAAGCGATTATCAGCATTGCCGGCGGGCAGTAACACGCGCGCCGGCGCGCCTCCTTTCGCGTGGTATCATCGGCGAAAGAAAGGCGAACCGGCGTGGCTGGCGATCTGCAGCAACAGCTCAGTTTTCTGCGTCAGAAGATTGCGCGCATCGATCGAAAGTTCACCGGTGCGCGCAAGCCGGCGCCACCTTCGGCGGTTACCGAAGCAAAGCCGGAGCGGTACGAGGTTGACGAATATCTGCCCGGCAGCGCGGTGGAAACCGAGTTCGGCCGGCATTGGGAACTGGAGAAGCTTTATGAGCGGCGGCGGCGACACGGGAGCATGGGCATCGCCGATCTGGAGCAACTCCCGGCGGACTTGTTGGGGCCTATCTCCGGAGGCGAAATCACGGATGCGCCCGCGGAAAGATGGGCCTTTCTGGACACCGAGACTACAGGCCTTGCGGGCGGTTCGGGCACTTACGCCTTTCTGATTGGGGTGGGACGCATTGCGCCGGACGGCTTTCGGGTCCGGCAGTTCTTCATGCGCGAGTACAGCGAAGAGCGCAGTCTTCTGAACGCGCTCAGCGATCATCTGCGCCTGTTCAAAGTACTGATCACTTACAACGGCCGCACTTACGATCAGCCGCTGCTGGAGACGCGCTATCGCATGTCGCGGGCCCGTCCTCCCTTCGCGCATCTGCAGCATCTGGACCTGCTGTTTGGTTCCAGGCGGCTGTGGAAGCTGCGCTTCGAAAGCTGCCGCCTGGTGCAGCTGGAGAACAGCATTCTGGGCGTGGAGCGCCAGGGCGATCTGCCGGGCGAGTTGATTCCGTACGTTTATTTCGAGTATCTGCGCACGCGCGAGATGGCGCGTCTGCTGCCGCTGTTTCATCACAACGCGACGGACATTCTCAGCCTCGCCTGCCTGACCGGAATCGTGCCGTGGGCCTTTCACGATCCCGAGCAGGCGCAGTTCGCGCACGGGGCGGAGATGGTGGGGCTCGCGCGCTGGTGGCGCCAGGCGGGACACCACGATAACGCAGCCGCGTTGTTCCGTCGCGCTATCGATCGCGGGCTGCCGGATGCGCTGTTGTTTCGCACCATGTGGGATGCAGCGTGCCTCGAAAAGAAAAGAGGCGATGGGCGGGCGGCGCTGCCGCTGCTCACCGATCTCGCGTCGTGCCGCAATCCATACCGCGCCGAAGCGCTGCAGGAACTGGCGCGGTACTACGAGCGCCGGGAAGGCAATCACGCGCTTGCCCTGGAAATGACGGTCGCGGCGCTGGAGCATGCGCCTACGGAGGCGCTGCAGCGCAGGCGGACGCGGCTGGAGAAGCGGCTGGCCGGCGGGCGATCGCGGCGGCTTTTGTAGGCGGCAATTCCGTTCCAAAATCGGACAGTTGCGGGCGAATCTGAACAGGATGGCGCGATTCGGTTCGCGGCGCCGCTGGCTCATTTGACGCCGTGCCGGGCAGAGCGTGAGTGGAAGCGGAATTGCACTTTCACACTGCCGCACGAACTTCTGCAAATCGCCCCGCAAACACGGGCGCCTGCGGCCCGGATTTCAAATAATGAACTCATCGAGGTTGTTCCTCATACCGCTCCTGGCCGGCGCGATGACATTCGCGCAGACACCGGAGATCTCCATCACGGCGCCGCCGGAGCCGGCCATCGTCGGTCCTCTGCTGCGGCCGTTTCACTGGGAGCGCCGCATCGTTTCGCCCGCGCGGCTTACGAACTCGCCACGTCTGGAGGCGCTGATTCGCGGCGGCAACCTGTATCTCAGCGCCCGGGATGTCATTGCTCTGGTGCTCGAGAATAACGTGGACATCGCGATTCAGCGATACGGTCCTTTCATGGCGCGGGAAGTTCTGCGACGGGCGGAGGGCGGAGGGTTTCTTCGCAGCGTGGGCACGCCGATTCTGCCGGGTCCGGTGAGCGTGAGCCTGGCGGGGGTTAGCGTGAGCACGGTTGGACTCGCGGAAGGAGGCGGCGTTGGCTCCGGCGGAGGCATCGTGATCCAGCTGGGAACGCCACCGCCCAACCTCGATCCGTTGTTTTTCGCCTATGCGAACTTCGGGCATCAGACCACGCCGCTCAGTAACGCGGTGCTGAGCCAGACGACCGCGCTGACCAATGACTTCCGCACTTATCAATTCGGCTATTCCCAGTCGTTTGTCACGGGCACGAATTATCAGATCACTTACACGTCTACGCGGACATTCCTGAACAGCCCCACGGTCATCGAGAATCCCGCACTCAACGGAAATCTGGATTTCTATATCACGGAGAATCTGCTGCAGGGCTTCAGCAGGTCGGTTAACAACCGCAATATCCGCGTCGCCCGGAACAACATGAAGGTCACCGATCTGCAGCTGAAGCGGCAGGTGATCACAACGGTGGGCGCAGCTTTGAACCTGTACTGGGATCTGGTCAGCTTCGATGATGATATGCGCACCAAGCAGCAGGCGCTCGAGACGGCGGAGAAGCTGTACGAAGACAACAAGCAGCAGGTACAACTGGGAACGCTGCCGGCCATCGAAGTGACTCGCGCGGCGGCGCAGGTTTCAGCCAGCAGGGAAGACCTGCTGATCTCGCAAACCAACGTGGCGCAGCAGGAGACGATTCTGAAGAACGCTTTGAGCCGCAATGGAGTCGCGGCCGCGTCGCTGGATGAAGTGCATATCATTCCGCTGGACAAGATCGTGGTGCCGGAAAAAGAAGATCTGAAGGCGACGCCGCTGCTGATCCAGCAGGCCATGGAGCGGCGTCCGGAACTGGAGCAAACGCGCATCAATCTGCAGAGCAGTCTGATCAACCTGGGCGGCACGCGCAACGCGCTGCTGCCGACGCTGCAGGCATTCGCGGATTTCAGCAACAACGCCCTGAGCGGGCCGCTCAGCCCGATTTACAACGGGTCCAGCGGTCCACCGGATGCATACCTGATCGGCGGATACGGGAACCTGCTGGCGCAGATTTTCCGCCGCAACTTCCCGAATTACTCCGCCGGGTTTTCGCTCAACATTCCGTTCCGGAATCGTCAGGCGCAGGCCGACTATGTAACCGACCAGCTGAACCTGCGGCAGAGCGAACTGCAGCTGCAGCGCGCGATCAACCAGGTTCGCGTGGATGTGAAAAACGCGGTGATCGGCCTCGAGCAGGCGCGGTCGCGGTATGAAGCCGCGGTGGCCACGCGGCAACTGGCGCAGCAGACACTCGAGGCCGAGCAGAACCGGTTCAAGTTCGGCGAGTCCACCATCAGCCTGGTGATTCAGGCGCAGCGCGAGGTGACCAGCGATCAGAGCGCGGAAATACAGGCCATGGCCAATTACACGCACGCCAAGATCGCCTTCGACGAGGCGGTTGGGCAGACGCTGGAAGCCAATGGCATTTCCATGGAGGAGGCGCGGGCAGGACGCGTGGGCCGGCAGTCCGTGGTACCGAGCAATGCGCCCGCGGCTCCGAATGCAGGAGATCAGACCCGATGAACGCGCGTGCTGCTGTCGCGGTGGCCGCCTGCGGATCGCTGCTGCTGAACCTGTGCGCGCAGGAGCCGCAGATTCGGGTGGACGGGCCGGCGGTCCCCGTGTTCATCAGGCCGTGGTCGCAGGCGCACGTGCCTCCGGTGCGGCTGAGTAACTCGAATCATCTGCACGATCTGATTCGCGCCGGGAAACTGTATCTCACGGTTCAGGACGCGATCGCGGTGGCCATCGAGAACAACCTGGATCTGGAGGTGGATCGCTACGGGCCCCTGGTGTCGGACTGGGCGGTAGAGCGCGCGGAGGCGGGCGGCACTCTGCCCGGTGTTCCGAGCGGCAATTCTCAGATTGGCCAGGTGGCCAGCGGGCAGGGTGTGGAAGGCAGTCAGCGAGCTGCCGGTGTGTCGGGCGGTGGAGGCGGCGGAACCGGGCGCACGGGCGGCGCGATCATTTCGCAGATCGGTCCTGTAACACCGAATCTGGATCCCGTGCTGCGCAACGTTACTGTCTTTTCGCACACCACGACACCGCAGGAGAATGCCGTCCAGAGCCAGGTCACGGCCCTGGTCGATACGACTCATATCTACTCGACGACACTGCAGCAGGGGCTCATTACCGGCGGCAACGTGCAGCTGACGGACAACGAATCGTATCTCAAGCAGAACGCGCCCACCGACGTTTTGAACCCGTCCGTCGCTCCCGTGCTCCAGTTGTACATTCAACACCCGCTGGCGAACGGGTTTGGGGTGGCGGTGAACAGCCGCTTCATTCGCGTGGCGAAGAACAACGCCGCCGCGGCGCGTTTTACCTTTCAATCGCAACTGCTCAATCTGGTTTCCAATGTCCTGAATCTCTATTGGGACCTGGTGAGCGACCACGAAGACTTGAAAACTCGGCAGCACGCCGCCGACATGGCGCAGAAGTTTTACGAGGACACGAAGACGGAGATCGGTCTGGGCGTGCTTCCGCGCGTGGATATATACGCGGCGGAAGCGGAAGCCGCCACGCGAAAGCGGGAACTCACTCTGTCGGCGGCGGCCATCCGACAGCAGGAAAACCTGCTGAAGAACGCGCTCAGCCGCAACGGCATGCAGGATCCGCTGGTGGACAGCGCGGAGGTGGTTCCGCTGGACAGCATCCAGGTCGCGGCGGCTGACGATCTGGCGCCGTTGCGAACTCTGGTAGAGACGGCGATGGCGAAGCGGCCCGACCTGGCGGTGACGCGGCTGAACGGACAGAGCGCGGAGATTTCGGCGCTCGGCACCCGGAGCGGGGTTCTGCCGAATATCCAGGTCTTCGCATCCGCTTACAACAGCGGTCTTGCCGGAACGCCCAATCCGCAGGCGGGCCAGGCAGATCCTTACTTCGTCGGCGGCTACGGGACGGCGCTGGGCCAGGTTTTCCGCCGTAACTTTCCCAATCAGAACGTTGGCGGCTACATCGTGGGGCGATTTGGGAATCACATCAGCCAGGGCGACTACGGCATCGACCAGCTTCAACTGCAGCAAACGACGCTCACGGGCCGGCGGGAACTGAACCAGCTGGTAGTGGACATATCCAATTACGTTGTCGCTCTGCGCCAGGCGCGTTCCAGATACTCAGCCGCCGTGGACACGCGGAAGCTGCAGCAGGAGTTGCTGCAGAAGACACAGCAGTCGTTCTCGCTGGGAACGGCAACGCTCAACGACATCATCGTGGTGCAGCGGGCGCTGGCCGCGGCGGAAACGGCGGAGGTGGCGACGCTGGCCACTTACAGTCATGCCCGCGTGTCGCTGGATCAGGTGCTGGGAGAAACTCTGGAGAAGAACCACGTCTCCGTTGGCGCGGCATTCGACGGGCGTGGTCCGATCGGGCCGCCGGCGCACCAGTAGCCCGGCGCTCAGGGTCGCAGCAGCACTTTGAGCACACCGTTTTCAGCGGCGCGCTCGAAGGCCCGTTCCGCCTGGGAAAGCGGGAACTCGTCGGTGATCATCCGGTCGACGCGCACGCTCCCGGCGCGCAGCAGTTTCAGAGCAGGCTCGAAGCGGCCGCAGCGGGAGCCCACGAGCGTGATTTCGTCGACGATGACCGGCGCAGTATCCAGCGGGACGAGACCGTGAACGGTGGATTTCAGGACCACGGTCCCGCGCGGGCGAGTCATGCTTACGGCCTGGGCCAGTCCATCGCGCGAACCGGTCGCGTCCACTACATACTCGAAGTGTTTCCGCGGAAGCTTTGAGGCGATGCGGGTCTCGATGCCGGCCGCTTCGGATATCCGCAGCTTCTCGCGATGGCGGCCGTACTGAATCACGCGCGCGCCGTGGGCGTGCAGAACCTGCGCGACAAGCAAGCCGAGCTTGCCATCGCCAAGCACCGCCACTTCTTTGTGCCGGGGAATGCGGACCTGATCGAGAATCTCGCAGGCGGCGGCCAGCGGCTCGGTAAAAACGGCCTCTTCGGTGCGCAGAGAGGCGGGCACAACGCGCAGATTGCGTTCGGGGAGCGTGAGCAACTCACGAAACGCGCCGGGTCGCCTGACGATACCGAGCACGGTGCGATGTGGGCAATGGCGGCCGAGATCGCGCGCGCACCACTCGCATTTGGCGCAGGCGACGTTGATTTCTCCGACGACACGCTTGCCGAGGAGCGCGCCGGAGTCGGACTCAACCACTTCGCCGACGAATTCGTGTCCCGGCGTGCCGCTGAACCCGTAGTAACCACGCTGGAGTTCCAGATCGGTGTTACAGATGCCGGCGGCAAGCATACGAATGAGCGCGAAGCCCTCGGGACGCTTCGGGCGAGCGACGCTCCGAACGCTTACTCGGCCGCCTTCGAGGTGAACCGCCTTCATGCGGCGCGGCCCGCCTCGCGCGCCTTCGGAGCGCCGATTACGGAGAGAATCATTCCGCTCGAGATCGTGATCACGCACTCTCGTGAATGGCCTTCGCCACGCGGTTTGCGCTGCGTGTGGCCGCTTCCTGGCCCCAGTTCAGGTTGTCGCAGTAAGCCCCGGCGAAATGCACCCGGCCCTCCGGCTCGATCAGCGCCGGCCAGAACCGCTCCAGTTGCCCCGGGCGATACGTCATCGTTTCGCAGACGGAAGCCCACGGGTCCCGCGACCAGTCAATGACGGTCGCGTTCTCGATGGTGTCCAGCCTGCCGGGATAATGCGCGCGGAATGTGTTGAGCGCCGCCTCCGCTTTCACGCCCGGCTCGGCCGTGCCGACGATCAGGCCGCGGTGGGTGTTCACATCGTCGGCCATGGACCAGATATGGGACAGCGTCGACTGGTGAAACTCGATGTTGAGGCTGACCTTCTCCTCGCGCCAGAACTTCGTGCGCGACTGAAGGACCGGCCGTGTGGCCGAATAATAGGGCACGTTCTCGACGGCCCACCGCTTGGCGTCGGGCCACGCGGGCTCGACCGGAATTCGGCGCAGCATGACCGCGGAGATCGCGGACACCAGGTAGTCGGCGTCCAGCTGCCTGGATTTGCCGAACTCGGTGTACTCGACGGTAACGCCGGAGTCGCCTCGGCGGATCTTGGTCAGCGGGCAGCCCAGGCGGACGCGGTCGCCGAGGTGTTGCGCGAAAGTTTCGGGAAGCCGGCTGTTGCCGCCTATGAGGCGAAAGACCTGCGTGGGCCACAACGGGACGCCGCGCCGCTTCAGGATGGCGGCGTGCCACACCACGTGCAGCGCGGAGCCACTGCCGCCGGCGAAACGGATGGCCGCGGGCGACGCGCCTTCGCGCACCAGCAGGTCGGTCATGCTGATCGCGTCGAGGCTATTGAGACCGGCGCTGAAGGGCTTGTATTCATCGGCGAACGCACTGGTGAATTTATCGAGGTAGAGCGAGGGGAGGTCGGTCCAGTGATGCCGGCGCAGGAACTCGATCTCGCGCTGGTTGAAGCCCAGCGCGGAGAGGACGGCCGGGTCGGCGAGCTCCTCTTCCGAATACATGCGGTCGTTGATCCAGCGGAGCATGTGCTCGCGCCGGTGGTCCTGCATATAGGGCAGGTTGAACTCGCGGACGTATCCCCAGTAGAGATCGTAACCGGGTTTGGTGAACTGCTCCGCGCCGGCATCGACGTAGAGTCCATCGGCAAGCCCATCGCGCACGGTGCGGACGTGTCCGCCCACCCGGCCGGAAGCCTCGAGGACGGTGACCTCGTGCCCGCGCTTCATGAGTTCGTACCCGCAGCAGAGCCCGGCAATTCCGCCGCCGGCGATCACCACCCGTTTGGGATTCGCGGCCTGGGTGCGTTGCGGCGCAAGCGCGAGGCCCGCGCCGATGGCAAGCACGTTGCGGCGGCTAATTGCGGTGTCCATAGGAACGAAGTCTATCAGGGGCGACCATCATTGCCCGCGCGCGGCGAGGCGCCGAAGTCCGCGTACGACGCGTTCCGTCCACGATCCGAACGGCTGGTCGGTCATTAGATAAGTCCACACAGCGCCGCGCTCGCGCGGGTCGGCCGCGGTCCCGGACTCGAATGCGGCCACCCGTTGTGCGATTTCCTCCGGCAGCGTTCGCTCGAGCTCGGAAAAGGCGCGATGAATAAACTGGGCGTACTCGTAATACGCATCGCGGCGGTCCAGCGACAGTCCGGGCGCCCCGGCGAGGCCCCAGTCGAGCCACCGCAGACCGGAGCGAAACTCGGCAATGCCGGCCAGGTAATCGGCCCACAGATCGTCGATGGCGCGCAGGGTGATGACCCGCTCGACTTCTGACGCGCAGGCCGTGCGGCCCTCCAGAACATCCTGGCGATACGCGTGAATGCGGGCGCGCTGACCTTCCACCGGCAGTTCGTATTTGCGGAGGAACAGCCGGGCGTCGAGGGTGCGGCCTTCCACGAGCCTCTGCACGGTGTCGGGATCGCGGCCGAGCGCGGGATTGAGGTCGCCGTATCTCACCATCAGGTCGTCCTCGTTGGAAACGAAGAACCTGGACCGCCCGGGATCTCCCTGCCTTCCGGCGCGTCCGCGAAGCTGGTCGTCGATGCGCCGGCTCTCGTGTTTCTGCATGCCGATCACATACAGACCACCGAGCTCGGCCACGCCTTCGCCTAAGCGGATATCCGTGCCGCGGCCGGCCATGTTGGTGGAGATGGTGACGGCGCCTCGCTCCCCCGCCCGCGCGACGATTGCCGCTTCGAGTTCGTCGTTTCGCGCATTGAGCACCTGATGCGGAACTCCGTCCAGCATTCGGCTGAGATGCTCGGATTCCGCCACGCTCCCTGTCCCTGCCAGCACTGGCTGGCCGGCCGCGTGCGCCCGCCGGATCTCCTGGAGTACGGCGCGTTCCTTCTCCTGCCTCGTCTGAAACACGAGATCCGGTTCATCGGTGCGGATCACCGGCCGATTTGTCGGAATGGTTTCGATGCCAAGGCCGTACATCTTCTCGAATTCGAGCGCCTGCGTCCGGGCCGTTCCGGTCATGCCGCAGACCCGCGGATAGAGCGCGATCAGGTGCTGGAGCGTAACCGAACCAAGAATCCTGCCCTGGCGTTTCGCGGCGACTCCTTCCCGGATCTCGATCGCCGTATGCAGCCCCGCCGGCCAGCGGCGGTTCTGTGCGATGCGCCCCTTGAACTCATCCACCATCTCCACCGCGCCGTTCTTAACGACGTAGTCCACGTCGCGGCGAAGCAGAGCGTGCGCATGCAGCGAATCCTGCACCGCGGTCAGCAGGCGAACGTTGCTCTCGTCGTACAGATTCCCGCACCCAAACGCCTGTTCCACAGCGACGATGCCGGCGTCGGTGAGGGCCACGTTCCGAGCGATGGCATCGACGGTCCAGTGCCGCACCGGCTCGAGACGGCGCACCACCTGGTCGGCGGCATACGCGACGGCGCTGTCGTCATCGTCTCCGCCGGCGATTACCAGCGGAATACGAGCTTCGTCGATGAGGGTGGAATCCACTTCATCGATCACCGCGGCGGCGAAGGGCCGATGGACCTGGTCGTCGGGGCGCAGCGCCAGGCGATCGCGGAGAAAGTCGAAGCCGATCTCGTTCGCGGTGGCATAGGTAATGTCGCAGGCGTAAGCGGCGCGGCGTTCGGCTGCGCTCATAGCCTGCTGGATGCAGCCGACGGAAAGGCCGAGAAAGCGATAGATTTGGCCCATCCAGGAAGCATCGCGGCGGGCGAGGTAATCGTTTACGGTCATGACGTGCACGCCGTTTCCAGCGCGCGCATAGTATGCGACGGCGGGTACGGCGGCCAGAGTTTTCCCTTCCCCGGTTTTCATTTCGGCGATGTTGCCCCGGCCCAGGGCGAGGGCGCCGAGCAACTGAACGTCGAACATGTCCAGCGCCAGGACGCGCGAGGCGATGACGCAGGTCACCGCGAGGATGGGGATGAGTTCCGTTGCCTGATGCGCCACGGCGCGCAGGTCATGATCCGATAAACGCCTGTAATCTGCTTCCATGGCGCGGATGCGCTCAATGCTCGAGCGATCTCCCTGCCCACGCCTGAATATGCGATCGAGGAAATGACGCATAATGTCTCCTGTTTTTGGCTGTTCCTGGTAGCTATCGATTGCTGATCTGCCGTATCCGAACGTTCTTTACGCTCGATCGTGGTCGCGGTCATAGCTGAGCGACCCGCAAGCGGTTAGAGGCGATTTCAGATACGCGACAGGGGAGGATTACAGCGCGGGAGGAGGGCGTTGAAACAGGGCTGGATCGAAGCCGGCGCGAGCGTGATAAACCGGCGCCCAGCGCGTGAGCCGAATGGCGGCGGCATCACCATGGCCCGCAGGTTTGGAGCGAAGATCGGAAACCTCTGTTATGGTCCGGTGACATTGGTCCACCCACACGACGACGGCGGGCGGGCGAGGGTTCGCGATAACCGGGGAGGAAACGGCGGATGCCCCGGCCAGCGCCAGCAGAACGGCGAGCAGGACCTTTGCGCAGCGCGGCTTCACCTGGGGGAAGTATGACATATTCGTTGCCGAAACCGCCATTCACATCCCGGAAAATGGAATCCGCGTTTTGGAAATTGCGACTGGCGGCCTGCCGCGACCCGTCTAACGCGGCATAACACGAGCTAACGCGTGGATTTCGGAGGGATTGCATATCCTCGCCGCTCACCGGAGACCATGCCGCGACTTAGCCCGTTAGATGCTCGTGACGGGTCGAATACCGGCGCGGATGCCCTCACGAGGCAAGCACCGCGGCTCACGGTGGCTGCTAACCTGCATCCACTGCGCGCCATATGACGCGCTCTCGCCATCTGCTGCCTGTGATCCTGCTTTCCGCCTCGGGGCTCGCGCTGCATGCTCAAACGGGGACCATATCCGGGACCATTACCGACGCCTCCGGCGCCGGGCTGCCCGCCGCCGCCGTGACAGCGAAGAACGAGGCTACCAGCGCCGTTCGAGTGGCCAGCACCGATGCTTCCGGCACGTACTCCATACCGAACGTGCCGGTCGGCCGGTACGACATCACTGTCGAGAAGACCGGGTTCACCACCATGCGGATACCGGAAGTCGTGGTGACGGTCGCCCAGGCGCTGACCATCAACGCCACCCTGCAACTCGGTCCCGTGACCCAGACCGTCGATGTCTCCGCATCCGCCACCCCGCCGCTCGACCTGGACACGGCGCAGATCAGCAACGTAGTGGATCAGAAGCGAATCCTCGACCTGCCGCTGCTCACGCGCGATCCGTACTCGCTGGTCCTGCTCTCGCCCGGAACGAACGAGAGCAACAGCCTCCTCGGGGGGTTCTCGGTGAACGGGCAGCGGGAGCGCAACAACAACTTCCTGCTGGACGGGGTCGATAACAACGATGCGTCGGTGCCCGGAAATCCGGGCGGAATCGTGTCTTTGAATCCGGATTCGACGCAGGAGTTCCGGGTGATCACCAACAACTTCCTGCCGGAATACGGCCGCAACAGCGGCGCGATTGTGGACATCGTCACCCGGAGCGGCAGCAACAATTTCCACGGCTCGGCTTATGAGTTCAACCGCGTGTCGGCCCTGGCGGCGCGCGACTTCTTCAATCCCACGCCCGACGAACAGAATCCGTTCGTGAGGAACGACTTCGGAGCGTCCCTCGGCGGCCCCATCTGGAAGGATCACACCTTCTTCTTCGGCAATACCGAGTGGCAGCGGTTCCGCACCACCCTGACCGGGCAATCCATTGTTCCCACCGCGGCCTTCAAGTCGGGCGTTTTCACGTGGCAGGGGCAACAGATCAATCTTGCGAATCCCGGGTCGGCGAATAACGCTCAGGGCCTGCCGCTCGATCCCACCATGCAGAAGCTGTTCGCGATGTATCCCAACCCGAACGGACCGGCGGTAGACGATATCCGCGGCATCTACTTCTTCCCGACGGCTTCGAAAACCGACACGGCCAGCGTGACCTTCCGTCTGGACCACCGCTTCAATGACAAGTACACGGTCTTCGCACGGTATAACTACGGGGGCTTCAACGACCCCAACCCGTCGTACGACGAGTTCCTGCCCGGTCTTGGCGCGGTCGGCACCAATCAGCAGACCAATGCCGGGACCCTGAACTTCACCGCCACTCTGCGGCCCACGCTGATTAACGAGTTCCGCTTCGGCCTGAATCGCGCCGATAATCTGTTCTTCTGCGGCGGGCAGAGCAAGATCGACCAGCTCAGCAAAGCGGACGCCTTCGGCCTTGGCACGGATTACAACTTCCTTCTGTCGAACGGGACCCAGTTTCTGGGCGGATTCGGATGCCAGAATCTGGGGGACAGCAATGGCCAGTTCCAGCGCATCGGGACGTGGCATTACGTAGACAACCTGGCGTGGGTCCACGGAAAGCACAGTTTCAAGTTCGGCGGTGAGTTCCGCAACGTCTTCGACAACGGCTACGACGATTTCAGCTCGCGTCCGGCCGTGGATTTCACCGCTTTCGGCAATCTCGGGATTCCGGTGGTGAATGTTGGGGGAACCTGCGATCCTTCAAGCGGGGCGAACTGCGGCAGTGAGGTGCTTCAGACCATGGCCGCGGCCCTGCTCGGCGAAGTAGGAACTCAGGCACAGACGCAGTTCTTCAACTCCGCCGGTCAGAGGGTTGCGAGCGACTACAAGACCTTCCTTCAGCATGAATACGGCGCTTTCGTTCAGGACGTGTGGAAAATCCTGCCAAATTTCACACTCGACCTCGGGCTGCGCTACGAATTCAACGGCATTCCCTTTGAAACGAAGGGGCAGCTCTCGAACCTGTATCAAAACGCCGCCGGGCCCGCGCCGCTGACGTTTACCCTCGTCGGCCCGGGCACGCACAACAATTTGTATAACAACGACTATCACGATTTCGAGCCTCGCATCGGGCTTTCGTGGGATCCGTTCCATACCGGCAAAACGGCATTGCGCGCCGGATACGGCATTTTCCACGACCGCATCTTCGGGAATCTCTTTACCAATCTGAAGAGCAACCCGCCATTCATCGGCGGCGCTCTGAACTTCGTTGGAGCGCCGCTGTCCACGCTCGAGCCGCCGGCTACGGTTCCGTCTCCGAGCGCCACGGCGCCCGACGGAACATTCCTCGGGGTCTCATCCGGGGTTTCGATTTTCCAGCGGGACATTAAAACCCCGTATACCGGCACATGGAACGTGGGCGTCCAGCGGGAACTGGCGTGGGGCATGGTGCTGAACGTGGACTATATCGGCTCGTCCTCGCACCGGCAGATCCGCGATCTCAACGGCAACCAGGCGCAACCCGCGCTGATTGCCGCACTGCTGGCGCAGGGCGTTCCCGCGAGCTCGCTTCAGGGCGCGGGCATGTATTTCAGCGGCAAGGTGACTTACAACACCGCCTTGTTCGAGCCCGCCGTTATCGCCACCATTGGAAACGCGACCTACAACGGACTGCAGACGCGCCTGAGCAAGCGGCTCTCCGGCGGTTTCGAATTTGACGCGGCGTACACGTGGTCGCATGCCATCGACGATTCGGCCGATCCGATCTATCAGGCAGGGCTGAGCCGAGGCTACCCGCGCAATTCCTTCAACCTGAGAGAGGAGCGCGGCTCTTCGGAATTCGATCTGCGGCATCGCCTCGTTCTCGATTACCTGTATGAGCTGCCGTTCGGGAAGGGCAAGCAGTGGCTGACCGGCGGTATCGGCAATCACGTGCTGGGCGGCTGGCAAATCAGCGGCATCTCCACGTTTGAGAGCGGCCGGCCGTACGACATCTTCAGCACTCGCGACGCGGAACACACCGGGAACAGCAGCCGCCCGGATCTGATCGGGGATCCGGCGATTCCGCCAGGATCGGATGAGACGCGCACGGGTCCGCCGGCGTCGGCATTCGCGCCCCCTCCGTTCGGGCGACCGGGTAATGTGGGCCGTAACACGTTCACCGGTCCGCTGTACCTGAACACGGATGTCGATCTGATCCGCACCTTCAAGCTGACGGAGCGCTTCAACCTGCAGTTCCGGGCCGAGGCGTACAACGTGTTCAATCAGGTGCAGTTCGCGCTGCCGGGCAACGTGATTTCCGATCCGGGGACGTTCGGTATTTCCACGGCCGAGGTGGGCCGTCCGGATGGAACCAGTTCAGCGCGCCAGATCCAGCTTGCGCTGAAGCTGAATTTTTGAGACTTTGCGGGGCAGGGCTGTCGGAACGTGGCGCTGCCCCGCACGACGGTGATCGAAGCTTTGCACGGTGCAAGGCTTAGGCTTGCACGGAGGCGGGCTGAGAGCCCGCCGCAGGGCGAGGCCCTGCCTCCCATTCGCTGGTGCAAGCCAAAGGCTCGCACCACAATCGGCGTTTCAGCAGAATGTCCAATCGACACGTGCAAGCCTAAAGCCTGCACTACAAATTTCTGGTGTGGCAGTGAAGAACGCGAGGAAGAAGGTGCGGCGCTGCCCCGCGTTAAGCCCAGGGCTTGCACGAGGCGGGCTGAGAGCCCGCCGCAGGCCGAGGGCCTGCCCCCCATTCGCTGGTGCAAGCCAAAGGCTCGCACGGGCTTGCACTACATGTCGGCGGTGGGTTCCATGGAGAAGCGCAGTACGGCGCCACAGGCGCGGCGGCCCTGGGTTACGGTCGCCGCGTTCCTTGTGCGGACCCTCAGCCGGCGCTGGAGCAGTTCATCGTAGCGCGCGCGAGCGCGCCACTTGAACAGGCGGAACTGGGTATCGGTGAGATCCAGCTCGGCCATGATTTCTTCCTTGCTGCGTCCATCGACGTAGAAGCGGATGAGGATGGTGCGGTCGCGTTCGCATAAGGCCTGCAGCATCTCGCGCGCGCATTCCAGCCGCTCGCCGTCGATGGCCAGCTGCTCCGGGCTCTGCCGTGGGTCGCGCAGGTGAACCGCGGCCGCATCGGCGCCGACCTCGCGCTCCCGCTTACGCATGGTCCGGGCGATGTGCGTGGCGACATGGTTGGCCACGACGCTGCGGATGAAACCCATCAGGCGCGCCGGATCGCGCAGCCGGTCTTCGCGAATCGCTTTGAGAGCCACCATGAATATTTCGTGAACGCGGTCGTCGACGTCCGCCAGGGGGCGGATCTGGCGCATCAGGACGAACCGAATTCCACGGTTGAGAGTGGCGTACAATTCGCTCTCGGCCTCCTCATCCCGGGCACGAATACGCTCCACAAGGCCGGCGATTCTGGAATATGTCTCCTCGCCCGCCGGCGCCGGAGGCCGCGATACGGTGGTGACTGCCGCGATGGGTGAAGCGCTCATCTGCTTTGGTTTCTCCTGCTGAAGGGGATCTGCGCAGGATCAAGCACGCGTCACTCCAAAGGTCAGGCTGAGCGAAGAACCGTGGAAAGTGAGCCACCTGTGGGCTCTCGAGGGCGGAGGCTCGGCGGATTGGAGTGGGGGCGGACAGCGACTTTTCCCCCACTCAGCCCCGGAATAGAACCATGTCGCCCCGGGTACCATGGAATCTCCGAAATCTTAGGAATCCTCGAAAAATGGGATTGCATGCCGGGCGGCGCCGGATATAATTCATATCAACCGATAATCCTGAACGTTGCTGCGCGTTGCAGGTATGCCCTCGCCCGCGTGAGGTGTGAGCGGAAAGGAAGGCCTTTGGTGGCCGTCAGTTACGTGTTTTTTACGGCGTTCCACCACAGGACATATCAATGAGCTCCGGCCCTCATTCTTCTCCCGAACTTCCGGAGAGCGATCGCCTGCGCCAGCAAATCCTGCTGCTGCGACAGGAAATAGCCGATCTGCGGTCCACGCTTGCCGGATCGGCAGGGACCTCCCAGACGCGCGCAATCCGCGAATCTGCATTCGCGGCGCGGCAACGCCTCGCGTCTGAGGCGCTTTCGATGGGCGCGTGGGAATGGGATATTGGCGGCGATCGATTCACCTGGTCCGACGAATTCCGCGCCCTGCACGGCATAGCGCATGATGTTGAGCCGACCTATGAGCACTGGCTGCAGGTCATTTATCCCGACGATCGCGATGCCTTTGCCCAGGCGCTCGCAGCCGCGATTCGCAATGAACGTCCACTGGATGCACAGTATCGCGTCACCATGGCTACGGGCGAAAAGCGCTCGTTTTCTGTCAAGGGCAGGGCCATCTTCGACGACCGCGGGGCGCCTGTGTCGATCATGGGCATGAGTATCGACGTGACCGATCGCGAGCGCGCGGAGCAGGATCTGCTGGAGATGGCTTCGATCGTGCAGTCCTCCGATGACGCCATCATTGGCAAGACCCTGGAGGGCATCATCACCAGCTGGAATCCCGGCGCCGAGCAGATTTTCGGCTACTCCGCCGAGGAGGCCATAGGGCAGCCGGTCTCGATGCTCGCGGCGCCCGGGCACG
>DASRCB010000045.1:0-2053 GCA_035653295.1 Bryobacteraceae bacterium
CCAGGCATCACGTGAGGCCTTGGCAAGGTTGCCCACATCAAAACGGCTGCCGCATGCTCTTCACAAGCTGCTTGACTATCCGGGTCACCGGGTAATGCTTCATCAATTCATCCCGGCCCCATCCCACCGGACGCGATTCAATGAACGCGAACCTGGCGGCCTTCCTCGAATCGCTTTGGTTGTTCTCCACGATCTGTTGACACCGTTTCGCGTACATCTCCAAAGCCCAGGGCACGTGGACACCATCGGCTCTCGATAGTTCGTCCGCCAACGCCGCGGCGGATCGCATCGCATTGGACGCGCCTGCGCCGGCCGTTGGAAGAAACGCCGCGGCCGCATCGCCGCATAGCGCCACCCTGCCCGTGTACCATGGTCGGGCTCGCACATCGATCATGGGCCACTTAAACAGCGTTCGCGCATCGTCGAAAGCCAGTCGCACCTCCTGTGCGTGACCGGCGAGTTCGCTGGGAGGAGCGCAAATAGCCTTCCGGAGCGCGTCATTTGGTAAATTCTGAACCGGGACAGCGCCGTTGGGCAGAGCGACGACGAACATGCACCGGCCCCGAATCGGATAGGCGCCGAATAGAAATCCGCGGCCCCAGTACTCGCGTATGATATCGCTGGGAACCAGCCCATCGCGCCCCCACCAGGTCCAGAGCGTCCAGCCCGTGTCGAATACCGGCTGCTCCCCGAATACGCGCGCGCGAATGCCGGAGTGAATACCGTCGCATCCGACGAGGAGGTCGACCTCATCCGCGGTTCCGTCCGAGAAAACCACTCGCACGCGACCGCCGCCCTGCTCGATAGTTTCGATAGTTATGCCCATACGGATCTCGACATCGGCAGATGCTTTGCATAGAACCTGGATCAGATCAGCGCGCGACGACATGAACAGAGGCCCGATCTGGTTCGCCAAGGCGGACAAATCGAGTTCCTGCAGCCGGGCTCCTTTGTGATCCAGCATCTCGTAGCGGCGACTTTCCACGCTGCAGTTCACGAACTCCTGATACACGCCAACGCCGTGGAGGACACAACTCCCCAGAGTGTACAGGCCGATCGCGTACCCGGCATCCGAGTACTCGGGCAATCGCTCGATCACCACGGGCGCGCGGCCCTGTTGCCGCAGCTTCGCTGCGAGCGTGAGCCCGGCAATGCCTCCGCCCGCGATTAGCACCCGCACGGTCAACTCCGCTTGATCGGCTCAGATGCGCCACGTCGGGCTGCCTCATGGAAGCGCGAGCGCATGACAGCATCATCGTCCAGTCCTTTGCGAAACCCGTCGCGCCACGTTGTCCACAGCGGCTGCCACCCGAGTTCTCGCTTGGCCTTTGCATTCGAGGCTCCCCGCACTTCCGTCATCATGATTACGCCGTGTTCGCCGATGAGGAGCCGCCCGAGCCACGCCGGTATCCGCCGCGGCGGCTTCGCTCCCACAGCCTCGGCAAGTGCCGGAAGCCATTCCGATACCCGAGCCGGTTCGTCATCCACGATGTTGTACACGCCAGACTGCCCTGCTCCCAGCGCCCTCAGCGTCGCCAGCGCGGCATCATCGATGTGTATGAACGACCAGACACCGGTGCCGCCGCCGATGATAGGTACGCGCCGTTTTCGAACCTGTTCGACCATCTCGCCTCCGGCGCCGAGCGTGTTTCCAGGGCCATAGAACGCGCCGTACCGTAGCGCGATGCCGGTCATCCCCGAAAGCGCCGTTACGGTCTGTTCCAGGTAGCGGATCGCCTCGGAGGTCCTTCGAATCCCGGCAGGAGGGTTCGGGTCGACACGATCCTCTTCCGTTTTCACCGGCCCGCCCTCGCGCGCGTACGCCCAGGCTGCATAACTCTGAGCAACAATGCGCCGGCAGCCCACCTCGCGCCCGGCGGCAATTAGGTTGTCCAGCCCTTTGGTGCGCAGCCGGTTCGTGATTTCGAATTCCCGGTCGAAATGCCGGATGTCCAGGTTGTCAGGGATTGCCGTTAGTTCATGCACGATGGCTTCGGGCGCCGCTGCCTTTACTGCCCGCATCACTGCCTCGCGATCGAGTGCGTCGGCTACT
>DASRCB010000046.1:0-26450 GCA_035653295.1 Bryobacteraceae bacterium
CGCGCAATCACGTGCCCTATCAATGGCTCGATGTGGAGGCCGCCGATCGCGACCCGGAAATCCGCCAACTCGTGGACTCGCTCGGCGATGACCCGCAGTTGCCGCTGGTAATCTTCCCCGACGGGGCGCGCCTCCCCGAGCCCTCCACGGGCGAGCTGGCCGACCGCGTCGGTATGCGCAAGCGCGCCGAGACGGAGTTCTATGACGTGATCATCCTGGGCGGCGGCCCCGCCGGACTCGCCGCCGGCGTCTACGGCGCCTCCGAGGGACTGAAAACCGTGATCGTGGAGCGGGAGGCAGCGGGCGGCCAGGCCGGCCTCAGCTCCAATATCGAGAATTACCTCGGCTTTCCTTCCGGCCTGAGCGGCTCCGATCTCGCCCGCCGCGCGGTCATTCAGGCCCGGCGTTTCGGCGCGGAGATTATCTCTCCCGAAGAGGCCATTCACGCCCAGGCCGAAGGACCGTACCGCATCGTCACCCTCTCCGATAATTCACAGCTCTCCTGCCACGCTCTGATCATCGCCACCGGCGTGCAGTGGCGCAAACTCGGCGTTCCCGGCATGGACCGGCTGACCGGCGCGGGCGTCTACTACGGAGCCGGATCCACTGAGGCCGAATCCTGCCGCGGTGAGGACGTGTATATCATCGGTGGCGCGAATTCCGCCGGGCAGGCCGCCATGAATTTCTCGCGCTGCGCCAAACGCGTGATTATCCTCGTGCGCGGCGAGTCGCTGGCGGCTACCATGTCGAAGTACCTGATCGATGACATCGAGAAAACGCCGAACATCACCGTGGAAACCGCTTCCGAAGTAGTGGAGGTGCATGGCAAAGACCATTTGGAGTCCATCTCCATCTCCTGCAAAAGAACCGGCTCCGTGCAAACTGTTCCGGCCAGCTCGCTGTTCGTCTTTATCGGCGCTGAGCCTCGCACCGAGTGGCTTGACGGCTTCGTGCAGCGCGACAAGCGCGGCTTCATCGTCACCGGCCCCGATCTCATTCGCGATGGAACTCCCCCGTCTTCCTGGACCCTCGATCGCGACCCGGCCCTGCTCGAAACCAGCCAGCCCGGCGTGTTCGCCGTCGGCGACGTGCGGCACGGATCGGTGAAACGCGTGGCTTCGAGCGTCGGCGAGGGCTCCATCGCCATCCAGTTCGTGCATCAGTATCTGGCCAAGGTCTGAAGATGAGCGCGCCGCAAATCGATCTCGCTGCCCGGCTGCGCGACATCCCGGCCTTTGCGGATCTCCCCGAAGACGGCCTCTCCTGGTTCATGTCCAACATGAACGTGAACGAGTACTCAGCCGGAGAAATCATTTCGCGCGAAGGCACGCCGGCGGAGCATCTTATCGTCGTGCTCGAAGGCGAGATCCGCGGCCGCCATGAAAGCTCGCCGGATGACGGCCGCGTGTACAACGCCTACGCCGGCCAGATTACGGGCATGCTGCCTTACTCCCGGCTGAAATCCTTCCCGCTCACGACACGCGCCGCCGCCACACCCACTGTGCTGGCCGTCTTTCCGGCGGCGCTGTTCCCGGAGATGATCCAGCGTATCCCCGCGCTCGCCGGTCGCCTGGTGAACGTCATGGCCGACCGCGTCCGCGAGGTCACCCGCGCCGACCAGGAGCGCGAAAAACTCGCCGCGCTCGGCAAGCTCTCGGCCGGGCTCGCGCACGAGCTCAATAACCCGGCCGCTGCCGCCCGTCGCGCCGCCGACGACCTGCGCGAGGCGGTCCAGGCGTTGCGCACCGCCAATGCCCGTCTCGACAGCCGCGATCTGCCCACCGCCGCTCGCGCTTTCCTCGCACAGCTGGAGTGCGACTGGAACAGGGGCGGCACGGCTGTCCTGGACGCTTTGGCGCGGAGCGATCGTGAGGATGAAATCGCGCGCTGGCTGGAGACACACGGGGTACCCGAGGCATGGAAGGCCGCCGGCCCTCTGGTGGAGGCCGGCTGCGACGCAAAGACCCTCGATGAACTCGGCGCCCGCTTCACGAACGGCGCGCTCACCGATGCCGTCGCGCGGCTGTCGGCGTCGTTCACCATCACCCGCCTCGCCGGCGAGATCTCCAGCAGCACGGCTCGCATCTCCGAGCTGGTTCGCGCCATCAAGGAATACTCCTACATGGACCAGATGCCCGAGCAGGAGGTGGACATCCACCAGGGCATCGACAACACCCTGATCATGCTCAAACACCGCCTCAAGAAAGGTGTGAGCGTCGTTCGCGAATACGGCAACAACGTTCCGCGCGTATGCGTTCACGGCAGCGAGCTGAATCAGGTGTGGACCAATCTCATCGAGAACGCCATCGACGCTATGAACGGAAAAGGCGAGCTGCGCATCCGCACCGCGCGCGAGGGGGATCGCGTGCTGGTCGAGCTTCGCGACAATGGCGCCGGCATACCACCCGAGATCCGCGACCATATCTTCGAGCCGTTCTTCACTACGAAGGGCGTCGGCCAGGGCACGGGCCTTGGGCTCGATACCGTCTACCGCATCGTGCGCCGGCACCACGGCGAAATCACCGTCCAGTCGCGGCCGGGAGATACCCGCTTCCAGGTGCTTCTGCCCGTGCCGAAGGAACATCAGGGAGGAAAGCAATGACCACGTGCGAGCACGTGAAAGATGCCAAAGATCTTCAGCCCGCGCAGCATGGCTGCGAGGAGTGCCTGAAAACCGGCGACCGCTGGGTGCACCTGCGCATCTGCCTGACCTGCGGTCACGTGGGCTGCTGCGACTCGTCGAAGAACCGCCACGCCACACGGCATTTCCACCAGACGAAGCACCCGGTGATCCGATCCATCGAGCCTGGCGAGGACTGGGGCTGGTGCTACGAGGACGAGGTGATGCTCGACCTTTCCAGGGGCGTCAAACACGCTCGTGTCGAGGGCTGAGCGGCGCGCGCCAGCCGCTCCGCCGTGCGCCGCACCTCCTCCATCAACTCCGGCGGATCCAGGATTTCGAAATCGATCCCGAACGACGCAATGTAGATGGCCAGGCCCGGCGGGCACCCTGCGCCCGTCCGCAGCATGCAGGAATGTTCGTCGATGGCCTCCACCATCCCGACCGTCGGCCGGATCCTCTGAGCAACCGTAGCCGCATCGGCGTAGAGCTTCACCGTTGCGCGGAACGGGTATGGCGCGTAGGCCACCGACCGCGACACCAGCGCCGCGGCTTCCGCATCGGACAGCGGACGTGGCGAGAAGCGCGCGCCCGGCGACACTCGGCCCTCGATACGATCCACGCGAAATGTGCGCCAGTCCTCGCGCGCCGTGTCCCACGCCAGCAGGTACCAGCTTCGGCCGGTGTGCACCAGCCGCTGCGGTTCGACAATCCGCGCCGTTGCCGTCCCACCGCGATCACGATACCCGAAGCGCAGTCGCTCGTTGTCCCGGCAGGCGCTCGCGATAACCGAGACGGTCTTCAGGTCCACCGTGGGGGCTCCTCCGCTGATGGGCACGATTGAAGCGTGCAGCGCCGCAACACGGCGGCGCAGGCGCTCCGGTAGAACCTGCTCCAGTTTCAGGAGGGCGCGCATGGATGCTTCTTCAATGCCTGCAACGGTCCCGCTTGCCGCGGTCCGCAGCCCGATAGCCACGGCCACCGCTTCCTCGTCGTCCAGCAGCAGCGGCGGCAGCGTCGCCCCGGCGCCCAGCTGATAGCCGCCCTCGGCGCCTGAGGTGGAGTGCACCGGATACCCCAGACTGCGCAGACGATCAACGTCCCGGCGCAGTGTTCGCCCGGTCACTTCGAGCCGTTCCGCCAGCTCCGCGCCGGACCAGTAGCGTTGCCCCTGGAACAGCGACAACAGACGGAGCAGCCTCGCCGAAGTCCCCAGCATCCTCTTCCAGAGTGCCACGCACCGAGGACAGAAACTGTCCTAAATGCCTGTTACCGTCCTGATTGAGGAGTTTATGACCATCAGCCAATCGATTCTTCCCGAATTTGAAGACGAGATGAAAAAGACGCGCGCTTTGCTCGAGCGCGTGCCGGAGGACAAGTTCGACTACACCCCGCACGCGAAGTCGATGAGCCTGGGCCGGCTCGCGACGCATGTAGCCGAGCTCGCCAGCTGGGCACAGACGACGCTGACCACCGAGTTGCTCGAAATCCCAGGCGATTATAAGCCGCACCTCGCCGCCACGCGTGAGGAGCTGCTGCACACCTTCGACAAAGGCGTAACGGAAGCGCGTTCGGCAATCCAGGCTGCGAGCGACGAGGACTGGCGAAAGACGTGGACCTGCACGTACGGCGGCCAGACCATCATCTCCGCCCCGCGAACAGAGGTGATGAGAGGCCCGGTGCTGAACCATCTCATCCACCATCGCGCCCAGCTCGGCGTCTACCTGCGGTTGAATAATGTGGCCATCCCGGGCATGTACGGCCCCTCAGCCGACGAGATGGAGTCGTTCCAAACCCAAACCGCCGCCTGATTTGTGTGGGGCAGGCGTTTTCACCTGCCCCCGCGCTTACTTGGCCGCCGGCGCCGGTATCAAATCCACCACTGTCCCCGTGAACGCATCCACAAACGGCTTGCCCTGTGTAATCGAACGAGCTGTCCGAAATTACGCCGATATTCTCGAACCGCGGCCTGCTTCGTGTGGGGCAGGCTCCCAGCCTGCGGCGGGCTCTCAGCCCGCCTGGTCGGCCGCGTAACCTGCACCCCGCTTATTTCCCCGCCGCCGCCGGTATCAAATTCACCACCGCCGCCGTGAACGCATCCACAAACGGCTTGCCTTGTTTCTGAAGATTGTCCAGCGTCTGGTAATCGAACGAGCTGTCCGGGATTACGCCGATATTCTCGACATACGGCGCGGCCGGTAATCCGGGAGCCTCCACATTATGCGATCGGATAAGGATCGACTCCGGCAAATTCACTGAGGCGTCCATGTAGACTCCCGCGAGTTCATTCACCACTGCCCCACCCGCGCCCATGGTGCGCATGCCAAACTGCGTCGACCGTTTGTTGTCCTGCAGGATTGCCGCAAACAGTTCCGCTGCCGAAGCCGAACCGTTATCCGTAAGCAGCAAAATCGGTTTCGTGTATGCGATTACCTTGTTGGTCTTGCTGTCGGTGGCCGGCTCGATGGTCTCGCTATCGCCGCAAAGCGGCAAAGTGGTGGTGAAACCCCGATTCTCCGCGTAGGCCTTCTGCGCTGCGCTGACCACCTGCTTCAGACTGTCAATATCAGCCTGAGGAGCGCCGAACTGCTGCGCGTACTGCAGGTCCTGCTCGAATCCGAACAGCCATTCCCATGTGACCCGGATCTGTTGTCCCAGGCTCTGGAACCTCGTGGGAATGAGCGCGGCAGCCGCGTCTTCGGCGTTGCACCCATAGCCCCCAGGATTGCGCGTTACATCCACGACCAGCGCGTCCGTGTTCGTGTTCATCCACGTGAGCTCCGACTGGAGCGGCGAGATGTCGAAAAACTCGAAGGTGGGGATGCGGACGAAGCCGATGGTATGTGCCCCGGCAGCGAACGTTCCGGTGAAGAACTCATCCGCATTGGGATCGCCGAGCCGTTGCTTGAAACTCGCGGGCATGGCGAAGAATGGCGCCAGATCTCCCTCGCCACTGATGAACCGCTCCCCGGGAATGCGGAAGTTCCGGAGCATGCGCAGGTGCTTCATGTAATCCGGCCCGGCCACCCCTCCGTTTGCAGACACCGCCTCCCGTCCTGAGCGCGGCCGAGGCCGGACCGGCGGATGCCGCGGCTCCACCGTCCGTGGAGACGGCTGCCGCCCGCTGCCCGGATACGCGATGCCGTCTTCGTTCCACCACACCGTAGCGGTATAGTGTTTCCCGCCCTGCTGGATCACTTCGACGTTCGCGAACTTCTCAATCTTGTTGGCGTACGGATCGCGCTCCTGGCTGCGGTTCAGCAGCATTCCGGCCGCGACGCGCGATGACGTCAGAGAGTTCGCCTCTCCCGCGATTGGTGACAGCGTGCTGAGTAATCGGGAGAGCGGGACGGCGTTGACGGAATAAATTTCGTCACCGACCTGAAAGCCGTAGTCCTTTTCCGGGAGCAGAGTGCGGTCGATGCTGTCGAGGACCACCTTGCCCGAGTACACATCCGCGGTAATTCCGTCGGTGGCGGTGAAGGTAGAAGGCAGGAGAAATGCAATATGAGAGTCCTGGTACCCCGCTACATACTCGGCGCAGATTTGTAGGAAAGACAGGTCGTCGGTGGTGCCGCGGACTTTGTCGAGCCACGGCGCCAGATCGAGGCCGTCGAATTTCACCGCAGTTTTTTTCCACTCATAGAACGCGTACCGCTTGGCGAAAACGCCGGCTAGATATTGAAAATCGGCGACTTTCTGGTCCGTGGTCAGCTGCGCGACGGCAGGCAGACACAGCGAGCACAGGATCGCCACAATGAGAATCTTCCTCATGGCTTTGTTTTGCGCTGAGTATATCACCGGCAGAGTAATTTCGGTCCGTATTTTACAGTCGCTTCCGCCGGAAAAGGCCCGGTGGTTCTCTCCCGCCGTGTAAAGGCAGGCTGGCTGGATCGCCGTCTGTTCGCCTTTCCGGCAACCCGGCCGCCCCGCCAGGCATCAAAAGACTAAACGCTTCCGTGATGTCCTGTGTAGTCCGTGGGCTTTTTGTCCTTTCATTCATGATAACTGCAACGATGGCGCGGGCCGAACTGCGCCAGAACATCGAGTACGGCCGCGCCGCCGGGGTCAGCCTGCGCCTGGACGCATCGATTCCGCCGGGTCCCGGTCCTTTTCCCGCCGCAATCATCGTGCACGGAGGAGGCTGGGTTTCAGGCGACCGCCATTACAGTGTGCAGCCGCTATTCCGCCCGCTCGCCAGCGCCGGGTTCGCCTGGTTCTCCATCAGCTATCGTCTGGCGAATAATGTTGCCGTCTTCGGAGATGCGGTGCACGATGTGGAGCAGGCCATCCGCTATGTCCATGACCACGCGGCCGAGTACAACGTCGATCCCGACCGCATCGCTCTGATTGGCGAGTCCGCCGGCGCACAGCTCGCCGCCATGGCCGCGCTCGGCACGGAGCGCCGCGAAGTGAAGGCCGTCGTGTCGCTGTATGGCCCGACCGACCTGGTCACGCTGGCGCGGGAGTCGAAGCAGATTCCCGAGTCGCTCAGGAAATCCGTCGTGGGGACCCCGTTCGAAAGCCTCCTGCTCGGCGGTCTGGCGCAGCTTTCGCCGATCAATCACGTCTCGGCGGACATGCCGCCCTTCCTCCTGATTCACGGTACGGCGGATACGCTCGTCCCATTTCAGCAATCGGTCGAGTTCTGCAACAAAGCACGGGAGGCCGGCGGCAGCTGCGAGCTGTATCCCGTCAGCGGCGGCGGCCACGGCATCCGCTGGTGGGAATCCGACCACCTGACCGCGTACAAGCAGCACATGGTGGCGTGGCTCGAAAAAGAGCTGTCGCCGCGAACCCTCCACGCCCGCAACGCGTGAGTGATCAGTTCTGTATGTGGAGCGGGCCTTCGGCCCGCAGTCTTACAAGTTAATCTCCAGAGGTACCGTGGCGCCGTACTCGGGTCGCAAAGCTCACCCAAAACTGGCCCTTGATGGACCTGCCGTAAACCGATCCGTTCACGCCTCGCGCAAGGCGATCACCGGGTCCACTTTCGTCGCGCGGCGCGCTGGAAGGTAGCTGGCCACAATGGCAATGGCAAATAAAATTAGAGGTACGATCAGAAACACCGCCGGATCATGGGGGCGCACCCTGTAGAGCAAACTCGCCATCACGGACGCAGACGATACAGAAAAGACCAATCCGGCAATCACGCCCACGCCGGCAAGCGCAACGCCCCTCTGTAAGAACATCCTCAGAATGTCCTCCCGCCGCGCGCCCAGCGCCATACGGATACCGATTTCGCGCGATCTTTGGCCGACCATATAAGCCAACAAGCCGTAAATTCCGATGGAGGCCAGAAGCACCGCCACTCCAGCGAATCCGCCCACCAGATCGGCAGAAAAACGGCGTGAAGCCAGCGACCGATCAAGGACGTCGTTCATAGAAGAAACGCCAAATACCGGCAAGCCGGGATCAATGCTCTGGATTTCACGCCGAATCTGGGGTTCGAGCAGGGCCGCGGGCAGAGACGTCCGCAACACCACGCTCAGTCGCTTGCTGGAGTCTTGATAGGTCGGAACGTAGATGTGGGGAACGCCATCGATGTCGAGACCGTCACTCTTGATGTCCTTAACAATGCCCACGATGGTCGTCCATGGCTTGGCAGGGTCTCGTCTGAACCGCACTCGGCGGCCCAGCGGATCGCCATCTGGCCAATACTCGTGAGCGGTGCTTTCATCAACGATGGCCACCAGCGGTTTGCCGTCCTCATCGTCCTCGGCGAATGAGCGGCCGCGCAGGAGTGAGGCCTGTAACACCTGAAAATAGTCAGGGCTTATCCGAATTCTCTCAGCGCTCAGATCCTGCAAGCCCTGGTCCGGTCTATCTTCGATAGCAAAGCCTTCATTCGCTACACCACCGACCGCGTTGGGGTTGGTATTGGTGCTCGGTAGAGCTGAAGTGATTGCGGCAAGTTCCACTCCCGGAATTGCCTTCATCCGCCGCAGCAACTCGCGATCAAACGCGGCTCTGCGACGAACATCGACATACGGGTCCGTCTCTCTTTCGTTTGGATTCGGAAGCTGTATGTTTGCCGTAACAACCTGAGTTGGATTAAACCCTGGATTCTCCTGCAACACATCCCGCAGCGTACGCAGCAGCAAGCCGGCTCCGACCATGAGTATGACCGCAAATGCCAGTTCAGAGACGATTAGAATATCCCGCAATCGGCCCGTCTTTGTGCTGTAGCCGGACCCTCGACCGCCTTCGCGGATGGCCGAGGAGAGAGCGGCTTTCGCCGAATGAAGCGCCGGGGCAAGTCCAAACACTAGGCCGGTGAGAATGGAAATCAGCAGAGCGAACGCCAGCACGACCCAGTCGATTCGTACTTCGTTGAGCCGGGGAACGTTCGATGGCACGAAGCGCAGGATGAAGCCCAAAGTACCCACAGCGGTCGCGATTCCCGCGGCGCCGCCGATGACCGAAAGCAGTATGGACTCGGTCAGCATCTGGCGCACCATGCGGCCGCGACTCGCCCCCAGCGATAAACGCACCGCCATCTCTTGTTGTCGCCCCGAGGCGCGCGCCAGGAGGAGATTGGCAATGTTCAACGATACGATGAAAACAATCAGAATAACCGCGCCCAGTAACACAAGGAGCATGGGCCGAACGTTTCCCACCAAAGTTTCCTGCAATGGTTGAATCTCAATTGTCCATTGCGCCTGCGGCGGGTAATCGCCGGGAAAGTCGTGGCGTAATTGAGCAGCCATGCCAGTGAGCCGCGCCTGAGCTTGCGCCAGCGTCAGGCCACGCTTCAGTCGTCCGATTCCATTTACCAGAATCCGGGTGCTGCGCATTGGCCTGGGAAAAGGGTCTGCCATGAAGCCGGCCGCGCCAAACACCTCCACATCGCCGGAAACCGTCGGTCCGGGATGGCGAAATCCGGGTGGTAAAACCCCGATAATTGTCAAAGGATCATTGTCCAGCCGGAGGATGCGGCCGACAATGTTCGGATCGGCGCCGTAGGCGCGATGCCAGAGGCCATCGCTGATCACGACCTCCGCAGCGAAACCAGGCACAAAGTCCTGCGGGCCAAACAACCGTCCAATTTGCGGCGTCACACCCAGCAGAGAAAAGTAGCTGAAACTGCCATTGACCCCCTCGAGACGTTCGGGCTGTCCTGCGCCGGTCAAATCCTCGCTACCCTCGTAGATCGGGCTGACATCTTCAAATACACCCGCACGCTTCTCCAGGTCATCCAGTTCGGGCTTCGAAAACCTGACGTCCCGCAATCCTGCGCCGGGTTCGTTAAAGAAGATTCGTACCAAACGATCGGGATCGCGGTAAGGCAGAGAACGCAGCAACACGGCATCCACAATGCTGAAAATGGCCGTGTTAGCTCCCACGCCCAGAGCCAGCGTCAGGACAGCCACGATCGTGAGTGTGGGCTTCTTAACCAGCATGCGCAAACCATAGCGAGCATCCTGGCCAAGCTCCGACACGAACCTTGTTATCCAAATCTCCCGCGACTCTTCCTGCTTCAATCCGACGTTGCCAAATCGGCGGCGCGCTTCAGCCCGTGCGTGCTCCGCGGTCATGCCGTCAGCTTCGAGTTCCGCGGCCTTCTCGGCCAGGTGGAGCTCCATTTCTTCACGCAGCGCCTCGCCGCGTTTTGTGCTCTTCATCCAATACCTCAGCCGTCGTATCAGCATGTGCGTCACTCCGCTCCGCCCGCCGATTCCTTTTGCGCCTTACACCCGATACCAAGAATTCTTAGCTTACACGACGAGATCACGTGAATCAAGTTCAAAGCGCCCTTCAGTCGCTCGGCGCCCGGCCGAGCTCCCCGTTTGACACGCGTTGCCGTGGGTTCTTACACTGACAATTGCGCCACTTCCTCTGTTCGCGACCAAACGGCGGCTGCCATGCCGGGGGCGCCTGATCACCGCACATGCTGCTAGCTCGTGAGTTCATCGGCTACCTTTCGCGCCAGATCGTCCGGCGTCTCAGCCCGCAGATCATCGAGACGGCCACCCCGCAGGCCGCCGCCGACCTGATCGCCGGCGTCATCGAAGACGAACTGGCCGTCGAAGACCGCCTCAACGACGAGGTTCGAGACCTGCTGGAGCAGTACAGCGAGGAGATGCGCCGCGAGGGCGTCACCTACCACGAGATGTTCCGCCGGGTCAAGAACACCCTCATCACCCAGCGAAAAGTCATCCGCGCCTCCGGCGACAGCCGCGACCAGATGAAGCTCTCGCGCGACAAGGTGAACGACATCTCCCACAAGATCATGACCGCCCTGCGGCGCGCGCGCGATATCCGTCTTCGCAAGGACACCAACGACGCGCGGCTGGAGCTGATGAAGGTCATGACCGAGGTGCTCCAGATCGAGGATCGCGTCGACCGCGCCGCGCGCGCCAAGATCCGCACCCAGAAGCGGGAGATCGTCGAGGGCACCGAGGAATGGGATCTGCTGCATAAGCGCTATTACGCCGAAGAACTGAAGAAGCTGGGCATCGATCTGGCGCGATGAAGCCGGCGCTGGTGGTGGTCGGCAGCCTGAACATGGATTTCGTCGTGCTGACCGAGCATCTGCCGGCCCTCGGCGAGACGGTGCTGGGCCGCGACTTCCGCATGCTTCCCGGGGGTAAGGGCGCCAACCAGGCCTGCGCGGCGGGCCGCATCGGCGATGGAACCGTCCAGGTGCGCATGATCGGCCGCGTGGGCTACGACGTCTTCGGCGACCATCTGAAGGCCAGCCTGGCGGCAGCCGGCGTGGATGTGTCCGCGGTGCACGCGACACAATCTTCCGCCACCGGCGTGGCGCTCATCGAAGTGGACCGCGCCGGCCAGAACTCCATCGTGGTCGCCTCCGGGGCCAATCACGCGCTGGCCCGCGCGGAAGTGGGGGCCATGCGCGCGCCCATGCGCGGCTCTCGCTTCGTGCTGTTCCAGCTGGAATCGCCGCTGGACACGGTGGAGGCGGCGCTCGCCCTCGCGCGTGAAGAAGGCGCCCGTACGATTCTCGATCCCGCGCCCGCATGCTACCTCCCGCCGGGGCTGCTGGCCGGGGTCGATATCCTCACCCCAAACGAAACGGAGGCCCAGATCCTCCTCGGTCTGCCGCGCGGACGCGTGGAGATGAGTGACGCGCCGGCCATGGGCCGCGCCCTGCGCGAACGCGGTCCCGCGGCCGTGGTCCTGAAACTCGGCGATCAGGGATGCTGCTACAGCGGACCCGAAGGCGAGTTTTTCAGCCCAGCCTTTCCCGTCACAGCGGTGGATGCGACCGCTGCCGGCGACACCTTCAATGGCGCCCTGGCCGTGGCGCTCGCCGAGGATCGCCCGATTGTCGAGGCCCTCCGCTTCGCCAACGCCGCGGCCGCGTTGTCCGTGACCAGGGTCGGCGCCCAGGCGTCCGTGCCCTCCCGCGCCGAGGTCGATCGTTTCCTCGCCACGCAGGCGTGAGCGCGCTTGCCACCCTCCGTGTGTCGCTGACGCTCGCGGTGATCACCCGCCTCGCAGCCCAGGCGCCGGATACCAGCCTCGCGTGGAAGCTGAAGAACGATGACACGGGTCTGGTGCTCGGGATTCGGTCATGCTCGGAGATCGTGCAGCAGCCGGACGATGCCGGCGCAGGCGAGCTGTGGCATTTCATGCCCGCCGATGAGGGCCGCTGGAAGCTGGTCAATCTCGCTGTCGGCGCACTGCTCGCTATCGCCGATGGCTCGGCAACCGGCGGCGCCGTCATCCCAGCGCCGGATACCGGAGCGCCGGACCGCCTCTGGATCGCCGCCGATGCGAAAAACGGGAGCATCCAGCTCCGGCATGTGAACAGCGGGCTCGTTCTGTCCGCGGCCGCCGCCGGAGCGGTAATACTCGCCCCCGATGATGCGAGCGCGCGCCAGCGGTGGACCCTGATTGCCACGGGTCCGGCATATCCCGATCCCGCTCCCGTGAGCGGCGATATCAGAGTTCACGATCCATCGATGACCAGGACCGCTGCCGGAACCTACTACCTGTTCGGCACACACCGCGGCGTGCTCATCAGTTCGTCGCCCGACCGCGTTCACTTCACCAGCGCCGGCCAGGCATTCACGGCCCCGCCCGCCTGGGTTTCCGCCTATAACCCGCGCGGCGACCTTTGGGCGCCCGACGTATCTCGCCACCATGGCCGCTATCTGCTCTATTACACGGCTTCGCGCTTCGGTACGCAGAACTCGGCCATTGGCCTCGCCACCAGCCGCGATGCTTCTCCAGGCAGTTGGTCCGATCGCGGCGTTCTCATCGCTTCGCAGCCCGGCAGCCCGTACAACGCTATCGATCCCGCCCTCGCCGTGGACCGGTCAGGGAAGTGGTGGCTGTCGTTTGGCTCCTTCTGGAACGGCATCAACCTCATCGCCATCGATCCCGCCACCGGAAAGCAACTCGCCGGCGACAGCGCCGTACATCGGCTGGCGCACCGCCCGGCATCGCCGGCCATCGAAGGCGCCTGCATTTATCCGCATGGACCCTGGTATTATCTGTTCGCCTCCTTCGATCGATGCTGCCGCGGCGCCGCCAGCACGTATCACATCGTTGTTGGACGTGCGGCAAACATCACCGGGCCCTACCGCGATCGCTGCGGCGTCGATATGCAAATTGGCGGCGGAACCATCCTGCTCAGTTCGCACGGCCGGTATGCCGGACCGGGTGGACAATCAGTCTTCCACGATACCGGCGGCGATTACCTCATCTATCACTACTACGACGCTGCCCAGGGCGGAAGGCCGACCCTCGGAATCAATTCCATCGGATGGGATGCCGCCGGCTGGCCCTTCCTGTGCGGCGCCGCGGGGTGCCCCCGTTCAGGCGCGAAGGTCAGGTAATATGTTTCTGGCAAATACCTGGCCCGGAAAGCTGTCCATGAGCCTGAAGGAAGTCGCCCGACGAGCGCACGTATCTACCGCGACCGTATCCCGTGTTCTGAACGGCGTCGATGTGGTGAAGAACTCCACCCGGACGCGCGTAATGAAAGCGATCTCGGAGTTGAACTACCACCCCAACCTGCATGCCCGCAGCCTCGCCGCCGGGGGCAGCCGAACGCTGGGGGTCATCGTCTCCAATCTGGAGAATCCGTTTTTTCTCGACGTATATCGCGCCCTTGAAGCCGACTGCCACGCGCACGGCTACGAGATCGTGGTCGCCAATACCGGCTATCGCTCCGAGCAGCTGGTGGCCAGCGTCCGCCTGATGATTGGACGCCGGGTGTCCGGGCTGGCGGCGATTGTCTCGGAAATGGACCACGACCTCATCAGAGAGTTGCTCGACAGCCGCATCCCCGTCGTTTTCTATGACGTCGGTCCGACGCGTCAAAACATCACGAATATTCGCGTGAATTATCGAAAGGGCGTCGAGCGCATCGTCGAACATCTTTTCGCGCTGGGCCACGCGAAAATAGCCTTCGTCGGCCACCATTCCGCGCTGGGCCCTATTGACGAGCGGCGATCGGCCCTCTTTGAAGCGCTGCGCCGGCAGCGTCCTTCGGCGGAAGTCGAATTTTTCGCCGCGGAAGACAGCCTCGAAGGAGGCGCGGACGCCGCCCGGCAGCTCCTGGCCGGCCGCTTCCCGGCCACCGCCGTCATCTGTGTCAACGACCTGATGGCCGTGGGCGTCCTGAAGCAGTTGCGGGAGCAGCGCATTCGCGTACCCGAGGATATTTCCGTAACCGGATTCGACAACATCACCCTGTCCCGTTTCTGCTTTCCCCCTCTCACTACCGTCGATATCCCCCGCGACCGCATCGGCCACATACTTTACGCCATGCTGTGCGACCCCGAAGCGGCAATCGCCGACCAGCGCGAGGTCGTGATCCAGCCCGAGTTCGTTATCCGCGAATCCACCGGACCGGCGCGACCGGCGGCGCGCGCTTCGGACCCGGTGGCGCTGGCCGCGGCGAAGCGTTGACCGCGCTCATGCGACTTACCCTCGTCGCCCTGCTCGCCGCCGGTGTAGTCTTCGCCGCGCCAGTCTACCTCGATCCAGCGCAGCCGATCGAAGCCCGCATCACCGACCTGATCTCGCGCATGACGCTCGAGGAAAAGGCCGCCGAGCTGAACCATCTGTCCTCGCGCAACGACCGGCTCCACATTCCTGCCTGGGGCGGCTGGAATCAAACCCTGCACGGAGTCTGGTCGAAGCAGCCCACCACTCTGTTCCCCACCGCCATCGGCATGGCCGCGACCTGGGATCCGGCGCTGATCCGGACCGTCGCCGATTCAATGGCCGACGAGGCTCGCGCGCTGTACAACATAGGCGCGGAAGGTCCGCACGGTAAACACGGCCTGGTCTATCGCGACCCCGTGATCAACATCAGCCGCGATCCACGCTGGGGCCGCATTCAGGAGTGCTTCGGCGAAGACCCGTATCTCGCCGGACGCATCGCGGTGGCCTATGTCCGCGGGCTTCAGGGTGACGCCAAATACCTGAAAGTCGCCGCCACGCTGAAGCATTTCGTGGTGAACAACGTGGAAGCGAACCGCCACGCCCTGTCGGCCACCGTGCCGGAGCGCATCCTGATGGAGTATTATCTGCCGCACTGGCGCGCCGCCATCGAGGAAGGCCACGCGCAATCGGTGATGGCCTCCTACAACCAGCTCAACGGCGTCCCGAACATCGCGAACCCGTATCTTCTTACAAACATCTTGCGTGGGCGCTGGCGCTTCGAGGGTTTCGTCGTTTCCGACCTGGGCGGGGTCGAGGACAGCCTGGTAAAGGGCGCCCACATCGCTGATTCCATCGAAGTCGCCGCCGCGCGCGCGATCGAGGCAGGGTGCGATCTCGACGATCGCTACTACGAGCAGACTCTGCCTGCCGCGGTCCGCGATGGCCTGGTCTCTGAAGCCGTGGTGGACCGCGCTCTGCGGCGTGTGCTGCGCGTCGCCTTTCGGCTGGGCGTCTTCGATCCGCCGGCATTGAACCCGTTTTCCAACATCGGCGCGGACCAGATCGCTTCCGATGCCCACCGCAAAATCGCCCTGAAGACGGCTCAGGAATCGATCGTGCTGCTGCGGAACGCGAATGGCTTCCTTCCCCTGGACAGACGCGCCATTAAATCAGTCGCGGTAATCGGGCCGCAGGCGGACCAGTTCGAAATCGGCAATTACTTCGGCGCGAGGCCAAGGATTGTCAGTCCTCTCGAGGGAATTCGGGCGAGTGCGGGACCGGGCGCGAGGGTCGAGTACGCGCGCGGCTGCGATTTCGTCGAGCCGGCCTCTCCCCAGGACATCGACCAGGCGCGAACCCTCGCGGCGCGGTCCGATGTCGCCATTCTGTTTCTCGGCACGAATCAGAAGGTCGAGGCCGAAGGACGCGATCGAACCAGCCTCAGCCTCCCGGGCTCGCAGGAGCAGTTGCTCGAGGCGGTTTATGCCGCCAATCCCCGAGCCGTCCTGGTCATCATGAGCGGCGGTCCCGTATCGGTTCAATGGGCCAGCCGGAACATCCCCGCGATCCTGGCAGCCTGGTATCCGGGAGAGGAAGCAGGCACGGCCCTCGCCGGCGTCCTGTTTGGTGATTACGATCCCGCCGGCCGTTTGCCATATACCGTGTACGATTCCCTCGATCAGCTTCCCCCACAGAACCAGTACGACGTCACCCGCGGATTCACTTACATGTACTTCGCGGGCACGCCGCAGTTCGCTTTCGGACACGGGCTGAGTTACACGACGTTTCGTTACAGCGGCCTCAAAGTCTCTCCCGGCACGATTGCAAATGCGGCTGCGGCGACAATCACCGTGGACATAGAAAACGCCGGGACACGAGCGGGCGATGAAGTGGCGCAGCTTTACGTGCACGAGCGAGCGGGAAAAGTCAGGAGGCCGTCAGAGGAGTTACGCGGCTTTGAGCGCGTGAGGCTCATGCCCGGGCAGCGGCAACGCGTCGCCTTCACGCTGCCGTCGAGCGCCCTGGCGTTTTACGACGTCGGAACGCAGCAATTCACCGTGAACCCCGGGACTTTCGACATCCTGGTAGGCGCCTCCTCGGCCGATATCCGCCTGCGCGGCGAGCTGTTCGTGAAGCCGGCCCATTCCAAATGACGGTTCTAATCCGCGGCTTGCTGTTTCTGGTTCTCGGTAACTGGAGCGCGATAGCCCTGCTGGCCCAGCTTCCTTTTTACACCGACGATCCTGCCGTAACAGAACCGAAAAAGCTGCACTTCGAATTTTTCAACGAATACGATGCGCTCCAGCAGCAATACCCGAATCTGAGACAGAACACCGCTAACTACAAGGTGAATTACGGCCTGCCTCATAACCTCGAACTTGACGTTGATGCTCCTTATCTCGCCATCTTCCGCGCCGTCGGCGTCGCCGGGGCCGCCGGAGGAGGCGACACCAACCTGGGCGTCAAGTGGGAGTTCCATAAGGAATCCCCCGCATCCCGCGCTCCTGCAATGGGCGCCAGTCTCTACATCGAGTTCCCAACCGGCGACGCCAAAAAGCAGCTTGGTTCCGGGCTGATGGACTATTGGCTGAACCTCATCGCGCAAAAGTCGCTCTCCGGCAGGACCCGCGTCAACGCGAATCTCGGCTATCTCTTTGCCGGCAATACCAGCACCGGCGTGGTGGGCATCACAGCGACGCGCGGCCACGTCTTTACCGGTGGCCTCTCGATTCTGCACGACCTCAGCCCGCGCCTGACGCTCGGCGCGGAAGTCTACGGAGGCTACGACGTTAACGGCAATCTCGGCAGAAGTCAGCTTCAGGTTCTGCTTGGCGGCCAGCGCACCGTGCGCCCCGGCCTCAGCTTCTCTTTCGGCGTCCTGGGCGGCAGGTACATCGCCAGTCCCCGCATCGGAGGACAGATCGGATTCGCGGTGGACTTCCCCGACGTGATACGCCCGCCGGCATCCGATTAGAGCTTTTACGGTTTCGTAACCGTCATCTGCTACCATCGCCTGATACTCAGGAGGACGCCATGCCATCCAAACCGGAAATACTTAGAGACGTTCCGCTGCTCTCGATGCTCGATAATGACGAACTCGCTGTGCTGGCCGCACAGGTAGATGTCAGGACGTTCGCCGCCCGTGAGCGTATCTACAAAATGGGCGATCCCGCTCCGCAGGCCTATGTGCTCATATCAGGCAGGGTTCGCGTGAGCACGCTCGACGAGGATCATCAGGAGGTCATCGTCGACGAGCCCGCCGCGCGCGATTTCTTCGGCTTCGCGTCCATGCTCCAGCAAACGCCCCATCAAACCACCGCTCATGCCCTCGAGGAAAGCGTCTGTATCGAGATTTCCCGCGACGACATCGTGGTCCTGCTGGAGCGAAAACCGCACGCCGGTATGGACCTGCTGACCACACTCGGCCGCCAGTTCCACGCCGCCCAGCAACTCGTACGCTCGCGGGCCATGCGGAACCCCAATGAGGTAATTGAAGAGAAAACCACGCTCGGTGAGCGCATCGCCGATTCGGTCGCCCGCTTTGGCGGATCGTGGACCTTCATTATTCTGTTTGCCGTCGTGCTGACGGTCTACACCACCGTTAACGTTCTTCTGGACAGAAGAGCGTGGGATCCCTATCCATTTATTCTCCTGAACCTGTTCCTGTCCATGCTGGCGGCCGTGCAGGCCCCCGTCATCATGATGAGTCAGAACCGCCAGGACGCCAAGGACCGGCTGCGGGGCGAGCTCGATTTCGAAGTGAATCGGCGCGCCGAAGCCGAAATTCAGGGCCTCGCCCGCCGGCTCAGCTCGCTCGACGAAAAAGTGGACGACCTCGGTGATCTGCTGCGCATGACCAGAGCGAGGTAGGGTCTCGGCCGACAACATCCGCTGCCCTCGCGCCGCAGATCCTGCCAACCTGCTCGGACTAACATCTATGCTAAGCTCAGTTTTCCCGCTTGCATTCCAGGCCTCTGGTCAACGTTATCCGAATTTACTCTGGAGTCTCAGCCCGGTTCTCCGGGCTGCCGTGTAAGGACGAGCAATGAATCAGTTGCGCTCCCGGCTCGCTGTTCCGGTGGTCATCCCCGCTTACAAACCGGGCGCACATCTGCTTCCGCTTGTCGAAAGACTTCTCGCCGCCGGCGCGGTCTCCATCATTGTCATTGATGACGGCAGCGGACCGGAATTCGCGCTGGCCTTTGATGCTGTCGCCGCCGCTTCCGAGCGCGTCCGCGTTCTTCATCACGCCGTCAACCTTGGAAAGGGCGCGGCCTTGAAAACCGGCCTGAATGACGCCCTGGTGCGGTTCCCCGATTGCCTCGGCGTGGTCACCGCCGACGCAGACGGGCAGCACCACCCCGATGACATTCTCCTTATGGCGAAACGGCTGGCCGAAGATGCTCGCTCGCTGGTTCTGGGAGTGCGTAGTTTCGGCGACGGCGCCCCACTGAGAAGCCGGCTCGGCAACCATGTTACTCGGCTGCTGATGCGTGTCGTAACTGGTCAGAAACTTGGAGATACACAGACCGGCCTCCGCGGCATTCCGACGTCTCTGATCCCGCATCTGCTGCGCATGCCGTCGGGCGGCTATGAATTTGAACTCGACATGCTGCTGGCTTGCAAGCACCAGGGTTTCCCCATCCTCGAGCAACCCATAAGGACGATCTATATGGAGGGTAATCGCAGCTCTCATTTTCGTCCCGTGCTCGATTCGATGCGGATTTATTTCCTCCTCTTTCGGTTCAGCGTTTTATCCGTCCTGACTGCGGCGCTGGACAATGTCATTTTCAGCCTCGTGTTCTTTCAGACCGGCGGCATTGCGCCGTCGCAGACCATATCCCGAATGGTGGCAATGGTCTTCAACTACTTCGGCGTCCGCGGCATCGTCTTTCACTCGCGCCAGCGTCAGGCCGTCGTACTGCCCAGGTACGTTCTGCTGGTTTTCTGCAACGGCCTCGTCTCCTATGGCCTCATTCGATTCCTGCACGACTGGCGAGGTCTGCCCGTCATTCCTGCGAAACTGCTCGCCGAAGGTCTCTTGTTTATCGCCAACTTTGCCATCCAGCGGGACTTCGTGTTCACACGGCGCGAAACGTCCCGGGCCGCGACCGATTGGGATCGTTACTACTCCAGCGTGCCTTTCACCGCCCGGCTCACCAGGCGATACACCACCTCGGTGCTGTTGAATCTGATCCGGCGTTACGCCACTGCCGGTTCGGCGGGTAAGAGGATCTCCATCGTCGAACTCGGCGGCGCGAACAGTTGCCTGCTGGAGACCATTTCAGCCGTGGTCGGGTGCGCTGACTACGATGTCGTCGATACCAACGAATACGGGCTGTCTCTGCTCAGGGATCGCTCCACTCCGAATACGGTTGTGCGGCCGCACCGGGAAAGCGTTCTGGACCTGTCGCTGAAACTACAGGCTGATGTAGTGTTCAGCGTGGGGTTGATCGAGCACTTTCAACCGCGGGATACCCGTCGGGCCATTCTCGCTCACTTCGACGCCGTTCGACCCGGAGGAACTGCAATCATCACCTGGCCGGCGCCCACAGTCCTGTATCGCATTACGCGCACTGTCCTCGAGGCTGTCGGCCTGTGGAACTTCCCCGACGAGCGTCCCCTGAAAAGAGACGAAGTCCGTTCGGCGATCCGGGAACGCGGTGAAATCGTCCATGAGAGCATGCTCTGGCCGCTGCTGCTGACGCAGGCCGCCATCGTCGCCATCGCGCGCGGGCCGTTGCGGTCCAGCGAGACACGAACTGCAGTGCTCGCCAACAAAGCGTGCTGATCCCCGTGCCGGCGGGACTTACGTCGCTCGCCGGCCCGTAACCACTTTCCAAATACCGAAATCACTCCAGCCGCTTCGCTTCTCCGGTGATGCGGCAATTCGTGCTGACAGTCTGCGTTGTTGCCGCGTCCGCCGGCCCGTGGAACCCCGGCTGTTTGCCGCCGACCACGATCTGCACCGTGCCAGGCTCAATCACGCGATGGCCGTCCGCATCCACCATCGACACTTGCCGCGGATCCAGCGTGAACTCCACCGTGCGGCTCCGGCCCGCGGCGAGGTGAATGCGCTGAAAGCCCTCCAGCGCGCGAATCGGCGCCGGCGCATTCGCGCCCTCGTGCGTGACGTAAAGCTGTACCACCTCGTCACCCGCGCGCCGGCCCGTGTTGCGCACCTCGACGGAAACCGTCACCGCATCTCCGGAGGCGATCGTTTCCGGCACGCGAAGATTGCTGTACCCAAAGGTTGTGTAGCTCAACCCATAGCCGAAAGGATAAAGCGGCTCGCCATCGAAGTAGCGATACGTGCGGCCCTTCATGCTGTAGTCGTCGAACGGCGGCAGTTGCTCTTCTGATTTGTAGAAAGTCACCGCCAGGCGTCCCGCGGGATTGTAGTCGCCGAAGAGCACGTCTGCGATCGCCGTTCCGCCCGCCTGGCCCGGATACCAGAGGTCGACAATCGCCGGTACGCGGTCGCGAACGTCGCCGATGGCGAGAGCGCTGCCGTTCAGCAGAACCAACACCACCGGCTTGCCCAGCGCCGAGATCTTCTGCACCAGATCCTTCTGCACCTGCGGCAGGCCGAGCTTGACGCGATCGCCGCCCGCGAAGCCTTCCACCTTCACCCGCATCTCCTCGCCTTCCAGCCGCGGCGAGAGCCCCAGAAACAGCAGCACCACGTCAGCCTGCCGCGCGGTCTTCAGCGCCTCTTCTTCGTACCCGCCGGCGTGCGGCGGCTCCCAAACCAGCCGCACATCGGCATCGCCGTGTACTTCATGGAAATCGACGCGGATCTGGTACAAATGACCGGCCTCGAGGTCCACCGCCGCATAGTCGTAGGCGCGTTCATGCACGCTGTCCCGCGGCGCGACTTGTTTCCCGTCCAGATACACCTCGTACGCGTTCAGCCCCGTCGCTCCCAGCTGGTATTTGCCGCTGACCGCCGGGGCCAGATACCCTGTCCAGCGCACGCCGAAATTGTCGTCGTTCATGTCCGGCCGCGGCGCCCCGGGACCCCAGTCGAAATCGACCTTCGGATCCACGCGCGTGAACAGCGGTTGTGGGTTCTGCGGGATCACCGCGTCCTTCCGCATCTCCTCTGTCGGGAACGCCACCGGCAGATACGCCCGCCCATTGAAGTTCGCGGTGTTGAAGTACTCGGCTTTGAGGCCGTGCTGCTTGTCTGCACCCTGGCTGGTATACAAGGCCGACGAAGGCACGGTTTCAAAGAAAGGCATGCCTTCCGCCAGATCGCAGCCGCGCGCGTACCGCACACGCCCGGCGCCGAGCTTCGCGCGAATGCCCGCCAGCGGCGTTACCGGGTGCGAGGGCTGTCCGTTGTAGTTGCCCAGCAGCACGTCCACGTCGTCCGCATTCGGGCCGATGACCGCCACGGTCTTGACGCTCTTCTTCAGCGGCAGTATCCCGCCTTCGTTCTTCAGAAGTACGATCGATTCCCGCGCGCTCTCCAGCGCCAGCGCCGCGTGTTCGGGGCTGTCGTTCACGGTGTATGGAATCGATGTCCATTTCACCTTCTCCGGCGGGTCGAACATCCCCAGACGGAAACGGGCTGTCAGCAGACGCCGCACCGCCGTATCGACATCGCTCTCGGCCAGCAGACCGGTCTTCACCGCGGGCAGAACGTGCTCGTACATGAGCCCGCAGTCCACGTCCGTTCCGGCCTTCAGGGCCATGGCGACAGCTGCTTCCGGACTCGGCGCCGCCTTGTGCGTATAGAAAATGTCCGCCACCGCATCGCAGTCCGAGACCACATATCCGGGGAAGCGCCATTCGCCACGCAAAATGTCCGCCAGCAGCATCGGGCTGGCGCACCCCGGCTTCCCATCCACGCTGTTGTACACGCACATTACGGAATCGGCGCCGCCGGCGCGAACCGCGGCCTCGAACTGCGGCAGGTAGGTGTCGCGCAGATCGTGCTCGCTGGGGTGAACGTCGGCCACGTGCCGCGTCGATTCCGGCCCGCTGTGCACGGCATAGTGCTTGGCCGTCGCCACCGTTTTCAAATATTTCGGGTCGTCGCCCTGCAGTCCGCGCACGAACTGAATGGCCATCTGCCCGGTGAGATACGGATCCTCTCCGTAGGTCTCCATCCCCCGGCCCCAGCGCGGGTCGCGAAAGAGGTTGATGTTGGGTGTCCAGAAGGTCAGGCCCTGGTAAATGCCGCGTTTGCCCCGGCGCACGTACTCCTGATGTTTGGCGCGCGCCTCGTCCGAAATGGCCGTCGCTTCACGGAAAAGCAGATTTGTGTCCCACGTGGCGGCAGCGCCGATAGGCTCCGGGAAGACAGTAGCCCGGCCCGAGCGCGCCACCCCATGCAGGCATTCGTTCCACCAGTCGTAGGCGGGAATGCCGAGCCGGTCGATCGCCGCCGACTGGCTCAGAAGCTGCGATGTTTTCTCCTCCAGCATCATCCGCGACAGAAGATCGTCCACGCGCTTTTCCAGAGGCTGGGACGGATCCTTCCACAACGGCGGGTCCTGGGCGAGGAGACAGCACGCGGTCGCGGCCGCAATCAGGGCTACACCGAACCTGGGCATGTGCCTCGATTTTATGCGAAGCCGAGCGCGTCCGCGGCGCGCGCGTCCGCCGCTACGGCTTCCATCCACGGCAATGCGAAATCGAGAAGCTCTCGGGCGGGCAACAAGTGGCTGCGCGCATTTCCGACGAAACCGCCCGTGTTGCCGGCGCCCGCGAGATAGCCGTCGACGAGCCGTGCAAAAAAGCGGTCGGGCCAGTTGCCATGCGCGCGCTCGGAGGTATCGAATTCCTCCATATCGCGCCACACCCGCGCGCCATTCTCGAGCACGGGGACCTTGTACCGAACGACGATTTTATCGGGGATGTCGGCGATGTGCTCGGCGTAGTGCAGGAAAGTCACCGCGTCGTGATCGCTCCCGAGCAGCAGAATCTTACCGTCCAGCTCGAGGAAACGGTCGAGCGCCGAGCCGCGGCCGAACGCATAACTCCACGGCTGCTCAGAAACCAGATACTCCGCACGCCTGCCCCAGGCTACGAACCTGGCGACGTGTTGGTTAACGATTGAACCCGGCCAGGTGCGCAGGAACTCCACCAGCGCGCCGTTCTCGCGCTGCGAACGCATCGTGAGCGGGTCGAACGGAGGCAGCTTCGCCAGAATCTCCGCCTCCTGTTCCGGCGCGAGGCGGCCGCGTCCCACCTCGTCGTAGAACTCCGGGCAGCTCGCGTACATGATGAGCGTGCCGTCCGGCGTGAGAACCTGTTTCAGCGCGACATGGATCTGGTCGGGGCCGCCGGCGATCTGCCCAACCGCGCGCACCGAGGCGTGCATCATGATTGTGTCGCCTGCCTGAACGCCGAGCGCCCGAAAAGCGGCGGCGAGTTCGTCTGTGGAAAACACGCGTTTGCGCGCATTATCGCGCGACGGCCGGCTATGTCAAGCTGAAAGACGCTGTGGTCTGGAGCAATCTGCTGTCGGAGTGCGGGCAGGACGCGCTCCACACGCTGCGGCTATGGGTGCGCCGGCCCTGGCACGTGATATTCGCCATTGCCGTGCTGGCCATCGGTATCGGCGCGAATACGGGCGTATTCAGCGTCGTAAACGCGCTGCTGCTACGGTCGCTTCCATTCCGCGATGCGGACCGTCTCGTTTACCTCCGGAACTTTCTTCCGCCCGATAACAGCGCGGCGCAATTTCACGAATGGCGCAGGCAGAGCGCGTACCTGTCCGACGCCGCGGCGTTCGAAGAGAACGACATCAATCTGGGCGCCGGCCGCACCGCGGCGCGCGCCCACGTCGCCCAGGCATCCTGGAATTTCTTCTCCCTCCTGGGCGTAGAACCGGTGCTCGGGCGTGGGTTCGCCAGGGATGAGGACATGCCGGGCCGAAACTCGGTGGCCGTCATCGGGTACGGCCTGTGGCAGGAGCTGTTCGCCGGAGATCGGCGCGCGCTCGGTTCGACCGTGCGCATCGACGGAAAGCCTCTGACCGTGATCGGAGTGGCGCCGCCCGGGTTCGATTATCCGCACGGCGCGGTGCTCTGGAAACCGGCGTCGTTTTCACCCGGCAACAACGGGTGGGAAACCATCGCGCGCTTGAAACCAGGCTTCACCCGCGCCCAGGCGCGCGGGCCGTTTCAGGCGGATTTCGATCGGCTCACGCGAACCTCGCTCTATCGTCCCGTTCCGGTCATCATTCCGCTTCGCGACGAAGTCGCCGGGCCCGCGAAGACCGCATCGCTGGCGCTGATGGCCGGCGTGGTGTTGATCCTGCTCATCGCCTGCGCGAATCTCGCGAACCTGCTGATGGCGCGCGTCGCCGATCGCGCCGCGGAACTCGCCATACGCTCCGCGCTGGGCGCGAGCCGCGCCAGGCTCGTGCGGCAACTGCTCACCGAGTGCCTGCTTCTCTCCATCGCCGGCGCAGCAGCCGGGCTGCCCGTCGCACTCTGGACAACTTCGCTGGCCGCCAGAGTGCAGCCGGCCCCGCTTGCGGTCCTGTCGTATTCGCTAATCGACGCACGCGTCCTCGGTTTCGCCCTGGCCGCATCCATCGTGACCGGAGTGCTCTTCGGAGTGATGCCCGGGTTAAACGCGGGGAGAACGATTGCTGCCGCCCGAGCCGGCTCGCCGCATGCCCGCGAAACGCTGGTCGCGGTCCAGGTGGCTCTCACGATCGTGTTGCTGAGTTCCGCATTTTCTGTTGGCCGCGCATTCACGCAGATGACGCGAACCGCCCGCGGCTTCGATGCGCGCGGGCTTGTGACCGTCAACGTTTCGCTGGAGGGGACGGCTCAGCAATTCGCGCACCGCAATCTCGCCTGGTTCGAGCAGGCGCTGGCGCGGGTGCGAGATCTGCCCGGAGTGCGCGCGGCGAGCGCGACGGAATTCCTTCCCATCTATGCCACTGCTTATGTCGGCGGCCCGTTCGGCGCCGACGGTCGGCCGGCCAAAGAGCCTTCGCTGCTGGTTCCCGTCCTCTCGGATTACTTCCGTACCATGGGCGGCCGCATCGTCGCCGGCCGTGAGTTCACGGATGCCGAAGTCCGTTCGAACGCGTACGTCGTGGTGGTGAACGAGCGCTTCGCGCGGCAACTCGGAGGGGCGGCGGACGCCATCGGCCATCACGTCACGGATATCACCGACACGCCCATGCGCATCATTGGCGTTGTCCAGGCAATGGACTATATGACCGAGGCCGCGGCGGCAGAACCGAGCCAGGTCTTCGTGCCCGCTGGCGAACCGGGAAGCTTCTTTTCGACAATCGTCGTTCGCGTGGACGGGCGCGCCGAAGACCACCTCGCCGCGGTGCGCGATGCGCTTCGCTCCCTCGACCCTCAGGTTCCGGTGTTCGGCGCCAAAACGATGCAGCAGCGCCTCGAAGACGCGCTGGCGCGCCCGCGGTTCTACAGCACGGCCGCGCGCTTCTTTGCCGCTTTCGCGCTCTTACTGGCCGCCGTCGGCATCTACGGCGTCGTGTCGTGGGCAGTCGGGCGGAGAATGCGCGAAATGGGCATCCGCATGGCGGTCGGAAGAACCCCTGCGCGCTTGCGGGCCACCGTGCTTGCGCAAGGCCTGCGCACCGTCGGCATTGGAGCGGCCGTGGGAATCGTCGTCGCCGTCGCCAGCGGCCGCCTCCTCGATCGGCTCATCTCGAGCGCCGGCGCTCCTGATGCCGAAACGTTCGCCTGCTCGGTTTGCCTCATCGCGGTGGTCGCATCCCTGGCCGTGTGGAGCGCAACGCGCCGCATCGCCACCCTGGACATTATGGCGGTTTTGCGGAGCGAGTAGGGCCTCGATCACAAGGCATCGCACGAATCGAATCAACAACTTCCATACTCAGCTCTTTGTGCCTTTGCGAAGATCGTAATGCGAAGGCTGGCCAGGCTGAGCAGATTGTTCGATTCGTTGTTCGTTGCGAAGTTTTGCAACCGCTGGGCGTCTTAATCGGCGCTAAACG
>DASRCB010000047.1:0-9796 GCA_035653295.1 Bryobacteraceae bacterium
CGATATGAATCTGCATCATGCCTCGTGCGGAGAACAGACTTTGGCGATTGTTCGGGTCGGAACGAGCCGGGAGGTCGTGGCACTTGAATTGCTACGCGGATGTGGTATGATTTCTGGAGCCAGTCACGGGCCTCAACGTCCTGCAGCGACCGAGCCTCCCTGTACTTTTCCTTTACAGGAACCTGGAAACACCGCTGAACCTTTTGGACGAGGACCGCGTCTAAAGCTATTGTCGAAAGTTAGCAACAGATAACAAAACGAACGTAAGGAGAGTCAACATGACGAAGACCGAACTCAACAAATACAGAGAGATTCTGGAGGCCAAGCAGGCGGAGCTCGCCCAGGTACTCCGGAACCGCGAAGGCATCACCATCGAGAAGAGTCCCGACGCTCTGGACGAAGTACAGAACGCCGCTGAACGCGAACTTGCCATCCGGAATCTCGATCGCGAATCCAACCTGCTGCGCAACGTCCGTGCCGCGCTGCGGCGCATGGACGAGGGCGCCTTCGGCGTCTGCGTGCACTGCGAGGAAGACATTAACCCCAAACGCCTGAACGCTGTACCGTGGACGCCGTTCTGCATCCAGTGCCAGGAGATGGCTGACCGGAACGCGGAGAACTCCGGTTCCGAGGACTTCGACGACCTGCTGGTGCACGCCGCTTAATACGTCCTTTCGGTCTTGTCACACGGGCGCGGGCTACGGGGTCCGCGCCTTTTGTGCATCGCAGTGAGTCAAATCCCCCTCAGATCTCCCAGCCCACACCCGAAATCAGCCGCCCGGACCTGTCAGCATCACGCCTCCAGGAGTGGAACAGACCCGCTTCGCAGCGTGTGCACTTATCGAGGATGGTAATGTTCGCACCCCGTACGCCGGCAGCCTGAAGCTGTCGCGCGTTCGCCTCACGCAGGTCAAGATTGGTCTTCGTGTCCAGATCCGGTCGTTCTGGAAACCACGGCTGAAATGCCGCGGCTACGTCCGGTCCCACTTCAAAACAGCACTGTCCGATTGCGGGTCCGATGGCAACGAGTACATCGGGGATGCGCGTACCAAATCGCTCCGACATCGCGCGCAGAGTCTCCCGGAGGATACCTGCCACCGTGCCGCGCCAGCCGGCGTGAACGGCCGCCACAGTGTGTGTCGCCGGGTCGACAAGGAGCACCGGCACGCAATCGGCTGTTCGGATGGCCAGCAGAAAACCGGAGCGGTTGGTGATCAGCGCGTCGGCCTGGCCGTACTCGCCTGGGCCATCAACCACCACCACGCGGCTGGAATGCACCTGGCGAACAATCGCTGTCGGCATATCGCCAGGCCAGTTCGAAGGGGCGCGCGTTCCGAATCCGTGCAGCAACCCGGCAACTGACGATAAATTGCCCGCGCGGAAAACGCCGTCGCTGTCGAGCGTGAACATGCCTGCGGCTGTCAATCGCCTCTGACTGAAATTCTCCGGTAAAGTGTTCGGCTGCCAAACGATCGACTTCGGCCCAAGGGTATTAGTCTAGTGGCCTTTCAGGATCTCGGCAATCTCTTTTTCAGGAATTCCGCCCTCGCGGATTACACGCCACCATGGCTCGGTGATGTCCACGGTGGTGGCGCCGGTTCCGGGGCAGGAACCGCCATCCAGCACCAGATCCACGCGGCCGTCCATATTGCCAAACACCTCGATGCCGCTGCGGGCGGTCGGGCTTCCGGAGATGTTGGCGCTGGTGGCGATGAGCGGCTGGTCGAGAGCTTCGAGCAGGGCGTTGGCGACCGGAGATCGGGAATGGCGCATGGCCAGGCGGCCGGTGTTGCCGGTCACCTTCAGCGGCACGCGCGGCGATGCCGGGACGATGATGGTCAGCGGTCCCGGCCAGAAATGCCGCGCCAACACGTTGAAACGTGCGGACAAGTCGCGGGCCAGGTCTTCCGCCATCAGGACTCCCGTAACCAGCAGGGGCAGGGAGCGCTGCGCTTCGCGCCCCTTGGCGGCGAACACGCGCCCGACCGCGCGCAGGTTGAAAGGGTCCGCAACCAGAGTGTAGAGCGCGTCGGTGGGGATGGCCACCACCTGGCCGCGGCGGATGGCGCCGGCGGCTCTCTCGACAACTTCGGGCGCCGGCTTGTCCGCGTCGATTTCTATCAGATCAGTCGCCACTGCAGCTCACCTGAAGTTCAGCGCGGGCCGATGGCCTCGGCGACGTCCAGCGCCATTGAATATCGTCCGAATGGCGCGCTGAGCTGCACTCCCGCGACCAGCGGCCGCGCGTGCCGCACCATCTCCTGCGCAATCGCGACTCCTTCCTGACGGGCAGCATCCGCGTTTTCTACGCGACGCATCCGCTCCATGTACTCGTCCGGCACCGGCACGCGGAGCTCGTTGACCATGAATTCGGCGTTTCGGAAGCTGGTGAGCGGCCAGATGCCGCAGATGACCGGGATGCGCAGGTGCTCGATGCGCCTTAGGAATTGTTCCAGGAGCCGCAGGTCGAATACCGGCTGCGTGACGACATATTCGGCGCCGGCCTGCACCTTCCACTCGAACCGGCGAATCTCCTCATCCATGTTCAGGGCGCCTGGATTGGCGCCCACCCCGAGCAGCAGCGCGGTCTGCGATCCGATGGGGTTACCGCCCAGGTCCAGCCCGCGGTTGAGGTTGTTCACGATGTTGGACAGGCCGATGGCGTCCACATCGAACACAGCGGTGGCGTCGGGGTAAGTGCCCATGCGCGGTGGATCGCCAGTGATGCAGATCAGGTTACGTACGCCCGCCGCGTGCGCGCCGAGAAGCTCGGACTGGATGCCGAGGATGTTCCGGTCGCGGCAGCAGAAGTGGAGCACAGCCTCGATCTTCGCTTCGCGCTGGATAAGCTGGCAGGTGACCTGAGCGCTCATCCGCGCGCTGGCGCGTGGCCCGTCGGGCACGTTGATGCAATCGATGCCGTGCGCCGCGCACAGGCGCGCGCCTTCGATTTCCCTGCTGGCGTCCACGCCTCGGGGAGGCAGGATCTCCACGAAAGCGACAAACTTCCCCTCGGCCAGCTTCGCGCCCAGCGTACTCTTTTGTGCGACGGGCACTTTCTCCAGCACCTTCGCCTTTGCGGCGGGCGCCTCGACTGTGACCGTGATTGTCTTCTGCATCGGATGCAGCGAGCGGGCCTCGGAGCGAATCGCCTTGATGTGCTCGGCGGTGGTGCCGCAGCAGCCGCCGACCACCTTCACGCCGGCCCAGAGAAACCGGCGCGCGTATTGCGCCATGTACTCTGGCGAGCAGAGATAGATGTTCCGGCCTTCTACCATAGCCGGCAGCCCGGCGTTCGGCATGGCGCTGAGAGGTTTGGCGCTGAGCGGAATCATGCGCTCGATGGTCTCGAGCGTGACCTTGGGGCCCGTCGAGCAATTCAGCCCAACTACGTCGGCCGGCCACTCCTGCAGTTTCGGGGTGAAGGTTTCGGGCGCCGTACCGTCCCGCAGGCAGCCGGAATCATCGATAGTCAGGTGGGCGATGATGACCATTTCCTCGCCGGCGGCCTCGCGCGCGGCATAGATCGCCTCGCGCAACTCGTACATGTCCTGGAACGTTTCGAGGACGAGCAGATCGACGCCGGCGCTTACCAGAACGTCCGCCTGCTCACGGAAGTATCCGCGGGCTTCGGCAAACGAGGTCTGCCCGAGCGGCTCGATGCGCAAACCCAGGGGCCCCATCGCGCCAGCTACCCAGGCCTTCGCGTCCTTCACGGCTTCGCGCGCCAGCCGCACGCCTGCTTCGTTAATCGCGCGCAGTTTTTCAACCAGCCCGAACGCGGCCAGGCGGGGATGATTCGCGCCGAATGTGTTGGTCTCGATGATGTCGGCCCCGGCGCGTACGTACTCTTCGTGGACCTCGCGGACCAGTGAAGGCTGGGAAAGATTCAGCTCATCGAAGCAGCGGTTGATGAATACGCCCTTCGAGTAGAGAACCGTACCCATTGCTCCGTCCGCCACGAACGAGCGCGACGGCAGGGCATCGCGGAATTCTTTGGCCCTGCTAAGCGAGGCGGGGGTGGTGGTAGTAGCCATTTCCGGGTGTGGTTCTTTTCCGCCGGGCCCTGCGGCGAGGCCCTGGGAACGCGATGGACCTTATTTCAGCCGTTATCGGCGATTGTACCTCAGGCGGTTTTGTTGAGCGGGGTTTTGGCGCGCAAGGGGACCTTACTTCTTCGGCGCGGCGATACCCATTGCCAGGTAATTGGTCACCCTGGCTTCGTCCCGCGCCACCTCGTAATAAGCAGCCTGGAGCAGGTTGTCGCGGCGGTTGAACAGCGTTTCGCGAATGGTCTGCTGCACTTGTGGGTCGTTCAACTCCCGCTGGCCGGCGGGCTCGCGGGAGATCAGCTTGAGGATGCGATAGCCCTCCTGCATGTGCAGCGGCGGGGTTACCTGTCCGGGTGTCATGCCGTCAATGGCCTTCTGCAACTCCGGGCTGACCTTTTGCAGAGCCGACTCGGGAATGAAGCCGAGATCTCCCCCGTTGGGAGCTGTGTTCGGATCTTCCGAATAGTTCTGCGCGAGCATCGCAAAATCCTCGCCCTGGCGGATGCGTGAGTTGAGCATCTCGATCTTGCGCCGCGCCTGATCGTCGTTCTGCGCCTTGTCGTTTTTGAGGTTGTGGACCGAGGGATCCGGGTTCGCGGTCACCAGGATCTGCGCCATATGGATCTGCGGCTCAGCCACATTGAAGCTTTTTTTGTTCTCATTATAGAAGTTGCGCACATCCTGGTCGGTAATGCTGATGCGGGAAGCGATGTCTTTATTGAGCAGTTTGCGAATGCTCAGGTCGCGCCGCAGCTGCGCTTTCCAGTCCTCCGCGGTCATGTGCTGCAGGGAAAGCTGCTTCTGGAACTCCTCCTGCGTATAGGGGGCCTTTAACTCGGCAAATCGGGCCTCGACGTCGGCGTCGGTGGCCATGAGCCCCTCTTTTTCGGCGCGCTGCAGCAGGATTTCGTTGTCGATCATGGTTCGCAGCACCTCCAGGCGCTGCGTCTGCACCTGGTCCGTACTGGGACGCTCGGCGGCGTTCGCGCTACCGAACTGCGCCTGATACCGCTTCTCCAGGTCCGCGTAGGAAATGGTGCGGCCATTCACCACGGCGGCAACATTGTCGGGAAGGGACGTTTTACAGGAGGTCAGCGCAAGCAGCAGAGCCGCTGCAAGCGCAGTTTTCAAATCACCAGTCATGAAGGGGACAAACCCCATTGTACGTCCCTGGCGCGCACCGGAGGTCCGAGTAGAATCGGACAGGGATCATCAGGCGAATGCGAATCTTCGTAACGGGATCGAGTGGTTATATCGGATCGGCTGTGGCTGCGGATCTGGCGCGCGCCGGGCATGAGGTGCTGGGGCTGGTTCGCTCGGCCGAGCGCGGAGCCGCCGGCGCGCGTCGGGAAGTCCGGCCCATCATCGGCGCCATGCAGGAGCCTCAGGCCTGGCTCGACGCAGCACGGGAATGCCAGGTCCTGATCCACTGCGCGGCCGAGTATTCGGCGCATGCGCCGCACCTCGATTCGGGAACCGTCTCGGCGCTCATCGAAGCGGCCAGCGGTGGGCGGCCGCGGTTAATCGTGTACACCAGCGGCTGTTGGGTGTACGGGAACACAGGCGCCGCGGCGGCGGATGAAGCCTCACCGTTGAACCCATTCGCCGTGGTCGCCTGGAGGCCGGAACACGAGGATCATGTCCTCCGCGCCGACCGCGGTCCGCTGCGCACCATCGTTCTGCGGCCCGGCTGTGTCTATGGGGGGAGAGGCGGGCTCACTGCCAATTGGTTCTCCAGCGCCGCACAGCAGGGCGCCGGGCGCGTGATTGGCGATGGCCGCGCGCGCTGGACCATGGTGCATGTTGCCGACCTGGCCCGGGCATACAGGCTCGCCGTGGAGTCGGGTGTGCGGCGCGAGATCTTCAACGTAAGCGACCGCAGCCGCTTCACCGTGCTGGAATGCGCCGAAGCCGCCAGCCGCGCCGCGGGCGCCGGCGGCCGCGTCCACACCGTTCCGCTTGAGGAGGCCACGAAGCAAATGGGCGGTTTCGCCGAAGCGCTCGCCGCCGATCAGCACATCGACGCGTCAAAGGCGACGCGCCTGCTCGGGTGGCAGCCGCGGCACGGCGGCTTTGTGGACGGAGTGGACCGTTATTACCTGGCGTGGAAGGCCTCGGCGGGCTGAGGACTCCGGCGCCTCGCGCGCACGCCGCTGACGCGCTCGCTTCGGGCGCATGCGCGATTCCAGCGCCGCCACCGCGGCCGTGAGCTTTCGGATCTCCTCGTCCTTCTGAAGGTTCTGCCGGTATAGTTCCTGGATGGCGGCAAGCGCGACGCCGCCCTCGTCAATGGTCGTGATGTGCTTGTCGTCGGCGCCAAGCTGGAACGCGGCGGCGAAATCCTGCGCCATAGGTCCCGTGTGCCGTACGGTTTCGCCTTCGGTTTTGTAGCTCCAGGTAGTAATGGGGACAGCGCTCAGGTGGCGGAGCACCTCGGCGCCGCTGACATCCTGAAATGCGGTTTTCGCGTTTCGATCGGAAGCGTTGGTCCACGCGCCGCCACTGGTGAGGACAGCGCCGTTGCTCATGGCGAGGAGGTTGGCGCCGCCGGGGGTAAGCGACAGCACGTCGCCGATGTCGGGACGGAAGAAGTGCAGCGGTGGCTGAGTCCCGCCTCCCGCGGCAATGTCCCAGGTCTGAGCGGCGCCGTAGACGTTGAATCGAATGCGGGCGAAATCATCGGAGTGTAGCTGCTCGACCAGGTATTGCGGATTCGCGTACCTTCCTTCGAAGCTGGCGACCACGGGGCCTGCGAAGTATCCGGCAGCCGCAGGGTTGCCATTCGCGTCAACCCCCCCGAGGGCGTAGATCCCGCGGCCGCCCGCAACGCCACCGTCTCCACCGCTGGCATCGATGCCATCGCCTGCGTTTCGATCCAGCGACGATCCTCCTACTGCCAGGATGCCGCGTCCTCCAAAATTGCCGCTGGTGGACGCATTGCCACCGTACGCGAGGACTCCCGCGCCGGCAAGCTCGCTACCTCCGCCTGACCCGCCGCTGGCCGACAGGGCGTCACCTGCAGCGTTAATGGTCTGCCCGGCGGTGAAGACATTCCCGCTCGCCAGTTCCGGCACCTTCGTGTTGTCGACATTGAGCGTGACTGCGCCGGATGTGCCGCCGCCGGTCAGATCCGTGCCTGCGTTCACGGCGGTAATGGTTCCGATATTCGGCACAATGCAGGCCCAGGCCGGGCCGGTCGATTGCAGCTCCTGCCCACTCGGGCAGTTCTGCAATGCGAGAGTCACGCTGCCGCTCGTGCCGGCGCCGGCGAGCCCCGCGCCCGCTGCGACGCCGGTGATAGTACCGGTCCCCGGAAACGTCTGTCCGGGCGCAAACGTGATCAGCCCATGGAATTTCCCGGTTCCGTTCACTTCCAGGTTCGCTGTCGGCGCCGCGGTCCCAATGCCCACATTCCCATTGGCCAGCACCCGCATGCGTTCCACGTTGTTGGTGAAGAAAGCCATCGGCGCGTTGGCAATCTGCTGAAAGGCCATGAGCTTGTCACCCTGACCCTGGAATTAGAGGCCCCCGCCGTTTGCGGCGCTGCCCGCAATGAGTGAGAACAGCGCCTGATCGGCAAACAGCCGCAGGTTGGCCCGGGCGGCGCTGCCGCTGTTCGGATTGCGCACCTCGAGCACGGTGTCCTGGTTCTGGCTCTTGTAGACGTCCAGATCGTACGAGGGCGCCGTGGAGCCCAGTCCGATCTTAGTGCCCGACTGAAACAGCACTGAATTGCCGAGGTCGGCGCTGTCGGTCCATACAGGAATATAGCCGGCCGTTCCGGCGCCGCCGATTGTCGATGCCGTGCCGATCGCCTCGGGGACGTGGATGGCCGCCGAGTTCAGGCTTTCACCGCCGGTCGCGTTCGCCGCCTCCCGGGTGAGGAATGCGGAGACCGGCCTGCCGCCCAGCGTATCCGCATCCGCGGCTTTCAGAGCATAGGGAACCGCGGCCAGAAGCACGCGGCTTTGTTCCACCGCGCCGGCGCTCTGCGGCTGCACGCCGACCCACAGCGCCTGCCCGGAGGTAAACAGATCGAGCGGTATGCCGTTCGCCGTGGCCGCGCCCAGATGAACCGTGTAGCGCCCCTGCTCGTCGGCCTCGACGCTCTGCGTCTCCTGCCACAGCGGCGTGCGGCTCGTCGGATCGCCGTAGATGGAGAAGGTGAGCGCCTGTGCGCCGCTGACGGGTTTGCCGGCGCTGTCGCGGACCGCGGAGCTGAAATTCAACAAACGAGGAACGGTCTCCTGCGCGCGCGCCGTACAGAGGCATGCCACGAAAGCGCACCACACGCTTATATCGCGGAAGCGATTCATCGAATTCCTCCTGTGTTACCGCTGGCCTGGGCGCGAGTCGAGGGTTGAACGACCGCGCGGCTCGCCCGCGCGTGCGCCGGACCCCAAAGCCATGCGCGCCCGCAACTCTGCGACTGCCGCCTTCAGTTCCAGATTCTGCCGGTAAAGCTCCTGAATCGCGGCAAGCGCGACGCCGCCCTCATCGATGGTGGTGATGTGCTTGTCATCGCTGCCGAGGTGGAAAGCGGCGGCGAAGTCCTGCGCCATGGGTCCCATATGCCGCACGGTTTCGCCTTCGGTTTTATAGCTCCACGTGGTGATAGGCACCGCGCTCAGGCGGCGGAGCACCTCGGCGCCGCTGACGTCCTGAAATGCGGTCTTCGCGTTCCGATCGGAGGCGTTGGTCCACGCGCCGCCACTGCTGAGGACGGCGCCGTTGCTCATCACGAGGAGGTTGGCGCCGCCGGGCGTCAGCGACAGCACGTCGCCGATGTCGGGACGAAAGAAATGCATCGGCGGCTGCGTTCCGCCTCCGACGGCGATGTCCCAGCTCTGAGCCGCTTGCGCAACGTTGAAGCGAATTCGGGCGAAATCATTCGAGTAATCCTGCTGAACAAGCATCTGCGGATACCCATACTGTCCGGCGGCGTCAATCATCACCTCGCCGCCGAAGAAACCGGCGATGCTGGGATTCCCGTTGCTGTCTTTGCCGGGAAGAGCGGTGATTCCGTATCCGCCCGGCGCTCCCGACGCGTCGCCCCCCACAGCGTAGACGCCATCGCCGCCCGACGCATTCTGACCAGTTCCTCCGTACGCGTCAATTGCCGTTGCACCCCAGCCATTCCCTGAAGCGTTGCCCCCCGAGGCAGAAATGGCGTCGGTGCGAGCGGGAGCCACGATCTGAAGCCCACCGCTGTGGATTTGCTGCGTATTTGTGAACACATTCGCCGCCGTGAGCAACGGCACCTTCCCGGTGTCCACGTTCAGTGTGACGGCGCCCGAGGCGCCGCCGCCCGTCAAACCCGTACCCGCCGTTACGCTGGTAATCGTTCCTCCACCGCCGCCCGGAAACGTCTGCCCCGGCGCAAACGTGATCAGCCCATCGAACTTCGCGGTTCCGTTCACTTCCAGGTTCGCCGCCGGGGCCACGGTCCCGATGCCCACATTTCCATTGGCCAGCACCCGCATACGTTCCACGTTGTTGGTGAAGAAAGCTATCGGCGCGTTGGCAATCTGCTGGAAGGCCATGACCTTGTCACCCTGACCCTGGAAATAGAGGCCCCCGCCGTTGGCGGCGCTGCCCGCAATCAGTGAGAACAGCGCCTGATCGGCAAGCAGGCGCAGGTTGGCGCGGGCCGCACTGCCGCTGTTCGGATTGCGCACCTCGAGCACGGTGTCCTGGTTCTGGCTCTTGTAGACGTCCAGATCGTACGAGGGCGCCGTGGAGCC
>DASRCB010000048.1:0-14270 GCA_035653295.1 Bryobacteraceae bacterium
CTCAGCCTGCTGGCCGGCATCTGGTTGTTCCTCACGCCGCTCATTTACGGAGCCTGGTACAACGGGAACAAGTACAACGGCTTCACCGTGGGAGGGCTGATCATCCTGTTCTCGGCGATTCGGCTGGCGCGTCCGGCGGGCGCTCCGGCGCTGAGCTGGATGATGGTCATCTTCGGCGTCTGGACCTGCCTCTCGCCGTGGATCTTTCGTTACGGCATCGAAATGCGTTCCTGGAACAACATCGCCATCGGCGTGCTGGTGATCGTGTTCAGCGTGGTAAGCGCGCACGCCACGCCGATGGAGCCGCGGCATACCGGGCCATCGCGGGTTCCGTAGCCTCAGACCCGCCGCAACTGGTTCTACATCGGGACATACAACCAGCGACAGGTCCCGTACCTGCCCACACCCCGTCGCGGATACAATAACAGCGACAGCTTCACCTTTACTCTTCTGACCGCTATTCGATATGTGGGCTACTTCAAGCCCGATCGGCTGGGCCGCCCGGCTGCGGGAGACTCGCGCCGGGACTGTAGCGATGTCAGTCTACGCTCGAATTTTATTCACACTCACGGCGGTGCTGATGGCCGCCCCCGGAGCTCCTGCGGGGTCGATCACCAGCGAGACATCCAGCTATATCCCTGCATACTTTGCCCAGGCAGCAATGCAACCGGGGGATGCTGAGATCATCTTGTTCCCCTTCACTCCGGTGAAGTCGCCCGGCGGGATCAGGCTTCCCGGCATGCAGAATTGCAACCTCTACTGCTTTGGACCGGACGGGAGATCGGTGTATGTTCGCCCGAGCACGGGCCTCGGCATTAACAGGATCGACTTCGGACCGACGCGAGAACGCACCATATCGGGCTCAACAGAACTCGGGGTGATGTTCTTAACCGTAACGCGGTCAGGCAGGCTCTTAGTAGCCGGCCACGACCTCCGGACTCATACGTGCGGCGCCTACGAACTGGATCCGAATACGGGCAGCCACCGCCCCCTGCGAACTGGTGATTTTCCGGACTGCGGTGGGGCGCTGGGCCGAATCTCGCCTGACGGCGCTCAGGTGGTAAGTCAGACTGAGCCCGTGGCCCGCGTTACGCCCGATGGTCAACTGCAGAGACTGGCGTCCGACCACTTGAGACTGGTGGATCTGAGGAGCGGCGCGAGCCGATCCCTGCTCCCCGTGCAACCAGGATCCGCAACTGGGAGTTGGTCTCCCGACGGGCGCTGGATCGCTGCCAAGAGCAACGGTCGCATCGTTGTTATCGACGCAAACAACCCGGCTCACAAAAAGAAGTTGGGCGCGGCGGGCGTCGATGCTCAATTAATCTGGTCGCCTGATTCCAGGCAGTTGTTGTTCGCTAAAGCCGAATGGTTGCGCTGCTTCATGGGGGATGATGCAGAAACCCTCGCAGTCGTGGATATCGAAACCGGTAAGCAACGCGCGGTCGAAAGTTCGCATTGTGCGGTTCAGAGCTCGGCTGCCGGATGGATCGATCCAGCGGTGCTGCGATGATTCGTGTCGCTGCAGGCCGATTGATTACGAAACAGCGCCTGCGGCGTGGTCAGCGCGAACGCCACGCCGATGAAGCCGCGGCATACCGGGCCCTCGCGGGCGCCGTAGCCTCAGACCCGGCGCAGACGGCTGACGCGACCGACCTCCACCCACTCCACGACGTAGATGTTTCCGGCGTGGTCGAAGCAGGCGCCGTGCGGGCAGACGAACTTGCCAGGCGTGAAGTGGTCGCGCGTGAGCTTGCGCGTCTCCATGTAGTCGCTGTGCGAGTCATCGCCGAGCTGGACGATGACTTCGTTGTCCCTGTCCATCAGCGTGACGCGCGCGAACAGATCCGGCACCACCACATCGCCGTTCTTATACAGGTTGAAATGACACGGCGCGTTCGTGCCCTGAATGAAGTCGATGTGCCTGCCGTCGAGCGTGAAGCGCTGGATGCGCTTGTTGGCGCGGTCGGCCACCATCAGCACCGGCTCATGATCGCGGGTATCGCAGATGATGCCGTGCGGGCAGGAAAGCTGCCCCGCTTCCGATCCGGGTCCGCCGAAGGTGCGGATGTACTCGCCCTTGCTGTTGTACTGAATGATGTAGCTTGATCCGTAGCCGTCGCCGACGTAGATATCGCCATTGGGGGCCACCGCGAGATTGGTTGGGCTATATTTCAGCGGCTTGCCGTCCGGCCCCGGCTTCGAATACGGCTCCGACTGCTGAGGATAACCCAGCGTGAACACCTCTTCGCCATCGAGCGTAGTCTTCACCACGATGCCGCGCTGGATGTCGCACAGGTAGAGAAACTCATCGCGCCCCTCTTTGCGAATGTGCAGGCCGTGCGCGCCCCCGCGGAACTCCTTGCCCCAGCTCTTGATGAAGCGGCCTTTTTCATCGAACACCACCATGCTGTCCGGCTTCTCGCTCAGCGAGTAGACGGTGTGGTGAATGTAGACGCGGTCGTGCGAATCGACGCAGACGCCGTGCGTGTTGCCGTAGCGGATGTCCGCGGGCAGATCGCCCCAGTCGTGCGTCACCTCGTAGGTGTGCTGGCCTTCGCCGAGGATCGGCTTGCGGTTGCCGGACTTATCTTCGGCGCCCAGGATGAATGGAGCGCCGAGCGCGGCGCCAAGGAAGGTACGGCGGGACGTGGCCATCGATCAGGTTCTCCTGGCTTCGGCGGCGATGCGGCGGAGCGACGGCAGCACCGCGCCGATGGATACGGGTTTCGAGTCTTTGCTGCCCAGTGCGAAGTATAGCTCGCGGTAGAGGCCGAAAAGCTCATCATAGGCGGAGCGGCTGGCCGCGGCGGGCGTGAAGGTGACGTGCTTCAGGCACATCGCGTCCTGCGCTTCCTCTACGGTTTTGAATGCGCCTGCGGCCAGAAACGCGAAGATCGCCGAACCGAGGCTGGTGACGTCGCCTTCGGGGACGAGAATCGGCTTGTTCAGCACGTCCGCGTAGACCTGGTTGAGCACGGCGTTGCGCCGCGGGATTCCGCCGCCGTTGATGACCCGCCGCACCGGGACGCCGTACTGCTCCATGCGCTCCAGGATGATGCGCGTGTGGAAGGCGGTACCCTCGATCGCGGCGAAGAGCTCGTCCTGCGCGGTATGGGTGAGGTTCCAGCCCAGCGTGACGCCGCCCAGCTCGGGGTTGACCAGCACGGTGCGATCGCCGTTGTCCCAGGTGAGGCGCAGCAGACCCGTCTGGCCCGCCCTGTATGCTTCAAGCCCTTCCGAGAGGCGGGCCACGTCGGTGCCGGCGCGGCGGGCGATGGCTTCGAAGATGTCGCCGGTGGCCGAGAGGCCGGCCTCAATCCCAGTAAAGCCGGGGTTAACCGATCCGGCGACCACGCCGCAGACGCCCGGAACGAGGGTAGCGGCGTTGCTGATGCCGATGATGCAGGTGGAGGTGCCGATCACGTTCACCACATCGCCCAGGCGGACTCCGGCGCCGATGGCGTCCCAGTGCGCGTCGAAGGCCCCGACGGGAATGGGAATCCCGGGGCGAAGCCCCATGCGCTCGGCCCATTCGGGAGCGAGGTGGCCGGCAATCACGTCGGAGGTGGCGTAGCGGCCGGTGGCGATCTTCTCGCGCATGCCTGCGAGCAGCGGGTCCACGCGGGTAAGGAATTCTTCCGGCGGAAGTCCGCCGAGTGACTCGTTCCACATCCACTTGTGGCCCATGGCGCAGATGCTGCGCGGCAAGGCGGCCGGGTCGGTAATGCCGCAGAGCGTGGCGGCAACCATATCGCAGTGCTCCAGCGCGGTGATCATGCGGGCGCGCTTGTCGGGGTTGTGCCGCAGCCAGTGCAGGAGCTTGGAGAAGCCCCACTCGGAGGAGTACACGCCGCCGCACCAGTCGATGGCCGGCAGCCCCGATTCGTGCGCCGTTTGCGTGATGAGCGCGGCCTCCTGCCAGGCGCGATGGTCGCACCACATGTAGTAGTCGTCCAGGGGCTCGAGGCCTTCGCCGACGGGCACGATGCTCGATCCGGTGGTGTCGATGGCGAGGGCTTCGATGCTGTGTCCGTCAACGCCGGCGGCTTTGGTGGCGGCGCGGGTGGCCTCCACCAGCGCGTTCATGTGGTCGGCGTGCGACTGCGTGGCGTGGTCGGGATCCTCGCGGCGGCGGTGCAGAGGGTACGACGCCGTCCCCGCCCCCAGGCGGCCCTTGGCGCTGTCGAAGATCGAAACCCGAACGCTGAGCGTCCCAAAATCCACGCCGGCGACGATGCTCATTTGGCTCTATGCCACTGTATCGCGGCGCCGCGGCCCTACTCGATTTCGATGTTGCCGCTGTCTACCTGAATGTCCACCGGCGGGCCGCCGCCGCGCATCTGTCCCTCGACGCGCTGCTTCGAAATTGTGCCGTGCACGGTCATCTCGGACACGGTGATGCGGCCGCTGTCCGAGTGAGCCCTGACATCGTAGCCGCCGGTTTTCGCCAGCCGGACATGGATGCCGCCGGAATCGGCGTGCGCCCGGACCGCCGCGTTGACCGTCTGTGAAACGCGAATGCCGCCGGAATCTGTTGAAGCATCCACGCTGCCCGCGACCTCCAGCGCATCGATGCCGCCGGAATCGGCGCGCGCGAACACCGGACCGTGGATATTGCGGATATGAATTCCGCCGGAGTCGGTCGCCGCTTTCACTTCATTGCCGATATCGGAGGCCTCGATGCCGCCGGAATCGGCCTTGCAGTCCACCGGACCGCGTACGCCAGTCACGTGGATGCCGCCGGAATCGGCGCGCGCCCGAACCTGCGTGTCCTCCGGCGCCGTGATGACCAGGCGCATTGACACCCCGCGCAGCAGCGATTTTCGCTGCACGTAGCCGACGCGAATGGTGTTGCCGCTCTGTTCGATGGGCGGGTTCCTTTCCAGCTCCCGAATGTGATCCTCCGCGTTGCCGTCGCCCCCCATGAACCAGCCGTGCGCTGCTTTGAGATAGCCGTGGATCTGCACCGTGCCGGAGCCACCGCGATTCACCTCGATGCCGCCGGAATCGGTCATGAGGTCCAGGTTCACGGGTCCGCTGACGTTCAGGGTGCGCTCGAACGTGCGCTCGGTCTGAGCGTGGCAGGCGATGGCGGCGAAGACACAGATGAAGCCAGCCGCAAGTAACGGTTTCATAACGTTGTTCCTATTTAGAATACGCGGGATTTGGCCGAGGGTTCCCGGCCTAGGTGGAGCTCTCTACCCGCCCGTCGCGCATGGTGATGATCCGATGGCCATAGGCGGCGGCCTCGGGATTGTGCGTGATCATGAGGATGGTCTGGTTCAGGCGCTGATTGAGGTCCCTGAGCAGCGCCAGAACGGCATTGGAGTTCTCCGTATCCAGGTTCCCGGTGGGCTCGTCGGCCAGAAGAATCGCCGGCCGATTTACGATTCCGCGGGCGATGGCCACGCGCTGCTGCTCGCCTCCGGAAAGCGCCCGGGGCTTGTGGTGCAGACGCTTCTCGATGCCCAGCAGCCGCAGCGTCTCGGCAAACTGTGTGTCGTCCTCGCCGGTGCGGCCGGCAATGTAGCGCGCAATCTCGATGTTGTCCCGCGCGGTAAGCGTGGGCAGCAGGTTGTACTTCTGGAAGACGAACCCGACGGTAGTCTTCCGCAGCTGGGTGCGTTCGCCTTCTGTCAGGTCGCGCAGATTGCGCCCCTCAATGAACACCTGCCCGGCGCTGGGCGGTGTCAGCCCGCCGAGCACGTTGAACAGCGTCGATTTGCCCGACCCGGACGGGCCGATGATGGACACGAATTCCCCGCGCGCGATGTCCAGGTCCACACCGCGGAGCGCGTTCACGTCTACTTCGCCTACCCGGTAGGTCTTCTTCAGACCTCGCACTGAGACGATGGGTCCGCCGTTATTCATAGGCCAACGCCTCGATCGCATCCTGCCGCGCAGCCTTCATTCCCGGGTATGCGGCGCCCAGCAGCGCGCCTCCAATGGCGATGGCCGCGGCAATGGGCCACCAGTCGGGCACGATGGCCTGGATGAGCGTGCCCGGCGCAAAGGTCATGATCATCCATCGCGTCCCGTAGGTCAGGATGATGCCCAGCACCGAGCCCATCACGGCCAGCACCGCGGTCTCGCGCAGGAGGACGTTCAGAATGAATCCCGAGGAGGCGCCGATGGCCTTCAGCACACCGATTTCACGCGTGCGCTCCAGCACCGCGGTATACATGGACAGGAACACCACCAGGAAGCCGACGATGATTCCCAGCCCGATCACGACGTAAATGAATTCCCGCAGCATGGGGACGTTGTTCACGCTGAACTGCGAGACGAATTCGTCGATGGAGTAGATCTGATAATCCTGCAGGCGCGAGCGCAGCTCCTGAATCACGCTTTGCGTATTCGCCGGATTGTCCAGCTTCAGATAAACCGACGTGACCTTGCCGGTGTTGCCGGTCAGGTTCTGCAGCACGTCGATGGGCAGAATGATACGCGCCAGCTTGCCCTGCTCGAAGATGCCGGCCACATGCCAGCGCTTGTTTTTGATGGTGACGTAGTCTCCGGCGTGGACCTTGTTCTGCTTCGCGTAGTATTCATCGACGATGACATCGTCTGGCTTTTCGAAGCCGTGGCCGGCAATGAATCGGAAGCCGCCGGTCATTTTCGAGAAGTCCTGGAAATCGACGCCGGTGACGGATGAGAACATGCCGGTGGGCTCGATCAGCACCCCGGTGGCAAGGGCTACGTGCGGCTGTTTGCGCAGAAACGGGACCAGCTTTTCGGTCATGTTGCCGCTGAGCCCGATGATGGAGCTGCCCGGGGGACGCACCAGAATGTCGGCGCCGACGCCGCGCGAACGCCGCGCCTGGTCCTCCAGCATGCCGCGGCTCAGGCCCACGAGCGTCAGCACCATGGTTACCTGCACTCCGATGGCGATGGTGCTCAGCAGCGTGCGCACCGGCCGGTGCTTCAGGTTTTCGACAACGAGTTTGTTGATCAAGAGCGGCGGTCCGCGCCGAGGATCTTACGTCCTCAATTGTATCGATGCGCCTCTGCGCGGACCGTTACGCCGCTGGTTACATCAGCCGGAAATTGATCTCGATGGTGGCGGTCACGGGCACCGGCTGCCCGTCTTTGGTGGCCGGCAAGAACCGCCACTGACTCACCGCGTCGATGCCGTTCTCATCCAGGCCAAGTCCGATGCCGGAGATGACGTGCGCGTCGTGCACCAGCCCGTCGGCGCCGACAACAACGTTGAGCACCTCCGTGCCCTGTAGTTTGGCAGCCCTGGCCTCCTCCGTATATTGCGGGTCGGTCTTGTCGATCAGTTTCGGCCGCTGCACTCCGGGAGTGTGCACGGTGTATACGTCGCCGCGCGCGGGCAGGGGATTGCTCTGCTCCTGCATGCTTTTGCGAGCGGCCGCGATGCGGTTCGCCAGCTCCGCCGCCTGCTCACTATTGCCGTGATACTTCAGAAAATCCGCGAAGAGCGTCATGGTGGTGACGGCGTCGCGGGATTCGGGGCTTTGGTGCGCCAGGGCGTCGCGGTACAGGCCGGCCGCTTCCTCGTTCATGCCCTGCCGCTGGCGCGCGACCGCCATCCACATCAGCGCGAGGCCGCTCTGCGCCGGATCCGCGTTGCGCGCCTGCTCGAAATCGGCGATGGCGCCCTCGTAATCCTTGTTGTTGAGGGCGTTCGCTCCGAGATAGAACAGCGCCGGCGCGGCCTGCGGCTGGTTGCCCAGCAGATTCGCCGCGCGGCTGTACAGATTGACGGCTTTCGTGATGTCGTGCTGTTTTTCCGCCAGTCGCGCCAGCCGCATCAGATCCATCGCATAGTCCGCGCTCTGTGGACCAGAGACCTGGCGCTGGACATCGGCCGCCGCCGCCATGAGCCTTTGCGCAGTGTCGTATTTGCGCAGATTGACGGCGGCGTGGGCTGCTTTCTCCAGACCGGCAGCGTCCATCTGCTCGGTCGCCGTACGGATGAACGTGTCCACGTCGGGCGGCAGGACATCTTCCGACGGCAAGCCACTCTGGGCGCGCACCGCGGCGAGGGGAGCGACCGCGATCAGGGCCAGCACGCCCGCCGCGATCGCGGAAGCGCGAGTGGCCGCCCTGCGATTCGCGGCGGTGTCCAGAATGGCCAGCAGCCTTCCCTCGAGCTGGGAGCGCCGCGCCATGGTTACTGCCGCGCAGGCGCTCAAACGCGCCGTTCTCATGCCGCGCGCGACCTCGAGCAAACGGCCGGCATAATCCGAAGCGGCGACGCCGGCGCCCAGCACCAGATCGTCAGCGGCGCGTTCGCGCTCCTTCACGAATTCGCGCCACGCTTTCCAGGCCAGCGGATTCCACCAGCACAGGATCAGGGCCGCGCGCGCGATCAGATGCTGGGCCACGTCGGCGCGGCGGACGTGCGCGAGCTCGTGAAGCAGCACTTCCTTATACGAAGCGTCGCTGGGGATCAGAACGAGCGGGCGGAACAGGCCGCTGGTCATCGGCATCGTGCCCGGCGGCGCCTCGCGGATATCGATGGGAGATTCAATGCCCAGCCGTTGCGCGAGCTCAGCCGCGAGTGCGCGGTCCGGAAATGCCGGTGCGGCGCGGCGCAGTCGAAAGACGGCGATCGAGGCTATCACCGCCTGCACGAGCAGCGCGACGGCGCCGAGCGCCCATAGCAGCAGAATCGCCGAACGCCAGTCAATCACGGCTCGAGACGGTTGCGGCGCTCCGTCCGAAGCGCCGCGCGCGGGCGGACGGCGGGCCGCGGATGTCGCCGCACTGCCGGTCACCACCAGCGGGGCAGCGACTGTATCGATAGCCGCCGCGGGAACGCGCAGCGATGGCAATGTGATGGAAAGCAGAGGCAGAACGAGGATAGCCGCCGCCGCTGCGGTCCACACCAGATGCCTCGCCGCCGCCGAACGCCTGTGCAAGGCCAGGGTTAACAACCACGCCGCGGCGAGCACCACTGTGCTCTTCAGCGCGAATCCCACAAAGAGCGCGAACGACATGTTACCTGCCCTCCTTCTTTGCGTCGGCGATAAGCCTGGCCATCCGGTCGAGTTCCTCGTCGGTCAACTCCGTCGAGGACACGTCCAGCAACGCCGCGACCGCCTGCTCGGTGGAGTGATTGAAGAACGTGGCCAGCAGGTGCTTCACGGCGGTGCGCATAGCCTTCTCCGGCGCGACCGTAGGCTCGTAGACGTAGCGCAGATCCTCGGCGCGATGCCGCACCTGACCCTTGTCTTCGAGCACGCGCAGCATGGCCCGCACCGCGGAGTAGCTGGGCGGATTGGGCATAGCCTGTCGCACCTCCGCGGCCGTGGACGCGCCCCGCTGGTAGAGCACGTCCATGATCTGGCGCTGGCGCCGGCTCAAGCCTTCATGCTGTTTTCGTAGCACTATGCTACGAAACTAGCACCAAGCCGCATTCCTGTCAATCCGTATTTTGTGGGGGCGGATTCAGGCCGCCGCTACTTCGTGCTGATGATCACGCTCTGCGGACTCTGCGACAGCGGCCGATGCTCGTTCTTCGAGAAGCCCGCGCTGGCGAACATGGATTCCAGCTCGGCGTAGGTGTACGCGTCGCCGGCCGGCGTGCCGGTGAGCATGATCATCGGAAACTGCGCGGGCAGCGGCGGTGACACACGGTCGGGGTTGGGCACGAACTCGAGCGTCACTGTCTTACCGCCGGGCTTCAGCGCTGCATGCGCCTTGCGCAGAATCGAATCGCAGGTCTTGCTGTTGAAGTGATGCAGGAAATTGGTGAGCAGGACCACGTCATAGCCGCTGCCCCAGTCCACCTGCAGCGCGCTGCCGGCGATGACGCCGTACCGGTCGGCAACGCCGCGATTGCGTGCGTTTTCCCAGGCGACATCCAGTACGTGCGGCCAGTCCAGCGCGGTGACGCGCGTGCCCGGATTGCGCTGCGCCAGCGAGATTCCGAACAGGCCGTGGCCGGCGGCGATGTCCAGCACCCGGCAATCCTGCGGCTGATCGACGATGTCCGCGATCTCCGCGGCCGCGGGGGCCACGAACGGCGCCATGCTGCGCGCGAATTCCACCCACATCGGGTGATCGGAGCTGAGCGGCGAATCGTCGGCCTGGCCGGCGCGAATGATGGCGGTCAGATTATCGACATCACGGTACGTATCCGGCCTCAGCAGGAATTTGACCGCCGATCCGACATAAGCCGGCGAATGCTGGTTCAGGAACATGGCGGAATCGGGGGTAAGCCCGTAGTGTCCGTCAGCCTTGGTCAGGAATCCGTGTACGGTCAGAAAATCGCACAGGATGCGCATGCCTCGTTCGCTGGCGCGGCATTTGTCGGCCAGGGCCTGGGCCGTGGTCGCGCCATCGGCGATGGCGGTGAACACATTCAGTTCGATAGCTGCCTTCGCACTGGCGGCGACATAGACTCCGAAGCAGGCGCCGAAGAACCGCGCCGGAGAGGGCTGTTGGGATTGGGTAGGTTGAGCCATAGATATTTCTCAGTATGGTACGCGAGAAAACGTCGCAATGGATCTCACATTGTTTGCGGAACCCAGGCTCGCTGTCTCAGGGGTCCTGAACCTGCCCTGTTAGGATGACCTGGTGAACCGCTATCTTTGCATTCACGCCCACTTCTACCAGCCGCCGCGCGAGAACCCCTGGCTTGAAAGCATTGAACTGCAGGATTCGGCCTATCCGTACCATGACTGGAACGACCGCATCATGGCCGAATGCTACGCACCCAACGGCGCCGCCCGCATTCTCGACGCCGAGCAGCGCATCGTGCGTATCGTCAACAATTACGAAAGCATCAGCTTCAACTTCGGGCCGACGCTGCTGTCGTGGATGGAGGACAAGGCCCCGCAGGGCTGGGATTCGATTCGCGAAGCCGACCGCCGCAGCATGCAGCGGTTCAGCGGCCACGGCTCCGCCATCGCCCAGTGCTACAACCACATGATCATGCCCCTGGCCAACAGCCGGGACAAGCGCACGCAGGTGTACTGGGGCATTCAGGATTTCCGCCGCCGCTTCGGCCGCGAGCCGGAAGGGATGTGGCTGCCCGAAACCGCCGTCGATCTGGAAACGCTGAGCATCATGGCGGAGATGGGGATTGCGTTCACCATCCTTGCGCCCTCGCAGGCGTCGGCCGTCCGCCAGATCGGCGCGACCGAATGGGAGGACGTCAGCGGCTCGCGCATCGATCCCACGCGCGCGTATCGTATCGATCTGCCCAAGAAGCGTTCCATGGCGCTCTTTTTCTATGACGGGCCTGTATCCCGCGCGGTGGCTTTCGAGCATCTGCTCGACAACGGCGAAAAGTTCGCCTGGCGGCTGCTGAGCGGCTACTCCGACACGCGCACCTGGCCGCAGCTGATGCACATCGCCACTGACGGCGAGACCTACGGCCATCACCACGCTTTTGGCGAAATGGCGCTGGCGTGGGCCATCCAGCACACCGAAGCGAAGGGGCTGGCGAAGATCACCAATTACGGCGAGTTTCTCGCCGCGAACCCGCCGACGCACGAAGTCCGGATTATGGAGAGCACGGCCTGGAGCTGCGTGCACGGGGTCGGGCGGTGGTCTTTCAACTGCGGCTGCAACAGTGGCGGGCGCCCCGGCTGGAATCAGGAATGGCGAAAGCCCCTGCGCGCCGCTCTCGACTGGCTGCGCGACACCGTGAACCCGCTCTACGAGCGAAAGGCGGCGGGGTGCCTGCGCGACCCGTGGCGCGCGCGGGACGAGTACATCACCGTGGTCCTCGACCGCTCCCCTCAGTCGCGCCGCGCGTTTGGCAGCGCGCACTTCCTGCGCGAGCTGAGCGACAAGGATGCCATGGATGTCTGGAAGCTGCTCGAGCTCCAGCGCCACGCCATGCTCATGTACACCAGCTGCGGCTGGTTCTTTGACGAGTTGTCCGGCATCGAGACGGTGCAGGTGATGCAGTACGCCTGCCGCGTGGTGCAGCTGGCCGACCAGCTGTTCGACAAACAGTTGGAGAAGGCATTTGTGCAGCGCCTGGCCGAAGCGAAGAGTAACCTCCCCGAGCACCGCGACGGCGCGCAAATATGGGAGACCATGGTGCGCCCGGCGATGGTGGACCTGCCCAAGCTGGCGGCGCACTTTGCCATCAGCTCGGTGTTCGAGGACTACGCGCAAAAGACGCGCATTTACGCCTACAGCGTCGATGTGCAGGATCATCGGACCATGGAAGCGGGCCGCATGAAGATGGCTGCCGGCCGGGCCCGCTTCACCTCGGAAATCACGCTCAGCACGGCGGTGCTCACGTTCGCGGTGCTGTATTTCGGCGATCACAACATTGTGGCCGGAGTTCGCGAGTTCGGCGGGCGCCGCGCCTACGACCGCGACCTGGGCGCGCTCCTGCAGACCTTTTCCCATGCCGATATCGCCGAAGCCATCCGGCTGATCAACGAGGCCTTCGGCCCGGCCATATGGTCGCTGAAATCCATGTTCCGCGATGAGCAGCGACGCACGCTGGACCGTATTCTCAGCGGCACGCTGGAGGAAGCCGAGGCCGCAACCCGACAGATGTACGATAACCACGCTCCGCTGCTGCGCTACCTGACGGACATGAAAACGCCGCTGCCGCGCGTCATGAAGGGCGTGGCCACCTATGCGCTGAACAACCGTCTGCGGCGCGCGTTCGAGGGTCCCGAACTGGATGCGGGGCGCATCCACAGTCTGCTCGACGAGGCCGGCATGCTGAAGGTGCGGCTCGACTCCACGGAACTGGAGTTCACCATTCGCAAGACGCTGGAGCACTACTCCGACGACTTCGCGGCCGAACCGACCTCGCTGTCGCCCCTGATGCGTCTGACCAGCGCGGTGACGCTTGCCCGCACGCTTCCGTTTCCGGTGGTCTTCTGGTCCATCCAGAACAAGTGCTGGGACGCGATGAACGCGCATTTGTCCCGTAATCGCGAGCTGGCCGCTGCCGGCGATCCGAATGCAAAAGCCTGGGTGGCCGAGTTCTCGACCCTGTGCGACGGGCTGAGCCTGCGCCTTCCCGCGGAAGCGTAGGTGCGCCAGCCGAGCGCACCGGCCGCTCGCGCCCGTCTGGTCCGGCATCGGCCCACCCACGCTATGATGAAACGGATTGACGCTCCCGCGTTTTTACCCTGTCCTCGACACCGCCGCTTTATCCGCCTGTGGTCTGGCCCCTCTGGATGCGGCCCGCAGCGTTCTCGAAGCGGGCGTCCGCATTCTCCAGCTTCGTCACAAAGCCCCTTACACGCGTGACGACCTGGACACCGCGGAACAGATCGCCCGCGCGTGCGAGAACGCCGGCGCGCTTTTCGTGGTAAACGACCGCGCCGATATCGCGCGGCTCGCCGGAGCCGCTCTTCACCTCGGTCAGGACGACCTCCCGCCGCGATCCGCCCGCGCGGTGGTCGGACCCAGGGCCCCCGTCGGGTTCTCCACGCACAACGAACAGCAACTGCGCGCCGCCGCTGAAGAACCGGTCGATTATGTCGCTCTCGGCCCCATATTCGGCACCGTGTCCAAAGACAAGCCGGACCCGCGCGTGGGCACGGCCGAGTTGCGCCGGCTGCGCCCGCTCACCGTTCTCCCGCTGGCCGCCATCGGCGGCATCACCCGCGAGAACGCGGCCGAGGTTCTCGCCGCCGGCGCGGATTCGGTGGCTGTAATCGGCGACCTCCTGCGGGACGTGAGTACTCAGAGCGAGCTGCGCGCAAGGGCACGGGAATGGCTACAGCTGACAAACAATTAAGCTCGGTGGGGCTCACCAAGGGCCTTGGCCTGCTGGACGCCACCACTCTGGTCATGGGCTCCATGATCGGGTCGGGCATATTCATCGTTTCCGCCGATATCGCGCGCCAGGTGCGCTCGCCCGGTCTGCTCATCATGACCTGGGTGATGACCGCCGTCCTGACCGTCATCGCGGCGCTCAGCTATGGCGAGCTTGCGGCCGCCATGCCGCAGGCTGGAGGACAGTACGTGTATCTGCGGGAAGCCTTCGGACCGCTCAGTGGCTTCCTCTACGGGTGGACCCTGTTCCTCGTCATACAAACCGGCACCATCGCCGCGGTCGCGGTGGCTTTCGCCAAGTTCACCGGCGTGTTCTTCCCGGCCGTGTCAGCACAGAAATACCTGATCGGCTCGGGGAAGATCGGTCTGACGACGCAGCAGCTTCTGGCCATCCTCATCCTGGTCGCGCTTTCCGCTCTGAACACCCGCGGCGTTCGCACCGGGGCCATCGTGCAGAACATTTTCACCACTGCCAAGGTGGCGGCGCTGCTCGGTCTGGTAATCCTGGGCGTCGCCTTCGGCAGCAATGCGCA
>DASRCB010000049.1:0-3687 GCA_035653295.1 Bryobacteraceae bacterium
CGTGGACCCTGAACCACGCAGCGGAAGCCGCGTTCCAGCTCGACGCGCCGACTCCCACGCCGGAGCCCGCATCGTTCGCGCTGGCGGGCAGCGCCGTGCTCGGCCTCGCGCTCGCGCGAAAGCGGATGGGCCGCCGGGCGCGCGCCAGCTAAAAGATTTTGAATTTGAGGTATTTCCGCGGATTGGTGTGGAAGTCCCGCATGGTCCCGAGGAATTGGCGGGCCGCTCCGTTGAGGTTGTCGTACATCTGAGAAGTGGTCATCATTGGACTGGTGTTGAACTGCTGCACGGATTCAATCAGCGAGGACACCGTGCGGTTCCATTCGCGATAGGTCTCGTCGGATTGGAAGAACGGGGACGCGGCCAGAGTGGCCACGCTTTGCTGCAAATCGTGGACGGTGGACCGAAGCTCCGCGTACGTGCCGGTGTCGCGCAGCAACTGCCCCATGCCCTGGCCCGATTGGATTTTTGCCAGGGTCTGATCGAGCGCCTGGACCGGCTCCAGCATCCGCCGGTAGAGCCGGTCGGTGTAGAGCGCCTGGCCAATCGGCGTAGTGGTGTTTGCCGCCTTGCGGACGGACTGTTCGATCTCGGCGAAACGCCGCCGCAAATCATCGTACATTTCCCTTCCGAGCACGAACTGCCCGAGCGCGCTGCGCCCGGACTGGATGTCGGCGAGGAGCGCATCCACATCGCGAAGCTGCTTCTCGAGCCCGGTCAGATCCAGCGACTTGAACAGATCCGGCTGCTCCTTGTAGGCGACCTCGGTGCCGGGGCGCCGGATGCCCGTGCCCTGGCGGGTGATATCGACGTACTTGTCGCCGACCGGCGATGAAACGCTCAACTGCGCGAACGACTCCGCCGGAATCGTCTGCAGCATGCTGCGCGGGACCCAGAACGTCACGCGGACGACGCGCATGGGATCGGCGGATCCCGACAGCGCTACGCTGGAGACCTTGCCGACCGGGATGCCATCGACCTCGACGGGCGAGCCCGGACCGATCCCGGTCGCGTCCGGCACATAGAGGTACAGCGTCGAGCGTTCGTGGAAGAGCATGCCTCCGGTCAGCAGGTACAGGAGCACGCCCAGGATGATGAGCGCGACCACCGCCACCAACCCGACGCGAAACTGTGCCCATGCCACACGGTCCGCCGACGGCATTCTCTCGGATTGTACCGCGCCCGCAAAAGCCGGCCTCCGGCGCCTGCGCCGTAACGCGGTATACAATGGGAGCGTCTTCCAGTTACAGGACGAGGCATTTCCATGGAATCGATCGGCTGGCCGGAGCTTCTGGTCATCGGCATTGTATTCATCGTGCTCTTCGGAGCGAACAAGATTCCGGAGGCCGCTAAAGGGCTCGGCGAAGCGATCCGGAACTTCAAAAGCGCGGTGAAGAGCGGCAGCGAAGCGGTTCAAAACGAAGCCGCGGAAGTGCAAAAGGAAATCGAAAAGGTCTAGCCCTGAAAGTTCGCGCCCGCAAATTCGACGGCCGCTGCGCCAAACACAAGCGGTACAATCCCGCTGTCGACGGCCAGGGCGGCATCGTCGGCGGCTGCCCGCGGTGCGGACTGCTGTTCGAGATCTGGCAGACCTCGCTGAAGCTCAACCAGCTCATCCGGAAATTCGATCCGAACCACGACGACACCGAGCGGCCGCGCGCCGAGAGGCCGGTGGAGACCGACCCGCGGCAGATGACGCTGATCTGATCGCCGTTGCGGCTCAGGCCTTGCCGGGCACGGGAACGAAGCCGATGGGCCGCGGTTGTGGCGGCTCATCGGCCGGAGCAAAGAGGTCGTCGAGCGTGCTGAGGATGCTGTTGAGTTGGGAATCGTGGTGGTCGAGGGTGCGCTCGATGTGTTCGAGTTTGCGGGCAAAATCCTCGTTCGCGGCCAGCATGCGACGCATATGCACGAAAGCGCGAACCACCTGTATACTGGCCTGGATCGCCACCGGACTCCTCAGAAGGTTGGCCAGCATCACGGCCCCGTGCTCGGTGAACGCATGGGGCATGTACTTCAAATGTTGGCCGCGCTTTAAGATCACATTTTGTGATCTTAAAGCAAGGGTGGCCTCGGCCTCTTCCGCCGTGAGTTGGAACATGAAATCGGCCGGGAAGCGGTCGGCGTTGCGTTTCACGGCCTGATTGATCAGCCGCGTTTCGACGCCGTACAACTCTGCTAAATCCCGGTCTAACATCACGCGCTGGCCGCGCAGCATGTGGATTTTGGTCTCGATGACCTGGGCGGGCAGGACCGCCCTGACAAGCGCTCTCTTCGCCATCGCGAAAGCGCAGGATAGCAGGATTCCGGGCGCCGTGCAGCTTAGGGGCGTTCAAGGTCACAAACTGCGATGTTGCAAAAGCGCCTATTCTTCGCGCTGCCCCGCCTTGTCCCGGGCGAAGACGAACACGATAAACCCGGCCAGGATCAGCGCCGGCGGCGCGCCTAGCAGAAGAATTCCGAGGTCCAGTACACGGGCGCGGGCGTTGTTCTGCGCCGCCGCGGTGCGGTAGCACATGACGCATTGCGCGGGCGCCGAGGCTGCCAGCGCCGCCCACAGCACTCCAATGGCCGCCAGGCGCCTCACAGGTGCGGCCTCATGACCGGGATGCGCGTGGCGTCGCCGAGGAAGATCAGCATCAGCAGGATGCAGAAGATCAGCATCGGAAAAAGCGTCAGGAACAGGCTGAGCCGTTCGAACTTCAGATGCATGAAATAAGCGATGATCAGCGCCGCCTTGATGATCGAGAGCCCCACCAGCAAGGTCAGCATGATCAAGGTCGGGAACTGCTCGTAGCAGAGAAAGACCTCGATGCCGGTCAGCACCAGCAACGCGATCCAGACTTTCGCGAACGTCAGCGTGGTTGCGCCGTGTACTTCCTGCACCTGCTCGGCATGCGTGCTCATATTCGCTCCTTTACGCCACCCGCGCGGACATCAGATAGACCAACGGGAAGATGAACATCCACACCAGGTCGACGAAGTGCCAGTAGAGGCCGCTCACCTCCACGTCCTCCGCCTTGAACTTGCCGCGGAACACCGCCTGGCAGATCACCCCGAGGTACAGCACGCCGAGGATCACGTGCGTCATGTGCAGGCCGGTGAGGGCGAAAAATGTGCCGCCGAACTGCGGCACGCCCCAGGGATTGCTCCCTGGCGTGACGTGCTCCACGTTGATCAGCCGGAGCCATTCCGTGAGGTGCAGACCGACGAACGCGAGGCCGCCGGCCATCGTCCCGATGATCCAGCCGCCCGCCGCCTTGCGCTTGCCGTGATTCATCGCGTGCACGGCCATCACCATCGTGAGGCTGCTCGAAAGCAGGCAGAACGTCATCACGCTCGAATAAATGATGCTGGGGAAAAAATCGAACGGCTTGGGCCAGTCCGGATTGGACACCCGGCCGTAGGTGTAGGCGAACAGCATCGCGGAAAAGGTCAACGAATCCGAGATGAGGAACAGCCACATCCCGAACTTCTTGGAGTTCGTCGCGTAGGGCGACTTGCCGCCGGCCCAGGGCGATGCGCTGGAGACAGCCGTAACTTGGGACGACATCCCTTACCCCCAAACGTAAAGTAAGATCATCAAATACACCCAGAGTCCGTCGAGAAAGTGCCAGAAGATGGCGGTAATATCGATGGCCGTGCGCTTGGCCGGGCCGAGTTCGAGCTGCAAGGCCTTCACATCCA
>DASRCB010000050.1:0-16338 GCA_035653295.1 Bryobacteraceae bacterium
CCTGAAATCCCCTTCCCGCTGGGTCACGTGCTCGCGATCCAGAAACTCCAGCAGCGGGATTGCATATTTCCGGCTTACTCCGGTCCAGTCCTTGAACGCGGGCACCGCGAAGCGCTGGCCACGCCGCTCCGCCAGGATGGCGTGCAAGCGGTCGATCGCCGAGGAATGGAATACCAGGTCGTCGGAGATGCGCACCAGCGTGCGTTCGCGCAGCAGGATCTGGAGCAGGGTGCGCGAGCGCGCCGGGTCGACGCCGCTGCGTGACAGCACTTCGCCGGTCGACGGGGCCGCAAGGCCGGCTTCGCGAAAGGCCTTTTCGATCCGTCGCGTGGCCTCCTCCTCCTCTTCCTTCAGGGCGACTGTATGCGACGAGAGACGAACGAGGTCGCCCTTGACGACGATGGTTTTCGCCGCGCGGAGAAGCGCGTCCAGGACGAACGGCGGGGCATCGGCCAGCTCACGCGCGCGAAGGTCCTCTTTCGACATGCCCGCCAGCAGGGGCTTCTCGCGATGAAAGCGCTTCAGGGCCTCATGCAGCGACGCGATCTTCCCGTCGACCCACTCCTTGTCCATGAGCCAGAACTGCGGCTCCTCGAGGTGGACCAGCCGTGGATCGCGGGCCGCGGCCGCGATCTCCGTTCTCAACATTCCCGTGCGCGCAATCAGCTCCGGCATGCCCATGCCAAACCGCGACTCGCTGACCAGCAGACGCACGCGTTCCCCGGCCGATGCGCGCTCCAGCGCCGCCAGTCTTTCCGCCGTTTCGCGTCGCGGCGGCGCAATGTCGATGACCGCGCCTCCGCCGATGGTCACAACAGGCGAGAACATGCGCACGATGAAGCGGTCGCCGGGCAGCAGCAGCAGCGGCTCGACCAGCTTGATGCGCGCGTATTGCCGCGTGCCGGGCGGAAATGGGGCAGTGGCGCCGATGCGGCGAATCTCCGCCATCACCTCCGCGGTTCCGGCATGAAAATGCACGGGCGAACGATGGCGGAGGGATTTGGCGCCGGGCAACAGCTCGAAGCTGCAATCGAAGTGCGTGACCGCCTCGAACCGCTTAGGTTCGGTCAGCATCATGCCGCGCGCCAAATCGCCAGGCTCGATGCCGCTCAGGTTGAGCGCGGTACGCTGGCCCGCTGAAGCGGAGCTTACTTTTCTGCCATGAGTCTGAATCCCGCGCACGCGCACCGTACGGCCTCCGGGCTGCACCTCGACATCCTGCTCAGTTTTCACCGACCCGGAAATCAGGGTGCCAGTGACCACCGTGCCAAAGCCCTTCATGGTGAACACGCGGTCGATGGGCAAACGAAACCAGCGCGTGTCATCCTTCTCCACCGCATCCGCCGCGGCGCGCGCCAGCTCTGCGCGCAGCTCATCCAGACCCGCGCCCGTGGTGGAGCTGACCGCGACCACGGGCGCGCCTTCCAGAAAAGAGCCTTTGACGAACTCCTCGGCCTCCAGCCGCACCAGCTCCAGAATGTCGGCATCCACCAGGTCGGCTTTCGTAAGCACGACGATGCCCCGCCGTATGTCCAGCAGACGGCATATGTCAAAATGTTCCAAAGTCTGCGGTTTGAGGGATTCATCCGCGGCAATGATGAACAGAACTACATCGATGCCGGCCACTCCGGCCAGCATGTTTTTGATGAACCTTTCGTGGCCGGGCACGTCTACAAAACCGAGGCGCACGCCCGGCGAGAGATCGAGGTGGGCAAAGCCGAGATCGATCGAGATGCCGCGCTCCTTTTCCTCCTTCAGCCGGTCGGTGTCGATGCCGGTGAGGGCGCGAACCAGCGCAGTCTTGCCGTGGTCGATGTGGCCTGCCGTCCCCACAATGACGTGCTTCATGCGAACGATACTCATCGTACTACCGGCTCTTCTGATGGCCTCCGCCGGCGCGCAGGACAGCAGCGACGTGGCCGTGTTTCGCACCGGCGTAGCGGATGTGCGCGTGGACGTACAGGTGCTCGATAACGGCACGATCGTTCGCGGGCTGACCGCCGCGGACTTCGTTGTCACCGACGAGAACCAGCCGCAGAAGATCCTGTCCTGCGATCAGGAATCGGCGCGCGTCTCGCTGGTGCTGCTGCTCGATGTCAGCGGGAGCATGCAGAAGTACCTGGAGGTGCTGGCGCGCAACGCCAATGAGGCCCTGAAGGAGCTGCGGCCTGGCGACCGCGTGGCCATAATGGACTTCGCCACTACTCCCAAAGTGGAGCAGGAATTCAGCGACAACCTGGCGGAAACCGCGCGCCAGCTTCTGCCGGCGATCAGCGATGAGTCCGTCGGCACATCGACCCAGATCAACGCCGCCGTCCTCGCGGCTGCGCATTACATCGACGAGCACGCGGGCGCGATGAACGGCCACAAGATGGACCCGGGCCGCCGCGCGATCCTGATCGTGACCGATAACCTGGGCGTGAACAAGGGGCTCGCGGACAATACCGTCATCCAGCTCCTGCTGCGATCGGACGCCACGCTGAACGGCATCGTGGTGGGGCGCGATATCCGCCCGCGGCCTTACCAGCGTGGTGACGATCCGGATTCCACCCCGGCCGACATTCATCACCTGGCGGAGGAGTCCGGCGGCGATGTGATCCGCGCTGACGAGTCGCAGTTCGCCTTTCGCGAGATGCTGGAGCGGATTCGCTGGCGCTACACGCTGGCCTATCATGCCCCGGGTGGGAACGAGGGCTCGTTCCGCCACATCCATGTGGAGCTGAGCGCGGACGCGCGGCGGCGCTTCCCGAATGCAGTGATCTACGCACGCACGGGGTATTATGTGACGTCTTCCTGACGCGCACACTCGCCGGATAGAATGGCCGTGATGGCGAACAGGTGGTTTGCATTCATTGCGGCAGCGGCGGTCGCACCGCTGGCGCCGGCGCAGGTTGCTGTCGTCCACGGCGGCAACATACGAATCGAGTTCGACAGCGCGATGCGGTCCCGAGCCATCGCGGTACTCGATGGCCGCGAGCACGTCATCGGCCCGTTCGCGGCTTCGGACACGGTGCAGCTTTCGGGCGCCAGTCTCCCGGATTTTTCGATTGTCGATCAGAAGCGCGAATCCGTACGGGATCGGCTGGGCTCCGGATCGCGGACTTTGATTACCGGCGCCGCGGGACTGTTAAAGAAGGTGGAAGCGATTACCGTCTATGACCGCTTCCCGCGCATGGCCTTTTTCGACGTGCAGTATACGAATACCGGAACGGCCGACCTGAAGGTAAGCGGCTGGACCAGCCAGCATTACGTCATCGCGGCGGACACGTCGGCGGGGCAGCCCGCATTCTGGTCGTATCAAAGCGGTTCGTACGAGAAGCGGCCCGACTGGGTGCTTCCGCTCAAACCCGGCTTCAAACAGGACAACTTCATGGGCATGAACGCGTCCGATTACGGCGGCGGGACTCCTGTGGTCGATGTCTGGCGGCGCGACGCGGGGCTCGCTGTTGGTCATGTCGAACGGGCGCCGAAGCTGGTCTCGCTCCCGGTGACGATGGCGGATTCGGGGAATGCGAGCGTCGCCGTCGAATACAGGCACGATCAGGTTCTCAAGCCGGGTGAAACGATGAAGACCTTTCGGACCTTTGTCGCGGTTCACCGGGGCGACTATTTCCAGGCATTGCGCGATTATCGCGACGTGATGGTCGCCGAGGGTGTGCATTTCGACAAGGCCCCCGACAGCGCGTTCGGTCCCATCTGGTGCGCGTGGGGCTATGGCCGCAAGATGACGCCCGCCCAGCTATTTGGCGCCCTGCCGGTGGTGAAGAAACTGGGATTCACGTGGGTCACCCTCGACGATGGCTGGCAAACGGCGCAGGGCGACTGGTTCCTGAACCCGCAAAAATACCCGCGCGGCGATGCCGACATGCGCGCGCTGGTGGACAAAATTCACGCCCAGGGATTCAAAGCGCAGTTATGGTGGGCGCCCCTGGCCGCGGATCCCGGCACGGAACTTGTGCGCAACCATCCGGAGATGCTGTTGCTGAACGCGGATGGCAGCAAACAGATAATCTCTTACTGGAATTCCTGGTATCTGTGCCCGGCGGATCCGGCCGTGGTCGCGTACCACAAAGCGATCGTTGTGAAGGCAATCCGCGACTGGGGATTCGACGGCCTCAAGCTGGATGGACAGTTCATGAACGGCGCGCCGCCATGTTACAACCCGGCGCACCACCACTTACGGCCGGAGGACTCAGTCGAAGGCATGCCTCAGTTCTTCCGGGCGCTTTACGACATGGCGCGCCAGATCAAACCGGACGCGCTGGTGGAGTTCTGTCCCTGCGGCACCGGATACAACTTCTACACGCTCCCCTTCATGAACATGACCGTCGCATCGGACCCGGAATCGGCTTGGCAGGTGCGCTTGAAGGGCAAGACCCTCAAGGCTCTGCAGGGCGATGGAATGGCGTACTTCGGCGACCACGTCGATATGGTGCACGACGACCTGGCATCCACGGTCGGCGTGGGCGGCGTCGTGGGGACCGACTTCCGCTGGCCGCCTGGTTCGGCCTCGTCTCGGGAAGGAAAGGACCTTACCCCCGAACGCGAGCAACTCTTCGCGAAATGGCTCGGCATCTATAAGGACAAGATGCTCTCGCGCGGAGAGTATCTGGGCACGTTGTACGATATCGGCTTCGATAAGCCGGAGACCCACGCGATCCGCAGGAACGGGAACATCTATTACGCCTTCTACGCGCCCCAGTGGAGCGGGAAACTCACCTTACGAGGGCTTGGAGCGGGCAACTATCGCGTGACCGATTACGTGGACGGAAGGGACCTGGGTACGGTGCGTGGCCCCGACGCTACGCTCGACATCCGCTTTGAAAAGCACCTGCTGATCGAGGCGAAGCCGGAATAGAAAACCCAGGCCTGGGCGGGCCTGAAAGCCCGCCGCAGCGCTGAAGGACCGCCACCGAACTCTTAGTTCACGTCGAAGTCGATGGTCCGGATCTTCGTTTTGTTGCCCGCCGAATCCCGCACTTCCATCCCCACGCGATAGCCGCCGGGCTGGAGCATGTCCACCGGCAGCTTGAGCGCCATGGGGATCACCGGGTTGCCGGCCTGCACGAACTGGCCTGCGTCCACCAGACCGGTGTTGATCTTCACTTCGTTCGTTTTGCGGTCGAAGATCACATACTGGATCTGCACCTTCGGCGGTTTGTCGCTGGCCAGCAACGGATCGTACGCTTCGGTGTAGACCACGGCATTGTCGGTCTTCATGAAGTGGTTGGTGGCGGACGGGGTCACCTGGACGCCCTGCGCCACGAGAGTTTTGCGATCCTCGAGCAGCGCCGCGTCAATGGCGCTGCCGAGGTCGGCGGCGCGGCGGACCTCATTGCTCAGCGCGATGGACCCGATGCTGAGCGCCTTGCCGTCGTAGGGCTCGATATCCAGCGGCCTCTCGATTTTGCCGAAGCTCTCGCCGCCGGATGTGAACACCACCTTCAGCGTGTACTTGCCCGCCGCGGCCGTGAACTGATTCTGATAGTCGAACGGCTTGTCCTGGAACTCCTCCACTTCCTTCTTGTTCTTGAATTCCAGGTTGACGGTATCGCTGAAGCGCGCCCCAACGGAGCCGTCCGGCTTATAAGCGATGCCCAGAATGTCCACCGCGCCGTGCATGCGGCCCTTTTCCTTGTTGAACTTGATCGCCGGGGACGGAATCTCCATTGCCACACTGACGAGCGCGGTGTTGGGCGACGTGTAAAAGAAGGGAAGCTCTATCGAGGCCGGCACGTTGCCCGGCTGCGCGGCCGCGGCTCGGGCGGCCAGCGTCTTCTCAATGGGATTGCCGGCGAGCACGTCGCCGGACTTCACGTTGCAGTAACCCGTACGCGCGCGCACCTGCGTGCCGCCGCGGTCCACCTTTACCTTCAGGGTGTGGCATCCGCCCTCTTCCGATTCCGGTGGCGCATAGCCGAGCAGATAATACTCGTTCTGCTCGTGAGCGATGCGCTGCAAACCGCCCAGAAGATCGTTGGTGTTCGCGATCACGAACCCGCCCGTGCCGCTGGCCAGCGCATAAAGGACCTGCTGGTTCGTGGCGCCGGTCTCGATGAATGGCGGCACGATCTGGCGCGACTGGTTGTAGAGATTCTGCATCGCGGGGTTGTACATGCCGGGCATCATGGTCATGCCACCGCCACCGCCGCCGCGTCCGCCTCCTGCGCCGCCGCCCGAATTACCACCGCCGCGGCCGCCGCCCGATCCTGAGCCGCCACTACCACGACCGCCGCCCGAGCCGCTGCCGGTTCCCCCGCCGCCACCTCCGTGGCTGCCTCCACCGCCGCCCGAGCCACCACCACTCGAGCCGCCGCCGCCAACCCCGCCGCCACCGCCTCCCGCGTGGCCACCGCCGCCACCGCCGCCGACACCACCGCCGCCTCCGGCGCCGCCTCCATGCTGGAAAAACGCGACAGGGCCCGGAGGCAGGAACGCGGCAAGTTGCAGCCATGGCTGCGCTCCGGCTTCTCCGGCTGATATGAACGCAGCGGGCGCAAGGCGCGGCGCGGAGTCGAACGGGTAAGTCAGCGCTCCGCGCGGCGACAGCGTGTTCACCACGCCTCCGCCGATCAGCCCACGCACGTCGATCGGGTAGATGGCGACGTTCGCCTTGTTACACGCGTCGATCACCGCGGGCAGCTCCGATTGGTACTCCGGCGTGAGGGGGAATCCGGCAGTCAGAACCACCAAGCTCTTGCGGCCCGGCACCGAGCCGAGATTCCGCGCCAGAGTGCGCAAGGCAAGCAGAAGGCTATTCACCGCGAAATCGGATTCCGCCCGGCCCAGCTGGGGCATGCTCAGCGAAGCTACCTCCACCGGCTCGTTGCCTCCACCGATGCCGACGTTGGAGAATTTCGGATTGCTGACCACTCTCTTCAGCTTCTCGGTGTCATTGGTGAAGTTCTGGGCGATATGCAGGCTGCCGCCGAAATCCATCACCGCGATCATGCGATCCTCGCCCGCGTTGGCTTCGATGAACTTCATTGCCGCCTGACGGGCGGGAATCTGGTCCGCCATCTGCACACTGGAGTTGTCGAACAACAGCACCAGGTAATGTTTCTGCCCGTGCAGCGGAGAGGCGGCGTCGGCTTCGAACGAGAAGCTGGAAATCGGCTGCTCCTTGTTGTCCTCCCAGACCCGGAAGTCCTTCGCCGTGAGATCGCGGACATAGTTGCCCTTTTTGTCGGTGACCACCGTGTCCACAAGAACGACGCGGGTTTCGGTCCGAATCACGGTCTGGTCCGGAGCCGGCGCGGCTCCCGCCGGCTGCTGCGCGCGCGAGAGCACGGCGCACCCCAGCACGCCGGCCATCGCCATCACTCTTCGAAGCTGCATGCGATTCCACCCTCCCACTGCTCTCGGAATTGTACCTGTTTCACCCCATTCACGGGATTTCCACGGCTCCGCTTTCGGCGGCCATCTGCTGCGCTTCGCCGTCGCGCACCACCAGCCGAACCAGGTAGCTGCCCGGCTTAACGTCGAAACTGGTCTTGACCGTCAGGCCGGACTCCAGGTGCGCGGCGAGCGTCTCGTCCCGCAGGCGGAGCTGAAGCGTCTTTTGAGTGCCCTTGATAAAGTTGCCATTGCGGTCGAAAAGCGCGGTCACGATGGTCAGCTCCTCGTTGTTGCGGCCGTCGGCTTTGCGGAACTGGATGTGTTTCACGTCGAGATGCGCCAGCACGGCGAGCTTCGCGTCGGTATCGCCGGACTTGAAAAACTGCGTGTGCAGATCGACCGGCAGCTCGCGAACTTCTTCCTGCGAGAAGACCGCTTCCGCGATCTCCTCTTTGGCGGTGTCCACGGGGGTCGCAGCCTTTGTCGGGGCGTAGTAGCCGCGGCGCGCCTGAATCTCGAGTTTCTGCGCGCGAACCGTGACTTTCAGCCGGTGGAAGCTGCCGTCCAGTTTGAGATTCTGTGGCGAGAAGCCGAGAATGTAGACAAATTCGGGCGCGGTGGCCAGGCGGTGAAACCCGCGGTCGAGGTCATTCGTGTTCTGCACGAACAGACCGCCCGTGCCGTCCGCCAGTTCCGCCATTACGTCTGCGTCCGTGCGCGAGGCCATCCTGTCGTACTGCGCCTTCAGATTCGTCGCGAAAGGGCTGTACTGCTGTTTACTGATATCGCCCGCGACGCTGTCGGTGTACAGCCCGCGCCCGTCCAGGGCGTTAATGATGACCTTCGCCTGAAGGGCGCGCTCCAGAACATCGGTTTCCTCCTGCCGGCTCTCGGTCAGAACCAGAAAGCCAGGCGAGGTGAGCACCACCATGCGCTGCCCGGGCATCACCGAGATGCGGCGTATGGTGTCGCGCAAAACCGTGAAGGCCACGTGCGTTTCCTGCTCACCGGACCGAACCGCCTGCTGCGCGGCGGACATGGCAAGGCGCTGGGCCATCTGATACATGCGCTGGGGATCGAGATTGTCGCAGGCCAGCGTTTCCTGGGTGGCGGCTTCCAGCGCCTGCGAATCGTTCCTGTTAACGATCAGGTCGCCCATGTAGTAGCTGACATCCGGGCATTGCTGCGCGGTGGAGCGTGCGATCGGGCGCGGCCTGAGTTTCATGAGCGCCTGGTGCAGCGCCTCGCGGTCGTCGGTGAAATCCAGGTTTCCCTGCCCCGAAGTGGTGAACACGGCGATGCGCGCATCCGGTCCCAGCGTGGCCAGAATGGTCCGGTCGGCGGCATCGCGGACGCGCGCCAGATCGGCGAACTCGAGGTGGACGTCGTCGAACAGGTACGCCACATAAGCCTGCGGGATCTCCGAAGCAGGAGCACCTGGCGAGGTCGTGGACGGCGCCCCCGCGGCGTTGGGAGCCGCAATGGGAAGACCACCCCGCCGTTCCACCGAAAAACGGGTAATCAACTGCGGCTTGCCTCTGTCGAAAAGCTGGAAATCTTCTTTATTGAGGTTGCCCACGGCGTGCCCCTGCGAGTCGCGCACCACCACCGGCACGCTCACCAGGTTCACTCGGGCCTTGAAGGTGGCTGGCTCGTCGTGGGCGCTCAGCTCGGGACTGGGCGCCGAAGCCGTGCTGGAATTCTGGGCCAGGGCGCCGGCGGCGGCGAGAAGCACGAGAGCATGAAACGAACGCATGGGCCGTCCGACTGATCCTATCGCGTTTCACCGACGCGGTTTATCCGCAGCGCGTTTCAGCACGGCCAGAGTTTCTCGCGCTGCGGCATCCCAGCTGAACTCGCGCGCTCGCTGGCGGGCTTTGGTCATATCCGGCGGCGACTCCAGCAACAGACGCAAGGCGCGCCTCAGGGCATCTTCGTTCAGCGGGTCGAACATGGGAATACCGCTGTCCCCCACAATTTCGCGGAAAGGTGGAATATCCGAACAGGCCAGCGGCGCGCCCGCCGCCATCGCCTCCAGCACGGGCAGGCCGAAGCCTTCGAATTCCGAGGGCTGAATGCAGGCCGCTGCCGTGCGCAGAAGTTCCAGGATTTCCGCCCGGTCCAGCCAGCCGGTCAGGCGAACATCTTCGGCCGGCCCCAGGGAGTGAATCAGGTTCTCGAGTTGGCTGGTGTGAAAGCCGCGAAGCCCGGCGATCACCAGCCTGTAGTCGCGCCGCCCCAGCGCGGCATACGCACGCACAAGGCGGTCGAGATTCTTGTGCGGGTGCAGTGTGGAAAGACAGAGCACAAACGGCTCGGGTTGGCGGCGGCCGGCGATGTAGAACAACTCGGGATCCACGCCGTGCCGGACCACCGCCGCATCGACGCCGTAGTGCCGCGACAGGTCATCGCGCGTCGCCTCGGAGACGGCAATCAGCGCGCGCGAGCGGCGTGCCGCCGCCCACAGCAGAAAGCGCCAGGCCGGCAGATCGAACCAGCGGAAATACTCGGGATGCCGTACGTGCTGGAGGTCGTGGAAGATGGTGACGTTGGGACACGGCGCGAACAGCGGGCAGGTGAAGCCGGGGTTCAGGAGCACGTCGCAGCGCAGTCGGCCGGCGGCGCCGGGCAGCCGGAGCTGCTCGAAAAGTATACGCGATGGCCGGTTCGCGGCGCGGACGTTCTGCGGCGCATCGTGGAAATTCGCGGCCGCCGGCGCCAGCGAGCCGGTTTCGCGGTTGGTGAACACGAAGTATTCGTTTTCGCCGTCAATCCGCGCCAGCGCGGCAAGGAGCGACCGCAGATAAATCTCGGTTCCGCCCACGCCGCCTGGAATCAGATAAAGAGCATTAACCCCGATGCGCAGGGCTCACCTCGGAACACGGCATAATTCGCCGCTGATAAACGCCGCTGCACGCGGATTTTCAGGCATCAGCCTTCATCTGCCGCTCCTGACGTCTCACCTGCGGCCGGAGGCGGCCTGCTCCACCTGCGCCAGAGCCTCGCGAATTGCCGTATTCTGCGGGTTCAGCGCCAGGCCATGCCGGTACTCGGCGATGGCGGCCGGGAAATTGTGCTCTTTCGCGAACACCGTGCCGCGATAGAAATATATGATGTCGTAATTCGGATCGTATTTTGCGGCCTGATCCAGAGCGGCAAGGGCCTCGTCGAAACGGCCCGCATCCCCATACACTTTGGCGAGTTGGGTGTAGCCGTGCGCGCTTTGTTCAACGGTCAGCGCCTGCCTGATCCTCTCCAGCGCGACATCGGGATGGTGCGCGCAATCCTCGGCAAGGCCCCAGTCCAGCAGCAGGTTGTATCCGGGTTTCCCGAGGCTCGCGGCGCGGCTGTACTCCTCCGCTGCCTCGGTGCACTGACCGTGCATATAAAGCGCGCCGGCGAGCTGGAATCGCGGCCGCAGCTTGTTGGGAGACTTCGATACCGAATCGCGCCACATGGCGATGTCGTCGCCCCACAGCTGGTTGCGCTGGTAGGCAAGCGCTCCCTCCACCACGAGCACCGCTCCAAGCACGCCGGCCAGCACCTGCCGCGAAGCGCGCCAGCGCCGGACCAGGTCGATGGTGATGAAAAGCAGACCAATGAACGGCAGATAGAGGCGGCGTTCCACCAGCGGATCGGCAATCGGAACGAAGGACGACGTCGGCGCCAGCAGTAACAGGAACACCAGCAAACCATAGGCCGCGAGCGGAAAGCGGCGGCGCAGGACCCACGCCGCGGCAATCGCGGCCAGCAACGCCACCAGCCCGATAATCGCGCCGTGATCCAGCAGTCCATTTGAAACAGCGAACTCGTGATCGATGTTCTGCCCCAGCGGCAGAACATATAGCAACAGGTACACCCAGATCGCGCGGCATTCGGTGAAGAAGTAGCCGTACCAGGTCAGACCGGTTACGTGAAAGCCGGCGGTGGTGGCGCGGGCGAGCACGCGTGCGACCCAAAAACCCCCGAGCGCCGCCGCGGCGAGCATGGGCGCGTACAACCGCCAGTTCCGTCGAATGCCCTCGGACGAGAACGGCGGATTCCACCAATAATCGGTCAGCAGGAGCAATGCGGCGAGAACCACGGCGTGTTCCTTGGTCAGGACTGCGGCGCCGAACACCACCAGAATGATCGCGGCCCGGCCCCATCCAATCGCCTCGCGGCGGCGGTACAGGAACAGCGCGAACGCAAGATAGAAGAAGAATACGCTCAGCGTTTCGGAGCGGCTCGCCACGTAGGACACCGACTCGGTGTTGAGCGGATGCACCAGGAACAGAAGAGCCGCGAAGCCCGACAGCGCGTTGAGGCGCCAGCGGTCCTGCTCGAAACGGCTCAGAAGGCGGCGCACGATGAACCAGACCAGCCCTCCGTTGAGCAGGTGCAAAACTACGTTCACCGCGTGATAGCCGTACGTATCCTGGGCGCCGGCGGAGCGATAGTTCAGCCAGTAACTGAACATGAGCAGCGGCCGTACCCCCGCGATCCAGTTCCGCAGTCCGCCCGAAGGCGTTGGGGCGTCGTAGGGAAGGTATGTGTCGTCCAGTAGAAATGGGCCGTTCAGCGCCGGGCCGTAAATCTCGAAAACCGCCACAATGACGACAACGATGGCCAGCGCCCACGGCCACCACGCTTGTCGCGCCGCTGGCGGCGGCATGACGGCCGCGCTGCCGGATCGCGCCGCCGCTTTCCTTTGCTTCTTACTGCCGGCCATCGAGCGACCGCAACTCGTACTCGACTATGGCCAGACGCTGGGTGAGCGCGATATTGGCGTCCTTGAGATCGGAAATGATGACCGAGAAACGATAAAACACGACCAGAAATACACAGAAGACGATCATGACCAGGGCCAGGGGAGCGTCGGCGAGGCCCAGCACGCGCGCCAGCAGCTGCAACAGCCCGTGAGCGCGCGAAAGAACCAGCAGCACCACCGCCGCCGCCAGCCAGCTGACCGAATATTCCACGCGAATATGTGCGCGCCGCACCGACGCCAGCACCAGCGCGATCAGCACCACGCTCAGAATGGTCACTGCATTGAGGAGCCGGTCCATAGCCTATTCTCTTACGCGGCGCCCTTCGAACTTCAGGATGTTTACGAACACTCCGAGCAGCACGTGGGTGAGATAGTACAGCGACTTCGCCGCGGTAATCGTGCTCCGTCCGCCGCGGCGCGGACGCATGTGGCAGGGCACTTCCTGAAACTGGAAGCGGCGGCGCTGGAGCACCACCAGGGCCTCGATTTCCGGATACTCCAGCGGGAAGCTGCGGCTGAACACTTCCAGCGCCTCGCGATTAACGCCCACGAACCCGGAGGTCGGGTCGCGCACGGTTCGCCCCAGGATGGGACGCAGCAGCAGCCGGAACAGCCGGATTCCGAGGGCGCGCGGGATGCTGGTGTGCTGCCCCTGTTGCTGGTAGAAGCGCGACCCGATCACCATCTGGGCCCCCGTTTTCTTCAGCACGTCAAGTATGCGGGGAATGTCCGCCGGATCGTGCTGGCCGTCGCCGTCCACCCGGATCACGTAATCGTAGCCCAGCTCCCAGGCCAGCTTGTACCCGGCCTGTACGCATCCGCCGAGTCCGAGATGGAACGGCAGCGAGATGACCTCCGCGCCTGCCGCACGCGCAACAGTGCGGGTCGCATCCACAGAACCGTCGTCAGCCACGAGAATCGTGGCCTCGGGCATCACCTGCCGAACCTCAGCGATCACCGATCCGATCGCCGCCTGCTCATTGAGCGCCGGAATCAGGATCATCAGGTCGCCGGGAGCCCGCGCGCGCTTCACTGGGAGGCCACCTGCCTCGGAGAGATGGCGTAGCGGCGCACGATCCGCGTGAACTGCTTCGGCGTGAGCCGGCGCGTGCGGCGGATAGCGCGGCGATCGGCAAGCAAAGGCCGGATGCCCACAACCAGCGCCATCCAAGCCCGCGCCACAGTGGCGAATCCGGCCGCGGCGCCCTCGTCCGCCTTAAACCGGGCAGCCGCGCCTCGGCCCTTGTGCGCATAAACGAAATGCCAGAAATAGCGCGCCAGCGACACGAAAGGCATGGCCAGCAGCATGGGCCACGGGAGCAGCTTCACGGCCAGGTACAGACGATTGCGCTCCACATAGAACGCCTTCAGCGTGGATGCTTTGCCCGCGGACTGCGAATACCGATGCTCCACCACGGCATCGGGCGCGTACAGACACTCCCAGGCTTTCCATCGCGCCCGCAGACCAAAGTCCGCGTCCTCGCAGTACAGGAAAAATCGTTCGTCGAAGCCGGAGACCTCGTCGAACATCTCCCTCCGGTAGAGGGCCGCGCATCCGGACGCCAGCAGCATCTCCTGCCTGCGTGGAAACGCGTCAGCGGGCTGCCCATGACCGCGCTGTTTCGCCGTCCCATCGGCGCACAGCAGCATTCCCGCGCTGTCCAGCGCGTTGCCACCCTGCAGAAGGATCCGGGGCGCCACCATGCCCACGTCAGGGCGGGGCTCCACCGCTTCCATCATGGCCTGCAGCCATTCCGGCCGAGCACGGGCGTCATCATTCAGGACCGCCAGCCACGGAGCGGAACTCTCCCGCGCCGCCTGATTGATCGCGCAGCCAAAGCCCACATTCCGTTCGTTCTCGATAATGCGCACACGGCGGCCGGCCAGCGCTTTCGCCGCGAGTCCCGCGCCGCTGTTGTCCACCACGATCACCTCGTGATCCTGAAATGTCTGATGTTCCAGCGACTCGATGCACTCCACCAGCGTCGCGCCGGCCGCGAGGGTCGGGACGATAACGGTGACCGCCGGCACGTGTGTAAGTTCCGATTTTAGCTGCAAGGAATCACCTCGCGAGAGGTACGGTTTTCGCTGGGCCATGGTTCCGCGGAGCAGGATCGAAGGTACCCGTTACAAGGACCGCTCGCCGGAAACAAGCGCCTCGCCACGGGATCTCATCAGGGGAGGCCCTTATACCCCAAATACCTCCCACATCTGAATTGAAAGGACGGAATCATGAAGAAACCAGAAAGCATTGCCGATCTGTTCGAGCTCACGCTCCGATATGCCTACGACTGCGAACAGCAACTGATCAAAGCGCTTCCGAAAATGGCTCAGGCCTCCACTTCCACCGAGTTGCGCCGCGCCTTCGAGCAGCATCTGGATGAGACCCGAACGCACGCTCTGCGGCTGGAAGAGATTTTCACCTCTTTAAAGAAGAAAGCCGAGGCCGAGAAGAACCCGGTCATCCGCGAGCTGATCGATGCCGGCGACAAGATGATCGGCGACATAGATCGCTCACCGCTTCTGGACGCCGCCCTCATTGTCGCCGGAAACGAAGTGGAGCACTACGAGATGGCGGTGTATGGCTCGCTCCGCAACTGGGCCCATCTGCTGGGTAACTACGAGGCGGGACGGCTGCTGGAGCAAACGTTGATGGAAGAGAAAGCGGCGGACCAGAAGCTCACGGATATCGGCGAAAGCTCGGTCAACCGCGACGCCCTGAACGTCCACGCGCACGCGTAATCACGAACGTCGGCGGCGCCCCGGGCGCGCTCGGGCCTGAACGGCGCGGCGATGCCCGGGGCAGGTCACTCCCAGCCTGGTGAATCAGGTAATCGTCATCAGGAGCGGCCGCCCGTTTGTCACCGCGCCGGAGTCAGCAGGCTCGAGAGGCGCGCAGCGGGGCCCTCGGCCATCCACTCAAAACCGAGGTCGTTCGGATGCGTCCCGTCGACGAGCCCTCCGCTGCGCGATCGTCCGATCAGGTTCGTGCCATGCACTGCTCGCAGCGAATCGTCTGTCGCAAAAACGCTCAACCGACGTGGTTCGTGCTCAGGATCCCTCAGCGGCCAGGCGCCAGCCCACTTCCGGCCACAAGGTCGCCGAAAGGCCCGAGCAGGCCGTACTTGTTCTCCCAGGTCGTATACATGATTCCCTCCGCTCCCGGCGTGCGGGCGAGGGATTCCATCCAGCCCCGCGGGTTTGTCAGATCGTCGGCATCGTAGTAAGCGGCGCCAAGCGTGTGATAGCCCAGCTTTGAAAAGAACGACAGGCTCAGATCTCGTTTCTCGTAATACCAGCAGGCGATGTGCAGCTCTCTCGGGATATATTGCACCGTCTCGCGAAAGCTGCCGTCGATGAGGTAGTACTGCTCCCGGGCGTTGTGGTTCGGGTCGAACATATCGGACCACACCCACACCTCCGCCTTCGGGTTTACGTCTCGAATCATCTGAAACTGGCGGGTAACACAATCCCCGAGGATCTGCGCCATGGACAGGCGCCGGCGTTTACACGCCTGGCAGAATCCTCCCACGCGCACTTCGTCCATGCTGAGGAAGTACTTCCTGGGCGCAAGCTTCTTTGCGAGGAGGGCCACGTTCCGCCGCCAGATCTCATATACGGCCGGCTCGGACATATCGATGGGGACCTGATCGCGGTAGATGGTGGTTCCGTGGTAGTAGTCGACGCGGAGCCGGTCTCCGTCGTGGATACGGCTGCCCGTCAGCAGATGGATGGCGGGCCCGTCGTGGTCCCAGCGGAAGTTCAGGTTCGGGTCTGCCATGGGAGCAAAGTCGCGACCCTCCTGGTAAACCTCGCCGGTGGCGTCGTTCCGCACCGTGACGGGCGTGCCGGGACGGCGAAGTACGTTCACCAATCCGGTCTCTTCCACCTGCACGTCGTCCACCCATACTGTGCCCGAGCGGCCTTCCTCGATACCAATCCCCAAGTCGACGCTCTCCGCATACCAGCTGTTGAAGTGCCAGATGAGCTCCTTCCATCCGCTGGTCGACGGCAGAACGGGCTCCATGTACGCCAGGTCCCGTCCATCCTTTGCGCGCGCCCAGACATGGAAAGGAGCGCCCGGCGCGGCATTCTCGGTCTTTACCCAGCAACGCAGGCGGTACGAGCGCCAGCGCTGTACGCGTAGAGGCTGCTCGAGCCAGACTGGGTTTTCGGGTGTGAAATTCTCGAAGCGAATCGAGTTCTTGCCCGAGTGGGCCACCTTGGTGTCGACTGCGGCGCCGCTGCCG
>DASRCB010000051.1:0-6312 GCA_035653295.1 Bryobacteraceae bacterium
CGGACACTCGTTACATCCCGCACCGAGGTCATGAGCTCGCTTTGGGTTATGCAGGCCGTGCGTCCGGGCAGGTTCGGCATGGCCCGCGCTATCACCTCGGTGAATTCCACCTGGGACGGCATGGATTCGCTGGATTGGACGCCGGACGATCGTATCCTTTATTCGTCGCTCGTAAGCGGCAGTGGCGATCTGTGGCTGATCGATGCCGAGGGGCGGAATCGCCGGCAGATTACGAACATGAAGGCCCGCAATCATTTCGGCACGGCGTCACCGGATGGGCGCTTCATCCTTTTCGGCTCGATGCAGGGCGGCGGTCAGAATCTGTGGCGCGTGCCCACTGCAGGTGGGGAACCGCGTCAGATATCTGTTGGTGATTCGGACATGGAGTGCCGCTATTCGCCCGACGGCCGTTGGATCTACTACATATCGATCAGTTCGGGAAAGCGATTGCTGATGAGAATGCCGGCGGAAGGAGGACCTGCGGTCAGGCTTTCAGAGACGCCGACGTACCCCTGGCATTTCGATGTCTCGCCTGATGGGACACGCATCGCGTTCCTCGTCTTCGACCCCGTAAAGCACGGCTATCGCTTCGCCGTGATTCCTTCTTCCGGCGGCTCTCCCGTCGCGTTTGTGGATGCGCCAGGTCCCGAAGACGTTCGGTGGACACATGATGGAACGGCGCTGATGTACGTCGCAGCGGTCGATGGGTCGGTGAACGTATGGGCGCGGCCCGTCGACCGCGGGCCGGCATGGAAGGTGACGAATTTTGGCGAAGGCTCGATCTTTCGCTTCGCCACAAGTCCCGATGGCCGCTGGCTGGCCCTCGCGCGGGGGCAGAGGCTCAGCGATGTCGTCGCGATTCAACGAACGGAATAGCCCATGCAGGCTGAACTCTGGAAGAAAGTCGACGAGCTGTATCATGCGGCGCTGGCCGAGGCCCCGGAAAAGCGCGCCGAGTTCCTGGCCCGCGCCTGCCCCGATGCGCAGGTTCGAGCCGAGGTGCAATCTCTGTTGGAGCAGGCCGGGGGGTCGTTTCTGGACACTTCGCCGCTGCCGTCCGTAGTGCGGCCCGGCGCAAAGCTCGGGAATTTCCAGTTGCTGGAACGCGTCGGCCGCGGCGGAATGGGCGAGGTATGGCGAGCGCGCGATTCCCGCCTGAAGCGCGATGTCGCCATCAAGGTCCTGCCGCCGCATCTCTCGACGACGCCGCATTTCCGGCTGCGCTTTAAACGTGAAGCGGAGGCGATATCGGCGCTGAACCACGCGCACATTTGCACGCTGCACGATATCGGACACGAGAATGGCATCGACTATCTCGTTATGGAATACCTCGAGGGCGAGCCGCTCAGTGAGCGCCTCGCAAGGGGGCCCTTGCGTATCAACGAGACTCTGCGATACGCAATCGAAATCGCAGACGCGTTGGCGGCGGCCCACCGCAAAGGCATTCTGCACCGGGATCTCAAGCCCGGCAACATCATGTTGACCAGGTCCGGCGCGAAGCTGCTGGACTTCGGGCTGGCGAAAGTGGCGACACACCAGGAGGGTGACAGTGAAACGTCCGACACCGGGCTGACGGGAGCGGGGACACTGCTGGGCACCCTGCCTTACATGTCTCCAGAGCAGGTGCAGGGGCGGTCGTTGGACCCTCGAAGCGACGTCTTTTCCTTCGGCGCGGTCCTGTACGAAATGTGCACGGGGCGGCGAGCATTCGCGGCCGAAAATCGGGTGCAGGTGATCGCGGCGATTCTGGATCGCGCGCCCGAACCCGCGGCAACCGTCGACCCGGCCGTCCCGCCGGCGCTGGACCGTTTGATCGGATTCTGTCTGACAAAGGATCCGGAAGACCGCCTGCAGAACATGCGCGACGCGTCCGAAAACCTGCGCTGGATACAAGCAGCCGCACATGATCGTGTCCATGCGCGCAATCGCCGCGCCTGGCTCTCGGCAGTTGCTGGGGCTGCTGTGATGGCGGCCATATCAATTGTGGTCGCAATGGTATGGCGGTCCGGGAACTCGACGGCGCATCAGAGCGAAATCTTACGAAGTATTCTCCAACCGCCGCCCGGAGTCGACGCCATCAATGTGTTTAGACCAAACGTCGCCATTTCACCGGACGGGAAGAGTATTGCCGTCGCCGCCCCGGATGGGAATGGCAGGTACAGTCTCTGGGTACAGTCTCTGCATTCGACTGACTTTCGCCGGCTAAACGACACGGAGGACGCCGCTTCGCCGTTTTGGTCTCCCGAGTCCACAGACATTGGTTTCTTCACTCGAAATCAGCTGAAACGTATCTCGGCTGCGGGGAGTATCTCACAGGTCCTGGCGCAAGCTGAAGACAGCCAAGGGGGAAGCTGGGGATCGGAGGGCGTCATCCTCTTCTCCGCGAAGGGCGCAATTTGGCGGACAGATCCGAGGGGCGCGGCTGCCACACTGGTCGCCAAAACCAGCGACGCGCGCCTCATTTATCCCCAATTACTGCCAGGTCTCCAAAAATACCTGGTCACCCGTTGGATTCCCGGCGCCGTCGGAGACGCCTACATCGCGTCGCTGACATCGGGCGAACGGTCATTGCTGCTTAAGGGCGCTCCGCGCCCGTTGTACAGTTTGGAGGGTTATGTTCTTTTCCTCCGCGGCCGGGCACTGGTGGCTCGGACGTTTGATCCCTCCCGTGGCAGTGTTGGCACCGACGAGCTTACGATAGCCGACAACGTCGGGTTTACATCGGGACGAACCAATACGCTGAGCGTATCGGAAGTGGGATCGTTAGCTTACTATGATCTTCCGCCTGTACAACAGGCGCGCCCCGTCTGGTTCCGGCGAGCGGGAGAGCGGTCAGAGGCGCCCCTGGCGGCGGGACCGTACCGTCAATTGGCGATTTCTCCGGACGGGACCTACGTTGCTCTCGAAATCTCGCAGCCCTGGTTCGGTCGAGGACCGGATCCGAATGGCATTCTGCTGCTGAACCTGAAAAATGGCGCTACTTCGGTGCTCTGCTCAGGACTCGACTTGTATGAGGGTTGTTCCGACCCGGTGTGGTTCTCAGACTCTCGTCATGTGCTCTATTCCGTGAATCATCCCGGTTGGGATTCCCGGAGGAACGCGATCTACGAACGCTCCGTTGAGCTGGAGGAGCCGAAACTCATCTTCACCGCGGCGCCGCATCGATTTATTTGGACGTCGGACATCAGTCCCGACTCTAAAGTGGCTGCCATCCTGGACGGTGGCGATGTGAAAACGTTATATTCCTTTCAGGACGCGGCCTTACGGAAGCTTCCCCTCGATAACACAACCGACCAGATGCGTTTCTCGCCCGACGGGCGCTGGCTTGCTTTCGACTCCGCGGAAGGTGGCAGATGGGAGGTTTACCTCGCACGTCTGCCCGAGCTAACAGCGAAGCGGCAGGTATCTGTAAATGGCGGTGCACAGCCGGTGTGGAGACGTGATGGGAAGGAATTGTTTTATTTGTCTCTGGACGGCAGGATGATGTCGACTCCGGTAGCGGCCAACGGCAACGAACCAGACGCCACCTCACCGCGGGTGCTGTTTCAGACTACCCTTTCGGCACGCGATGTCGATGCTACGGTGAACCAGTATGATGTAACCGGCGACCGCCGGTTTCTTATCCTGGAGCCCACTACGCCGACGTCGCGGCAGCCCATTCACCTGATCCAGAACTGGACCGCTGCGCTGCGCAAGTAATCATCGGATCGGATTCGCATGTGTTCCGCGCGCCCTTTTTCGCAATCGGCATGGCTGCTCGACGCGCCCGTAGCTCATGCGCCTCGTCCACGCGACAATATCTTCATGCCCGACCCCGGCTTCGACCAGCCGCGTATCGCACTCAACCGCATCTACACGCGCCAGGGGGACAGCGGGCAAACCCACCTCGCGGGCGGCCAGACCCTCCCCAAAGACTCCGCCCGCATTGAGTGCTACGGAACCGTCGATGAGCTGAACGCCTTACTTGGGCTGGCGCAGCTCAGCGCCTCCGCCGAGCCGAAGCTCGCGGAACTCGCCGGCATCCTGCGCCGAGTCCAGCACGAGTTGTTCAACCTGGGCTCGCTGCTGGCTACTTTGCCTGAGGATCTGCACCCGAAGCAGGCGCGCATCACCGCCGCCGACACCGCGCAGCTGGAGCAGGAAATCGATCGGGCCAACGCCGAATTGCCGCCGCTCCGCTCGTTCGTGCTCCCAGGAGGCGCGCGAGTCAGCGCCGAGCTGCACGTCTGCCGTACCGTGTGCCGCCGCGCCGAGCGCCTGCTGGTGCGTATGGGGCGCGAAGAGCCGATCCCGGACGAATCGCTGCGCTACCTCAACCGCCTCAGCGACGCGCTGTTCGTGTGGAGCCGCGGGGCCAATCACCGGCTCGGCGTTGCCGAGGTCCTCTGGGAACCGAACGAGGGCGCGTCGGGTAAGATCGCAGAGTGATCCGCTGGCTCGCCGTCCTCCTGCTCGCGGCGCCGCTCACCTGCGCCGCGCAATCCATCGATCAGTTCTTCAAAGACACCTTCGAACAAGAGCTCCGCGACAATCCGGAATTCGCAACCCTGACCGGCCATCACGAATACGACGACCGCTGGACGGACTGGTCCAAAGCCGGCCGCGAGCTGCGACGCGAGCATCTGCAACAGCGGCTGGCCATGCTGAGCCGGTTCCCGGAGGCGAGCCTGTCAGGTCAGAATCGCCTCACCGCCGATCTGGTGCGCTACGACTTTCGCCTGCGCCTCGAGTCCGATGACGTGGAAACGCATCTGCTCCGCGTCGGCCAGCTGTTCGGGTTTCACAACCGCGTTTATACGCTGATCGATCGCATGCCCGCGCACACCGCCCACGATTACGAGAACATCCTGGCGCGGCTGGAGAAAACGCCGGAGTACGTCAACCAGAACCTCGCCATTCTGGACGAGTCGATCGCGCGCGGCATGATGCAGCCGAAGATTGTCGTGGATCGCGTGCTGACGCAGCTCACGACGCAGATGAACCAGGATGCGGAGCACACGCTTCTGCTCGCGGCATTTCGGCGCTTCCCCTCGAACATGCCCGTGGCGGAACAGCAGCGCCTGCACGCGCGGGCGGTTGCCGCGTATCAGAACGAGTTCCTGCCGTCCTGGCGCAAACTGCACGATTATCTGGAAACCACCTACGCCCCGAAGGAGCGGCCATCGGACAGCCTGAGCTCCATTCCGGGCGGGCGCGCGGCGTACGCCATTCTGATCCGGCGCATGACTACGACGACGCTTTCGGCGGAAGAGATCCACAGTCTCGGCGAGAAGGAAGTGGCGCGCATCGAGGCGGAGATGCAGAAGCTGGTGGCCGACACGGGGTTCCAGGGCACGCTGGCCGAGTTCCAGCAGAAAATGAAGAACGATCCGCAGCAGCACTTCCACAGTAAAGAGGAGATGCTGGTCTTCTGCCGCAATATCGCCAGGATCATCGAGCCCGAGCTGCCGAACCAGTTCCGCCACATTCCTGCGCTGCTGTATGGGGTGCGGGCGATTCCCGCGGACCGCGAGGCCTCGGAAGCCACGAACGCGCAGGCGCCTTCGCCCGACCTCAGCACCCCCGGCTGGTTCAACCTGAACACGTACGAACCGGAGAAGCAGGTGAAGTACGACAAGGAGTCGCTGGTGCTGCACGAGGCCGTTCCGGGGCACGTGTTCCAGATCAGCCTGGCGCATGCGCTGGGGGACCTGCCCGATATTCGGAAGTTCTACATGAACAGCGCTTACACCGAAGGGTGGGCGCTTTACGCCGAGTCGCTGGGCACGCAGCTGGGCGTCTACAAAGATCCCTACAGCCGTTATGGGCAGCTGGCCAGCGAGCGCTTTCGGGCCGTGCGCCTGGTCGTCGACACCGGAATTCACGAGCTCGGCTGGACTCGGCAGCAGGCCATCGACTACTTCGCCGCGCACGCGCCCGAGGAGTCGGTTCTGGAAATCGACCGCTACATCAGCATGCCCGCCCAGGCGCTCTCGTACAAAATGGGCGAGTTGCGAATCCGTCAGCTCCGCAGCGAAGCCGAGCAGAAACTCGGCCCGAAGTTCGATGTCCGCGATTTTCATGATATGGTTCTGCGCAACGGTACCCTCCCCCTGGACCTGCTTCAGCGAGAGGTCGAAACCTATCTAGGGTCTTGAGGGGCAGGCCCTCTGGGCCAGTCACGCGGAATCGCACGAATCGAATCAACAACTTCCGTATCCAGCTCTTTGCGGCTTTGCGAAGATCGTAATGCGAAGGCTGGCCAGGCTGAGCAGATTGTTCGATTCGTTGTTCGTTGCGTAGTTTGCAACCGCTGGGCGTCTTAACCGGCGC
>DASRCB010000052.1:0-23724 GCA_035653295.1 Bryobacteraceae bacterium
CAGCGCTGCGCCGCGGCGCTGGGGCGGCCCGGAGCCGGCATGCGCGGGGCTCTACTGGTGGCGGCCGCGACGGCAACGATGATGATCGGGAACAGCAGGACGGAGCGCAACGAGCGCATCTGAAACTACTATAGATCCTGCCGCGTCCCGCAACCCGCAGGGTTGCACTGCGTTTACGATCCGCGGCGGCGGGCGTTCGGCGGCGCGGAGGGCGGCTGCTTCTTTGGAGGTTTCTTCTTCGCCCGGTTGAGCAGGCGTGTGACCGTGCGCACCAGCGTCTGCACTTCGGAGTGGCTCTTCTGGATTACCGCGTCGGCGCCCGTGGTTTCTTCATCGAGGCCGAGCGCGTCGGTGAACCCGGAGATCAGTACGATGGGCACCTCCGGGTTCACAGCGCGCATGTCTCTTATGAGGTCGACACCGGTCATCTGCGGCATCTTGAAATCGGTCACGACGACATCGTACGGCTCCGAACGGAAGCGAGCGAGGGCGTCATGGGCGCTTTGCGCGATGGACACCTCATGACCGACTTCCTCGAGGACATGTTTGCGGGCCACGAGGCCCATACGGTTGTCGTCCACAATCAGAATTCTGGCTTTGGAGAATGCGGCGGCAGCTTCAGTCATGTGTGGTGAGACAACGCGAAGGTAACAGGATCGAAACGAGTCTGTCAAACACGTTCGTATCGAATTGCTGTCGCGGGAAATCGAGCGCTTGACTCCGGCGGCGCGATGTATATGCGCGGGAAACGAAACAAATCCGCCAGCGAGTGTTTTCGCTACTCGACTTCGTGCGGGGCCTTGTAGCCCTGCTTGGCGACGATCTGATACTTCAGCGGCTTGCCTTTTTCATCCACCACGCGCAGCGGTTCGTTGGTGGCCGGATTGACCAGTTCCACGCGAATGTGGCGATATGTGCCATCGCGAGCCTGATTGGTGGGGTGATAGGTCAGCGTGTACTGATTCCGCAGAGCGTCGGAGATGGCGCGAAAGATGGAGGGGAACTCGCCGTAGAAGCGAGGGAAGAATGCCTGGCCGCCAGTCTCTTTCGAGAAGGTCTTTAACTGATTGTCGGCCTGGAGAAATCCGATCTCCTGAGCACCGCTCATGTAAGGCTCCATCATGATGCGCAGGGCCTGCATCAGACCGAAGGAATAGATGGGAACGCCGTTCTCCTGAATTGCCTTGCGCGCTTTGTCGAAGGTGAGCTTGCTGAAGGTATCGACGCCGGTCGAGAGCAGCAGGATGGCTTTTCGTCCTTCGATGTCCTGCATTCTTTCTTCGGTAAACACCAGGGCGTCGAAGAGGTTGGCTTCAGAGAACCCAGGGATCCGCAGGCGGGACAACGCTTCGTACGTCTTTTGACGGTCGGTGGTGAAGTCGGAGAGGATCTCCGGCTTCATGTCATAAGCCACGACCGCGACGTAGTCTTCCGGCTTGAGCGTCTGTGCAAAACCGTACGCGGCCATCAGTGTCTGATACCAGGTGTTGCTCCAATACTGCATGAAGCGGTTATCGAACTCGATCAGCATGCACACGGTCATCGGCGCTTCGCCCTTGCTGAAGGACTCGATCTTCTGCGGGACATTGTCCTCCAGGACACGGAAGTTGCCGCCCGGAATATTTGGAATGAAGTGGCCTTTGCTGTCCAGCACGGCGACGTCCACGGTGACCGTATTCACGTCGCTGCGGAACGTGGCTTCCGGCGCCACCTCCTTCTGCTTCTTGAACTCGGATGGAATCTTCTGCTCTTCGGGTGGCGGCGCAGGCTCGCCGTTCTCGGTCGCGGGCCGCCGTGGTTTGGCCACCGTTTCGGAAGAGTCGCTCTGCGGGCCCTGCTCCTGGGCCAGCAGCAGCGCAACCGTGCCGAGACCGAGACAGAGTACAGCGAGGAGGATGGGGAGGCGAAGGACGTTCTTCATGAGCTGCTTTGAGCGAACTATACCAAAACTACTGACGTAATCGCCCAGGCCGCCGTTTCGGCGAGGCTTACTGCAGGCCGCCGCCGTGTTTGCGCATCCACACGTCGAACTTCTTCCGGGCCCGGCGCCGTTGCCAGTGCCGAAAGCTTTGCTGAACGGGACCGAAAACATTGACATTCGCGCTGCGGGGTTTTTTCAGCCACAGCCAGCCGGCGAGAAGGCCTCCGAGGTGCGCAAAGCTGCTGACCCCGGAACCCGGCTGGAAGGACATCATGAACGTGACCACGCCGATGATCAGGACGAACCATCGCACCTGAATGGGGATGATGAAGGCCAGCAGGATCTCCCGTGTGGGGAAGAGCACGGCGTACGCCATGAGAATGCCGAAGATGGCGCCCGAAGCGCCGATGGTGGAGGATGTCGGGTTACCCCACGGCAGAGCGTAATTCAGGACCACCACGCAGAGGCCGGCGAAGATCCCGCAGGTCAGGTAGAAGTTGAGGAACCGCCGGGCGCCCCACATCTGCTCCAGTTCGGCGCCGAACATCCACAGCGCGAGCATGTTCCAGATGATGTGCCAGAAGCCGCCGTGCAGGAACATGTAGGTGGCCAGCTGCCAAACAAAAAAAAGCTTCACCACCGCCGCGGGCATCAACTCGAGGTAATCCCAGGCGCGGCCGACGCCCATGAGCTGGGTAAAGTACCACAGGATGAAAATGGCGGAATTTGAAATGAGCAGCCATTTCACCACTGGCGGAAAACCGGGGGTGTAAAAGACGCCCATCCGGGATCTGGTGCGGTAAGCCATGGCTGAGGAAGACGCCCTTTATCGACAAGGATAACAGAAGAGGACGCGTTTTCTCCCCGGAATCGCGGGTTATGAGTCTTCGCTGACGCCTGTCAGGCGAGACAGAAAACCGGCGGCGAAATACAGGGCCAGCGACATCGCGATCCACACCTGCCAATGCGAGAGCAGCCCCTGCGAAACGAAGAAGTCCTGGGTCCAGCCCAGGTCAATTCCGAGCCGCCACATGCCGCAGGCGAGGACGGCAACGGCGATGGGCCGGAGCGTGAAGGCAATCAGGCTGGCAACGCTGCGAGAGAGCGCTGTGGCCTGCTCGAGAGCCGGGTGGAGTCTGACTGCCACCACGCTCGCGGTGCGGTCCCACGCAGGATGTATTGACTCTCCGATTCGTGCCGGCAGCATCTTCTTCTTACCCTTCCTGCTAAGCAGATGCCCCGGCCGGGATCAAAGTTTCGAGAACACGCACTCCGCCAGGGCGATTCAGATAGAATTCATGTGGAGACATAAGCAACCAATGCGCAGAATCAAAACGGCTCTTATCGGCACCGGTTTTATGGGCAAGACCCACGCCGAAGGGATTCGACGGCTGGGCAACGTGGACATCGCGGCGGTGGCCAGCATAACCGAGCAGATGGCCCGCGACTTCGCCGACGCAAACGGCATTCCCGAGGCGACCGCCGATTACCACCAGATCCTGGCCAACCCGGAGATCGAAGCCGTTCACGTGGTCACGCCCAACGTTTTGCACTATCCCGTCGCGAAGGCGGCGCTGGAGGCCGGCAAGAACGTGCTTTGCGAGAAGCCGCTGACCGTTTCCGTGGATGAAGCGAAGGACCTCGTCGCTACGGCCGGGAAGAAGGGGCTGGCGAACTGCGTGGAGCACAATCTGCGCTACTACCCGGTGGTCCAGCAAATCCGGCGCATGATCGAGCACGGCGAACTGGGCGAGATCCTGATTGTTCAGGGAACCTATTCGCAGGACTGGCTGCTGTACGACACGGACTGGAACTGGCGCATCGATTCCAAAGAGAACGGCGCGCTGCGCGCGATGGGCGACATCGGCTCGCACTGGATGGATCTGATCCAGCACCTGACCGGCCTGAAGATCACGGCCGTGTGCGCTGACCTGCAGACCTTCCACAACACGCGCAAGAAGCCGAAGGGCGAGATTGAGACCTTCGCCGGCAAAACGATGAAGCCTGGCGACTACACCGAGGTCCCGATCGACACCGACGATTTCGGCGCGGTGCTGCTGCACCTGGGCGACCGCGCCCGCGGGGCGTTCACCGTCAGCCAGATGTCCGCCGGCTGCAAGAACAAGTTCGCCATCGAGATCTACGGTACGAAAGCGGGCGTCGCGTGGAACCAGGAACAGCCTGATCAGCTGTGGGTGGGCGAGCGGAACACGCCGAACCGGCTGATCCTGAAGGATCCGTCGCTGCTCGATCCCGCGGCTGCGAAGTACGCCGATTACCCGGGCGGCCACAGCGAAGGCTACGACGATACGCACAAGCAGGTGTTCAAGCGGTTCTACGCGCGAGTCGCCGACAAATCCGCGCCGGTGGACTACCCGACCTTCGCCGACGGGCTGTGGGGCATGCAGCTGCTGGCCAAGGTTCAGGAGAGCTCGCAAAAGGGGGCCTGGGTCAGGACCGAAGCGGCGACCGCCGGCAAGGCCTGAACGCTGAAACTGGAGCGATTGCCTGTTAACCTGAAGGTTCAGGCGATGAGTTCCAGCATCAGCATTACTCTGCCCGACGGCAGCAGCCAGAGCGTTCCTCAGGGGACCACTCCCCTGGAGGTGGCGAAATCCATCAGCCCACGGTTGGCCGACGACGCCATTGTGGCGCGGGTGAACGGCGATCTGTACGACCTAAAGCGCCCGCTGGAAAAAGACGCCACGGTCCAGATCCTGACCACGAAAAACCCCGAGGCGCTTCAGGTGTACCGGCACTCGACCGCGCACCTGCTCGCCGCCGCGGTGCTGGAACTGTTCCCGGAGACGAAGCTGGGCATCGGCCCGCCCACAGACACGGGCTTCTATTACGATTTCCAGCGCGAGACGCCGTTTACTCCCGAGGACCTCGAGCGGATTGAAAAGCGCATGGCGGAGCTGCAGGCCAAAGATCTGCCGTTCGACCGCGTCATGACGCCTAAAGCCGAGGGTCTTCGCAAATACGCCGACGACTGGATGAAGCGCGAGCTGATCGAGGAGCGCGCCGGTGAGATCTTCTCCGAGTACACGCTGGGCCCGAACTTCATCGATTTCTGCCGCGGCCCGCACGTGCCCTCGACGGGCAAGCTCAAGGCGTTCAAACTTCTTTCGATCGCCGGCGCTTACTGGAAGGGTGACGAGCACCGGCCCCAGCTGCAGCGCATTTATGGCACGGCGTTCTTTAACAGGAAGGAGCTGGCGGAATACCTGGAGCGGCTGGAGGAAGCGAAGAAACGTGATCATCGCAAGCTCGGCCAGGAGCTCGACCTTTTCAGCATCCAGGAACTGGCCGGCCCAGGCCTGATCTTCTTCCATCCAAAAGGCGGGATCGTTCGCAAGCTGATGGAGGATTGGATGCGCGACCAGTATCTGGCGCGCGGCTACTCGCTCGTCTACACGCCGCACGTGATGCGGCTTGACCTGTGGAAGACCTCCGGGCACGCCAACTTCTACAGCGAGAACATGTTCAAGCCCATGGAGCTGGACGACGCCGAATACCAGCTCAAACCGATGAACTGCCCGGGGCACATCCTTATTTATCGGGACAAGCTGCGCAGCTATCGCGAGCTGCCGGTGCGCCTCGGCGAGCTGGGCACGGTCTACCGCTACGAGCGCTCGGGTGTGATGCACGGACTGCTCCGCGTACGCGGGTTCACACAGGATGACGCGCATATCTTCTGCACGCCGGAGCAGATCGAGGACGAGATCGTCAGCTGCCTCGAATTCGCCCGCGACGTGCTGAAGACCTTCGGCTTCGAGCAGTATCAGGCGGAGATCTCTACCTGGGACAACGGCGCCAGCGGGAAATACGACGGCGCTCCCGAACAGTGGCAGCTGGCCGAGGGCGCGCTGCGCAAGGCCGTCGATCGTCTGGGAATAGAGGCGAAGGTGATGGCCGATGAGGCCGCATTCTACGGGCCGAAGATCGACGTCAAGCTGGTGGACGCGATCGGGCGGTTATGGCAGCTCTCGACGGTGCAGTTCGATTTCACCCTGCCGCGCCGCTTTGGGCTGGAATACGTCGGCGAGGACGGAAAGAAGCACCAGCCTCTGATGGTGCACCGCGCGCTGTTCGGTTCGGTGGAACGCTTCTTCGGCATTCTGCTGGAGCATTATGCCGGCGCTTTTCCGGTATGGCTCGCGCCCGTTCAGGCTGTCGTTCTGCCCATCACGGACCGGCAGCTCGAATACGCGAACCAGATCGGCGAGCGGCTGAAAGCGGCCGGGCTGCGCGTGCAGGTGGATGATCGCAAGGAAAAGGTGAATCTGAAGATTCGCGAGGCGCAGCTTCAGAAAGTCCCCTACATGCTCGTGGTCGGCGATCGGGAAGCACAGAGCGATTCGGTATCGGTGCGCAATCGGCGTCACGCTGACCAGGGCGTGAAAACGGTGGACGAGTTCCTGGCCGATATCCAGAAGCTGATCGCGGACAAAACGCCGGTCGAATAAATCATGATTCAGGCCGTGATTCTGGCGGGCGGTCTGGGCACGCGCATGCGGCCGCATACCGAGACCATTCCCAAGGCCATGCTGCTGGTGCGCGGCCGTCCCTTCATAGAGCATCAGATCGAGTTGCTTTCCGCGGCGGGTTTCCGCCGCTTTCTGCTGCTTGTTGGATGGCTCGGGGAGCAGATCGAGGAACACCTGGGCGACGGCGCGCGGTTTGGCGTGGAGATTCGGTATTCCTATGAACCGACGCCGCTGGGCACCGGCGGGGCGCTGCGGAACGCGGCGGACATGCTCGAGCCGCAGTTCGTGCTGGTGAATGGCGATACGTTGCTGGATATCGATTATGCCGCTCTGGTCAGGCAGGCCACCGGCCTGTTCCACGTCGTCGCAGCGCCGGCTGGAAGATCCGGCAATCTCCGGGTCGCGGATGATGGTTTGGTCGTCGGCTACTCCAAGCGTGCGCCCTCAGGCGGGCACGTGGATGCAGGTGTCGCCGTGCTGCGCCGCGAAGTAGTGGACCTCATCCCGCCCGGCCGCGCCTGCTCCTTTGAAGAAGAGGTCCTGCCACAACTGATTGCGACTCGCCAGGCGAGGGCCGTCGTAACCGGCGCGACGTTCTTCGATATGGGCACGCCCGCCGGGCTCGCGGCGCTGGAGGCGCATCTGGCGTGATCGTCGTCCGGACACCGTTCCGCATCAGCTTTACCGGCGGTGGCAGCGACCTGCCGGAGTTCTACCGCCGCGAGCGCGGCGCCGTGGTCAGCGCCACCATCGACAAGTACATGTACCTGGCCATCCACCCATATTTCCATTCCCGGATCCGCATCAAGTACTCGCGGACCGAGGATGTGGACCGGGTGGAGGACATTCAGCATCCCATCGTCCGCGAGTGCCTGCTCTGGCGGCAGATCCCGAAGGGCATGGAGATCGCCAGCTTCGCCGACGTGCCCGCCGGCAGCGGACTCGGGTCGAGCAGTTCCTTCACCGTCGGACTGTTACACGCGCTGCGCGCCTGGTACGGCGAGCCCGCAACCGCCGAGGAACTGGCCCGCTCGGCTTGCGAGGTCGAGATCGGCCGCCTGGGCCAGCCGATCGGTAAACAGGATCAGTATGCCGCGGCTTATGGCGGAATGAACTTCATCCGCTTTTACCCCGACGAGAGTGTCTCTGTTGACCCGATCCTTCTGCCGCCGGAAGCGGAGCAGGAATTCTCACAACGGCTGCTCATGTTCTACCTCGGCCAGGAGCGGCAGGCGAGCGACATTCTGGAAGAACAGGCCCGCAACATGGCCGACGAGGCGAAGTTCTCGCGCGTGCGCGAGATGGCCGCCCTCGCGGAAGAGTTCCGTACGGCGCTGCTTCGGCATTGCTTCACTGCCTGCGGCGAGCTGATGAACGAGGGTTGGCGGCTGAAGCGCGAGCTGGCCGGCGGCATCAGCAACGACCTCGTGGAGAGCACGTATCAGCGCGCCATGGCCGCGGGCGCAACCGGCGGGAAAGTGCTCGGCGCCGGCGGCGGCGGATTCCTGCTGCTGTACTGTGAGCCGCGCCGCCAGGAGCGCCTGCGCGCCGCGCTGGCCGACTTGCGCGAGATGCCGTTCCGCTTCTCCCCCGAAGGATCGCGCGTGATTTACGCTGACAACGGCGTTCCGGTCATGGAGACCGTCTGATTGATCGCTGCTGTCTTCCTGGGCATTGCGGCCGTAGGAACGCTCAGCTCCACGGTCACGCTGGCCATCGCCCTCGCTGGCGCGCGCCGATTTCGCGCCCAGGCCGCGGAACAGGAACGCAGGGCCCGCGCTCTCCCTTCTGCCGAGCTTCCCCCCCTATCGATCCTGAAGCCGCTGCACGGCATCGAGCCGCGGCTGGAGCGCAATCTGGAAAGCTTTTTCAACCAGGACTACCCGAAGTTCGAAGTCCTGTTCGCTGTGGACCACGAGGACGACGCCGCGCTGCCCATTGCGCGCCGCGTCTGTGACCGCCACCCCGAGGTCCCGTCGAGAATTCTGATCACCGGCGAGCCCCCCTGGCCGAATCCGCCCGCCTTTTCTTTCGCGGCTATGGCCGAGGTGGCGCGATATGACTACCTCATCACCAGCGACAGCGATGTCGAGGTGGACCGCGAGTACCTGCGCGCCTTGGCCCCGCCGCTGCTCGATCCGCAATGCGGCATGGTGACCTGTCTTTATCGCGGGCTCAATACCGGCACGTTTTGGTCGAACATGGACGCCATCGGCATGAGCGTCGAAATGAGCGCCGGGGTGCTCTCCGCGAACCTGCTGGAGGGCATGAAATTCGGCCTGGGTCCCACCATCGCGGTCCGGCGCGATGCGCTGAACGCGATCGGCGGCTATGAGGTGCTGGGCGACTACTTCTCCAACGATTTCGTCATCGGCAATCTCATCGCGGCGCGCGGATACGGCGTGGCCCTGTCGCGCGAGATCATCGCCCACGTCGTGCCGGCGATGAGCTTCACGAGGATGTGGCAGCGGCAGCTGCGCTGGGCGACGGGCACCAGGCACTCCCGCCCGAAGGGACACTTCGGTACGGTGTTCACGTATGCCGTGCCATGGGGGATCATCGGTCTGATTGGCGGCCTGCTGTTGCATCGTCCTGTGCTCGCGTGTGCGCTCCTGGTCTGGTCTCTCGCGAACCGCGTGACGGAAGCAGTTGCGATTGGCTGGGGCGTAACGAGGGATCGTGAATGCCTGCGGCGGCCGTGGCTCTACCCTGTTCGAGACCTGCTCGGTTTCTGCGTCTGGGTGGCAAGCTATCTGAGCCGCCGCATGCGCTGGCGCGACGGCCGCTTCGAACTCGTCAAAGGCGGCAGGATCCTGGTGCGCGACCGCCAGGGCAGCAGCGTGCGCATGCGCGCCTGAGTCGGCCATGCCGGCGCTTCCGAATTTCTTCGTCGCCGGCGCGCCCAAAGCGGGCACCACCTCGCTCTGCAACTATCTGGGCCAGCACCCGGACGTGTTCATGAGCCCTATAAAAGAGCCGAATTATTTTGCGCTCGAGGTGCGGCCCCGCAACTTCGAGCCGCGTTATCGCGAGAGGATACAGCGACGAGTCGATGAACTGCATGTGCGCCTTGCGAACCGAGAACCTGGCGAGTTACCCAGCGGAATCACGGTCGAGTGGCAGGACTACCTGTGCCTGTTTCGCGGCGCCGGGGCCCGGCAGGCCATCGGTGAAGGCAGCGTCTCTTATCTGTGGTCGCCAACAGCGCCCTCGCGGATCGTCGAACGTCTGAGGCGCCCGAAGGTCATAGCGGTCCTGCGCGACCCAGCCGAGCGCGCCTTTTCCCAATACCTCCAGGACCTCGGAAACGGCGAGATCCGGTGGTCATTCAGCCGGCACCTCGAGGCCGCGTTCCGAGAGCGCGAGCGCCAGCTCGGCCCGCTGTACCCGTTCCTCGAATACGGGCTCTATGACCAGCAGGTCAGCCGCTGGATTGCGGCGGTCGGCGCGGAGAATATGCACGTCATTTGGTACGAGGATTTTCGCGACCGCCCGGCGGAGGTTTTGGCCGGAGTGTTCGCGTTCCTGGGCGTGCGCGAGTTCGCCCCGGACATGTCGAAACGATATTACGAATCGTGGGTTCCTCGCGCGACCGGGGCTGCCGCGCTGGCGAAGAGGTCAGGAATCTGGAAGGCGCTGCGGCGGGCCGCCCCGGCGGGGGTTGTGTCCCTGGTGCGCCGGCACGCGTACCGCGAACGGTCGAGCATCACGCTCAAGGCGAGCGACCGCACCCGTCTTGTTGAATATTATCGGCCTCATGTTTTGAACCTCAGCGCCCTGATGCAGCGCGATCTCACCTCCTGGATAACGGCCTAACGTGATCCCTCGGGCAGCACGCGCAGGATATCCTCGGCAGTGACTCGGCGGAACGGCATGCCAAGGCCGTGGCCGTAATAATACGCCAGCCATTCATCGCTGTAGTGGCTCGACAGCGGCTCACCGGACTGGCCGATGGTGATCTCCGCCAGCGACAGATCGGGATCGCCCAGATCCACCACCATCCGCTCGGAAGGCCCGATGCGCGGCTCCATGCGCACCTGCTTCACGCTTTCCGGGCCGCCGCTCATCAGCGCGGGTCCGATATTGAACCAGCTGCCGATAAGCGGAATGCGGCTGTCCACCGGCTGCACGATCGTAAGCTGATTCCACTTGCCGTAGTTCCATCGCGAAACGCGGCTGCCCTGCGATCTCGCGCCTTCGTCGATCGCCTCCGACGCACAGCGCAGCAACGTAGCGTCCGGGTCCGCGAACCACCCGCGAGCCCCCGATCGCAGGATGTTCTCCACAACAGCGGGACTCATCTCCGTCGCATACAGCGCGCCTTTTCCGGGCGATGCGACCTGCGCCAGGCGGAAACGCAGCCGATTGAAAGCGAGCTCGACCAGCATGGGCGCACCCTGTCCGATTTCCATCTGGCCATTCCAACGTCGCAGCGTCGCCACGGCGTCCCCCAGCGCCACGTCTTCCGGATGCCGCCGATCGAACGCGGCGACAATCTGCCGCGCCAGGAACATAGCGAAGCCGGAATACACGTCCTTCTCGACCTCGATCATTTGCTCGGGTATCCAGCGCTCATGCGCGCTGAGCAGCGCCCGGATCTGATTCGATCGGTACGGCGCCGCGAACACACCGTTTACCGTGTAGCTGAAGTTGCGGGGGAATGGATTCTGGTTGGCGGTAACAATGCGGCCCGACGGTGGATTCAACGCTGACGGCAGTGCGTCGAAGGGCATGAAGCCCTGCCACTCGTAGTTCCCCGAGCTGCCGTCAACAGGCACGCTGCCATCCCACCCTCGGCGGATCGGGAGCAGTCCCGTGGCGTGGTAGCCGATGTTGCCGTCCCGGTCAGCATAAACAACGTTCTGGTCCGGATACACGAACTGCGCCAGCGCCGCGGTGAAGTCGGTCCAGTTCGCGGCCCGATCCATCGCGAGAAAGGGAAAGTGGAACGAGCCGGGCTCGGCAGCCGTCCAGCGCAACGCATAGAACTGCCCGTCGCCGGACCCGATGATGGGCCCATGCCGCGTCACCCACGTGTCCAGCTCTTCCGTTCGCGCTCCTTTCACCCGAATAAAATCGCGCTCGAGGCGCGCCTGCTCCACGTGCCCTGAGAACAGATAACGGCCGGTCTGCTGATCGAAGCGCTCTTCGTACAGGTCGCATACGTCGAAGCCCAGGTTCGTGAATCCCCATGCGACGCGCTCATTATGGCCGATAATCACCGCCGGCAGACCAGGAAGGGAGAAGCCGGTAACATTCAGTCCCGGCGCCTTCAGATGCACCATGTACCACGTGGACGGAGCCGAGTATTGCAGGTGCGTATCGTTGGCCAGAATCGGCCGGCCGCTGGCGGTGTGCGCTCCCGATACCGCCCATGCGTTCGATCCCGGCATGGTTTCCTGGCCGCTCCACGGCGGAAACAACGCCTGAACTTTCGCCGCATCGCCTCCGGTGAGGAGGTCGCGGCGCCGCAGGTCGAGACGGTAGCTTAGGGTCAGCTCGCGCGTCATATACAGCGCGGCGAGCAGCGAATCGACGGTGGTCCACGGGCGTGGATCGTAGCCCAACAGCGTGAACTCCAGCGGGTACCGGCCGCGGTGCGTTTCGATGAATCGATTGACGCCACGCGCATATGCGGCGAATAACGCCCGATCGTCCGCGCTCATCCCGCGATACTGCATTTCCGCGATACGGCGCATGCCGATGCGGCGCATGTCCCGGTCTGACTCCAAAGCCGCCGCCCCGGCCACCTCCGACAGTTGGCCGGCGGCCACGCGGCGCAGGGCGTCCATCTGCCAAAGCCGATCCTGCGCCGTCACGAAGCCCTGCAGGAAAACGGCATCCGCTATACTGGCCGCCGTAATGTGGGGGACGCCGAACGAGTCGCGCGCGATCGACGCCGCCGCGCTGATGGGCGCCCGCGTTGTTCCGGAGACCTGCGGTAATGGGCGCCACACCACCCACCATGCGCCGGCGATCAGCAGGATGAGCAGAACGGCTATGCTCAGATTGATGAGCTTCAGAACGCGGTCTGAGGTCACTTGCTCGATTCTATCGGGCCGGCGCCGATCATGGCCTACAGGATTCTGATTCTGGTCATGATTATCGCGGTGAACGGGTTTTTCGCCGCGTCCGAGGTCGCGCTCGTTTCCGTCCGGCGCAGCCGCCTGCGCGCGCTTGCCGACGAAGGACAGGTTGCCGCGCAGGCCGCGCTGAATCTTCTCGCAAATCCGGCGCGGCTGCTTTCGGTCACTCAGGTCGGCGTGACCCTGGCCAGCCTCGCGCTGGGATGGGCGGGCGAGGACACCGTCTATCAGGCGCTTTCAGGAATGGTGCGCCCGCTGATTACGCCGGCTACCGCGCCGTGGCTCCACGGCGCCAGCTTCGCCATCGCGTTCCTGATCATCACCTGGGCGCATGTCATCGTCGGCGAAGTAGTGCCCAAAAACCTGGCCATCGAGAAGGCCGACCGCCTGGCGCTGCTGGCTGCCCCCGCTCTGCTGGTCTTCTATCGCGTGTCGGAACCGTTTGTGTACGTCATCGAGCGGTCCGCGCGCGCTCTCTCACGAATGCTCGGCCTGCGCGGCGACCATTCCGGCGGCGGCCATTCGCCCGAAGAGCTGAAGTTCATCGTCAGCGTGAGCCGCACCGAAGGGCACCTCCGGCATTTCGAGGAGGATGCCATCCAGGCCATGCTCGAGTTGCAGAATTACAGCGTCCGGCAGATCATGACTCCGCGCAACGCGATTGTTTCTGTGCCTGTCGACGCGGGCCTCGAGCGCGTCCTGCGGACCTTCCGCGCGCAGCAATTCACCCGCGTCCCGGTATACGAAGGGCGCCCGGAGCACATCATCGGATACATCCACTACAAGGATCTGATCCGCGTCTGGGAAGAACGGAAAACAGCCATGGAGCGGAAACGGCAGCCGCCTCCATTTCGCATACGCAATCTTCTGCGCAAGGCGCTGGTTATACCGGAAACCAAGTCGCTGGATCAGCTCATCGATGAGTTCCGCAACACCCACGTCCACATGGCTACGGTCGTTGATGAGTTCGGAACCATCGTCGGTCTGGTGACCCTGGAGGACGTACTCGAGCAGATCTTCGGTGAGATCGGCGATGAGCATGACGTAAAGCGGACGCCGCCCACAGTCGAACCGGCAGTGCTGGAACTTGACGGGGCCACTCTGATCCGCGATCTGGACACGCAATACGGTATCGAACTGCCGTCCGATGCCGGTTTCGAGACTCTGGCCGGATTCCTGCTTTTCCAGTTCGGCGCCATCCCTTCCGAGGGAGACCGCGTCGATTTCGGGGGCCGCCGTTTCACCATAGCGCGTATGGAAGGAAGGCGCATTGCGCGCGTTCGAATCGAAAAGCTGCGCGTGGCTCCATCAGAGCCGGACGTAACAGGCGCACCGCAGCCCCCGGTGCGCACGCCACAGGTTCAGGGCCACTAAACGCGCTTTGTGAGATGCGCTCCCATCCTGCGGCCGGCTCAGCGAAGCGAATGCCGATTGTGGTGCGAGCCTTTGGCTTGCACGCGGCTGTCTCTCGCTGTTCCGAACCCGGGGAAGAAGCAGGCGCCGGAACTGCTCGTCTACCGCGTCTCGCCCTTGACCTCGCCGTGCATTATGGGGGGCACGGGCTCGCCCTGCGGCGAGCCCGCGTGCCGGCTGCGCCGCCGTTGAACTCGGACCAACTTCTTTGCCGCCCCACCTGGGTTTGCATTACTGCGAAGCAGGACGAATCCGGTGCGCGGCTACACTCTGCATCCGACGAAACACGACTCCGTTCTCGAGCGCCAAATATTAACGGAGGGGACTGCAACGTGCATGAGCCGCTACAGGTGTGCCCTCGAACAAAGAACCGGCTGCTGAAGCCGCGATGCTCCGTACCACCACAACGACGCTTGTCGTTGAGGGATGCGCTCGCTCGTCAAGCGGCTTGTCGGCGCATGACGAGGCTTTTGGGATACGTGCATAAAGATGCTTCGCCTATTGGTGATTGAGGATTCCTCCGGCGACGTGGCGCTACTCCGGTACGCCATTGAAGAGAGCAAAATGCCATCCGTTGAAATGTCCGTCTGCCGAGACGGCGAAAGCGGCCTGCAGTTCATGCAACGAGTCGGCCCTTATGCCGGCGTCCCTCCGCCTCATTTGGTCCTGCTGGACTGGAACCTGCCAAAGATGAACGGGATGGAGGTGCTGCAGGCCAGAATGAACGATCCCCTGCTGAAATCGATCCCCGTGGTGGTGTTCACATCGTCCGATTATCGAGCCGACGAGCGCATCGCGCGCGATCTCGGAGCGGATGAGTTCATTACGAAGCCGCTCGATTTTACCCTGTATTTGAGGCAGGTTCAGACAATCCTCATGCGAGCTTTCGTGCGTGAGGGATATTTGAAGATGTAATCCCCGCGTTGCGCCTCGCCGCCGGGGGTTGAATCCTACATCGCCCGCACACTGATATCGATCAGCTTCTGCGTCCCCGTGTACGGATCGCCCTCGCCTTCGAACTCGATTGAGAAATAGCCGCGATATCCGGCATTGCGGGCAATGCCAAAGATTTTCACCGGATCGGTGCGGTACACCTTGCCATTGTCCACCTCCGAATCCTTGACGTGGCTGACGTTGTACGCCAGCGGAAACAGCGCGGCCAGAGCGTTGTAGTTGTATTGATCGTCGCCCTTGATCCGCGAATTGCAGAAATCGGGCAGAGCGCGCAGGTACCTGGTATCGAGGCTCTTGATCAGATTGACGATGAATGCGGCATCCTCGCTGCGCGGATCGTCGTTCTCGAGGTTCACCACCACTCCTTTGAACGACGCATACTCGACTACGGCGTTCAGGCCGTCGGCGGTGCGCTGCAGCGGCGGTTCCGCCATGTTCACCGGCGCGATATGGGCGCGAATGCTGGGCGAGTTCAGCGCCACGGCGACATCCACCCATTTCTTCCCCAGCGCGACGGCTTTCTTCCAGGCGGCGTCGTCCGGCGATCCCAGGCTGGGATGGATATCGCACGGAATGTTGATCACCTGCGACCCGGCCTTCTCCACATGCCGGCGCAGGTTCTCCACGTAAGCCGTATCCATCGACTTAAAATGCGAGCTCAGCGGCTCCACGTTATGAATATGGAACCGGTCCACCACCATCTGCGGGAAATCCAGCAGATCGATTCCGTTCGGCTTGTTGATGAACTCGCGGAAAGGATACGAGGCCACGGCGATGCGGGCCCGCGGCTCGGTCGGGAACTTCAGATTCGGCTCGCCGCGCAATACGGCGGCTCCGGCGATGCCTGTGGCCGCGCCGAGAAAGCCGCGCCGCGTTGTGCCTGATGAAGTGATCATATTCTGTTTATGGCTTTTTGATCTGCATGTGCCACTGGCCGTCATTCGCGTCCCATCCGACAAACTCCTCCAGATACACGTTTCCTTTATACTGCTGGTCCTGATGAATTCCGATTTTGGACGTGTAATATGCGTTCACAGCGCGGTGCTTGAGATCTTCGAAGAACTTCTCTTCCGGCGTCTTCGGGCTCTCCTCGTTGGCCGCCATGGCCGCCACCACCGCGATCCGCTGCTGCGGCGTGGCCTGGAGAAACGTCGCGCCGTTCAGCTTTTGCGAAAGCGCGTCCACCATCTTGAGGCCCGCGCGCCAGCCATCGCGCGGAACCGGATCCTCCGACTCCGCGAGCCGGTAATCGATGTACGCTGCGCAATGCGCGGCCTTCGCGCCTGGAGACTCCGCGTCCGTGGGGATGATCACCTCGGTCAGTTCGTCGGCGAGCGCATACTCCTGGGGCGTGAAGAAGCGCGGGGTGTACGCCGGCGTCGTCGCCGCGCCGGTTCCGCCGCCGTCGCCGTCCTGCGCCGCACCCGTCGCGGCAGCCGCGGCTCCAATCGCGGCAATGCGTACGAAGTCTCTGCGATCGAGTTCGTCGCTCATTACAGCTCTCCCTTCCGAAGCTGGTCCGCCAGATAGTCGCAGGATCGCCAGCACAGCGCCATGATGGTCCACGTCGGATTCTGATTCGCGGCGCTGACATGCGTGCTGCCGTCTACAACGAACAGGTTCTTCACATCGTGCGATTGCTGGTACTGGTTCACCACCGATTTCTTCGGGTCGTTGCCCATGCGCGCCGTCCCCAGTTCGTGGATCGACCAGCCCGGCGTCAGCAACTCGTGATCGGAGTGGACCACCTCGATCCCAGCCTCTTCAAACATCTCCTTCGCCGTGGCCCCCATATCGGCAGCCATGGCGTGCTCGTTATCGCCGAACTGAATATGGAACCGCAGCACGGGGATGCCCCAGCGGTCCTTCACCTCCGGGTCGAGATCGACGTAGTTCTCATAGCGCGCCAGCATTTCCCCGAAGCCGCCCATGCCGATCATGGCGCCGGCGTAATCGCGCACCTTCTTCTTGTACTCGATACCGAAGCCATGCGTCGAATAGGCGGTGGTGGGGAACATCTTCATCCCGCCGTCTCCCTCGAAGCCGTAGCCGCGAATAAATTTCGGATTGCGCTCCTTCAGGTTGCGGAACCGCGCGACATAGAAGCCCGCGGGCCGCCCGTCATCGAGCGTGTGTCCCTTGCCCACCAGGTCCTTGACGAACCCGGTCACGCCCGGACCCATGATGTGCTCGCAGAAGTTGTGCCCCACATGTCCGCTGGAATTGCCGATCCCGTTGGGATACAGCGACGATTTCGACAACAGCATCAGGCGCGCCGATTCCAGCGTTGATGCCGCCAGCAGCACCGCGCGCCCGCGGACTTCGTGCTCGGTCATGTCCTCGCTGTCGATAAACGACACGCCCCGCGCCTTGCCGGTGTTGGTGTCCACCAGCACCTCGCGAACCGTTGCGTTGGTCCGGATGCTGAGATGGCCGGTGTCGTTGGCGGGGTAAATCAGGCCGGTGGGCGAATCGAACGCCGCGTGAATATCGCAGCCTCCCACGTGCCGGTCGCACGCCCCGCGCCCGAAACACCGGCTGCGGTATTTGTTGTGCTTCACCCCGTCGGTGGCGACGCCCGCGCGGTACGGCGTCAGCGTGCGTCCCATTTTCGCCAGCGATTCGCGCAGCAGCACCTCGGAGCGGTTCAGGCGCACGGGGCGCTGAAAAATGCTGTCCGGCAGCCACGGCAGATTTTCGCGATGGCCGGAAATGCCGAGATACAGGTCCACTTTGTCGTAGTAGGGCGCGATGTCGGCGTAGGAGATGGGCCAGTCCTCGCCGTAGCCGTCGCGAGAAGCCGCTTTGAAATCGTAATCGGACAGGCGCAGCGAGAGACGGCCCCAGATTGCCGTCTTGCCGCCCAGCAGACGCGCCCGCACCCAGGCATACTTCGTCCCTGTGTAGGGATGTTCCTTCTCGTTGACAACGATGTCTTTGGAGTAATCCGCGCCGTTCCAGTTCTGGATGTAGGAGGTGACCTTCTTGTACTGCGAGTCCGCCGTCGCGTAGGGAGGCTGGCGAATCGTGTACTCGTTATAGCCCAGGGCGTGATAGTCGGGCGGCATCTCGCCGCGGCGCGGATGATCGTACGGCCACTGCATTGACTTCAGTTCGCGCTCGATGGGCTGCTTCCGCCCAGCCTCCAGCAGCAGGACCTGAAGTCCGTGCGAGGTAAGTACATGCGCGGCCATGCCGCCGGCCGCGCCCGATCCCACCACTATCGCATCGTATGTCTTCGTAAGGTCCGGCTCGGGGAGGCCCTGTTGATCGATCGCCATGCCCCCATTTTCCACCCTGGCCCTGGACGGACGTGGTTTTGCCGCGCCGCGATGGTGAAATCGCTCGCCCGTCTCGTTCTTCTCGCGATCCCGGCCAGCGGCCCCCACTCGCGTACCGCAATGAGCGCCTGCGGAAAACCTTCACGAAGCACGATGACACGACATCCTGAAATATTTCGCGCTTCCTGTGAGCGAGTTATAGAAATCGCCGGGGTGGCCAGCCTGCCCACAGGAGTAAGAGTTGGTCAGGAGCGGAAATCCATGCTTAAATCAGTTACCGCGGATATCCTGAACGAGATGCGCCCCGGCAAGCGGCCAGGGCGCCCTCCCATCATCAAACCATGTCCGTTTTGTTCGCGGGCATTCAACAGCACGGCAATGCGGAAGCATCAGCGCGAATGCGAACGGCAGCATCGATCGGCGCCTCCGCAGCCGCGCGCGCTGCCAGTCGATCTGGAAAACCAGGACCTGTCGTCGGACCCGGTGGAGCGGCTTCGGCAGCTGGATCAGCGCGAGCAGGACCGTATACAGCGAAGTTGAGTCAGCGCCGTAAGACGAGGCCAGTTCGGAAGAGGCAGCAGTTTGCGAACTGGCCTCGCCCTTACTATGCGAAGCGGCGGCGAAGCGCCGTGAACCCGAGGAGCCCGCCCCCGATGAGAATCATCGTAGTTGCCTCGGGCGCGTCGGCCGGCGGATCAGACTGTTGTTGCCCCGCCGTGCCGAACTGAAAATTATCCAGCATAATCATCGTGTATGGCGCCGCCGAGATCGTAATGTGGCTGATCGGCGTCGCAGAGGTCAGGCCGAAAAAGGTGCGACTCGATGTCGAGCCGTTTGGCATCTGCGTGGCGACGTTGTACGGCGTCACGATTCCATCTCCGGCCACACTCACCGTTGCCCCGTTGGGACCCGCTGTCATCAGCTCGACTCCAAACGCTGTTGGCATGCCGTTCGGGAATAATATGTCAAGCAATCCATTGGCGCCCCCGGAGAGACCAAGATACCCCGTCGTGCCAGTGCCATCCGACCCGAAGTTATAGTAGCTGGCGCTGGTATTGTTGTAGATGACCAGGTTCATGTTACTGCTGAATTCGACGGAGCCTCCCGCCGCGTAGTACTGCGGGCTGTTCGTGCTTCGATTCGTTCCAGCGGTCCCCGTGAAGGTGATATCCGTTACGCCCGTGACGGCCGCGAGCCACGACGATGCACTGCTGTAAGTTTGGATGGGAGTGCACCACGCAGGCGTGGCCGCGAATGCCGCAACCGCAAGGGGTGCGCAATAACGAAGAATGCGTGCGAATGACATCCAGCGTCCTTTCTTTCTCTGGTTGTTGGTGCTGCGATGAAGTAGTGGGACGGGATCGCAGTCATCTCACAGAATCCTGCGTAAGCCGATGAAATAAAAGTGGTATGCCGGCTGGATCGCGAACGGCTACCGCTGCTCCACGGACGCGGCAATCCGCTTCTGGTATTCGCGCGCGGTATCCATGATGCGCCCCGCCTGCAGCGTGAGGGACGCGCCGTCGCGGATCAGCGTGCGCCCGTTCACCATGACGTCTTCGACATCCGATGCCTGCAGCGCATACACGATCTGCGAATAGACGTCGTACATCGGAACGGCATGCGGACGATCGAGTCGCAGCGTGATCATGTCCGCTGATTTGTCGGCCTCGAGCGAACCGATCGACGCCCCCATGCCCAGCACGCGCGCGCCGCCGAGTGTGGCCATCTCCACCGCCTGCCTTGCCGGGAGCGAGCGGGGATTGCGGCTGGAAACCTTCTGCAGAACAGGCGCCAGATACATTTCGCGCATCATGTCCATGTCGTTCTCGCTGCCGGCCGGTCCGTCGGTTCCGAGTCCGACGTTAAGGCCCGCGGCGAGCATGCGCAGGACGGGCGCGACGCCGCTGGCCAGCTTCATGTTGCTCGCCGGACAGTGCGCCACCCCCACGCCGCGCCGCCGAAAAATGCCAATGTCCTCGTCGCTGAGCCACACGCCATGCGCGGCCACGGTGCGCGGCCCGAGTACGCCGAGAGAATCGAGCCACTGCGCCGACGACATGCCGTGCGCCTTCATGCTGTCCTCGTTCTCGCGTTGCGTCTCGGAGACGTGGATGAGCAGCGGTGCACCGTATTTGTCAGCGAGCGCGCGCGCCTGCTTCAGGGTTTCGGGCGAATCCAGATACGGGGAATGCACCGCGACGGCGGGAACGATCAGCGGGTCGCCGCGATATTGGCGAATGAAGTTTTCCGTCCAGGCCAGCGCATCAGCGGGCGATTTCGCATCGGGGGAAGGAAACGAGATGATCGTGTCCCCCACAACCGCTCGCATCCCTGCTTCTTTGGCCGCCTGCGCCACCCGATCCTCGAAGTAATACATGTCCGTGAATGTGGTGGCCCCGGACAGCAACATCTCGAGACAGGCCAGGCGCGTACCGTCGAGGACGAACTCCGGCGTGACGTTCTTCTTCTCCGCCGGAAAGATGTAGTGCTCCAGCCAGTCCTGCAGCGTGCGGTCGTCGGCGATGCCGCGCAGCAGGGTCATCGCTGCGTGCGTATGCGTGTTGATGAGCCCGGGCATGAGGATGGCTTGTGGCCGATCCAGCCGCGCAGCGCCGGGGAATCTACTCACGATGTCCGCCCGCGGGCCGACAGCGATTATCTTTTTCCCGCTTACGGCCACAGCGCCGTCAGCGATCACGCGCCGCTGCGCGTCCATGGTGACCACATACCCGGCGGTCCAGATCTGGTCGGCGGTCTGGGCCTGCGCGGCGACGACGGCGAGCGCCGCGATTATCCCGACTTTACCGCCCCAGGAACGCATCATCGAATGGCCTCGGCAGTAATTCTTTCATCCGCAGCGACTCTGTTCGCCCGCTCGTGTTCACCAGGATCACCTCGATATCCCCGCACAACTCCCAGAGGATCTGCCGGCAGGCGCCACAGGGCGGGGTCAGCGCATCCGTATCGGCAGCTACCGCGATGCGCCGAAACCTGCGCGCGCCGTCGGCGATGGCGCGGAACACCGCGTTTCGTTCGGCGCAGATGGTCAGTCCGTAGGTGGCGTTCTCCACGTTGCAGCCGACGTGTATGCCGCCCCTGTCGTCTTCGAGCGCGGCCCCGACGCGAAAACGCGAGTACGGCGCGTGCGCGTTCTCGCGAACCGCGAGCGCGGCTTCGAGCAGTGGGTCCATTCAGCTTCGCTCCGCGAGCCGCGGCAGCAGCGCCCGCAGCAGCTTCACCAGTGTGCCCGCCACGCGCCGTCCGGTGGCGAGGACATCGGCATGACCGAGTTTTTGGGGCAGCACGCCGGCGGCTGCATTGGTCACGCAGGAGATGCCCAAAACGTGCAGGCCCATGTGCCGCGCGGCGATCACCTCCGCGACAGTCGACATCCCGACCAGGTCGGCGCCGATGGTCCGCAGGAACCGGATCTCGGCGGGCGTCTCGTACGATGGGCCCAGCATCGCGGCGTACACGCCTTCCCTCAGTTCAACGCCGACCTCCCGGCCGGTCTCGCGGGCCAGCGCGCGCAGTTCCGCCGAATACGCGTCGCTCATGTCCGGGAAACGTGGGCCGATCGTCTCATCGTTGGCGCCCACCAGCGGATTCAAGCCCTGCAGATTGATGTGATCGGAGATGAGCACCAGCGCGCCCTGCGCGAAGGCCGGGTTGACGCCGCCGGCTGCGTTGGTAAAGACAACCGTCCGTACGCCGAGTCTGCCCAGCACGCGGACGCCGTGAACCACTTGTACGGGTGTGTATCCCTCGTACAGATGCACGCGGCCGTCCATCACTGCGACGGGATGTCCGCCCAGTCTCGCGATGAGCAGTCTTCCGGCGTGTCCCACGGCCGTCGATGCCGCCCAGCCAGGAATGTGGCCATACGGCACGACGACGGCCTCAGCCAGTTCCTCGGCGAAAGCGCCGAGTCCGCTGCCGAGCACCACCGCCACCCGCGGCTGCAGGTCGGTGCGCGAGCGCACGTAACGTACGGCTTCTTCGATCACACCAGTATCCCCGCGATGCACGCGGTCATGAAGTTGGCCATCGTTCCCGCCGCTACGGCGCGCAGCCCCAGCCGCGCCAGATCCGATTTGCGCGAGGGCGCGAGCGCGCCGATGCCGCCGATCTGAATGGCGATGGAGCTGAAATTGGCGAATCCGCACAGCGCATATGTGGCGATGATAAACGAGCGCGGATCGAGCGCCGGCTTCATCGGCCCGAGCTGCTGGAAAGCCACGAACTCGTTCAGCACCAGGCGCGTGCCCAGCAGATTGCCAATCGATGCGCAGTCGTGGAACGGAACGCCCAGCAGCCATGCGACGGGCGAGAACACGAGTCCGAAGATCTTCTCCAGCGAGAACCCTGTGTGCGACAGCAAGCCGTCAATCAGGGCGATCAGGGCGATGAACGCGATCAGCATCGCGCCCACATTCAGCGCCAGTCGCAGCCCGTCCCCGGCGCCCCGCGCGGCCGCGTCGATGATATTGACCCCGGGCCGCTCGATCACGACCTCCACGCGGCCGGCCGTGGCCGGCTTACCCGTTTCGGGGATCAGCATCTTGGCGAGCATTATGGTGGCGGGCGCGGTCATGAACACGGCCGTGAGCAGATGTTTCGGCTCCACGTGAGCCATGAGGACATAAGCGCCCATCACCGCTCCGGAGATGTGCGCCATGCCGCTGGTCATCACCGTGAACAGCTCCGACTCGGTCATGCCGTCGAGGAAAGGCTTGATGGTGAGCGGCGCTTCGGTTTGGCCCATGAAAACGCTGGCCGCGACATTCGTCGATTCCGCGCCGCTGGCGCCCATCACCCGGTGCATCAGGACCGCCATTCCACGCACAAAAATCTGCATGACGCCGAGGTAATACAGCACCGAGAAGAAGCTGGCGATGAAAATGATGATTGGCAGCACCTGGAACGCAAAGACGACGCCGAACTCCGCCGATGGCGCTCCCAGCTTGTTCCCGAATACGAAGCTGCTGCCGGCCTTCGAATGATCGAGCAGCGCGTTGACGCCCACGCTGGCGGCGTCGAACAGGGCGTGCGCGGGCGTGCGCAGCACCAGCACGGCGAAGGCGAACTGCAACCCCAGCCCCCATAGAATCACGCCCGGCCGGATGGCGCGGCGGTGCTTCGAGAACAGCAGGCAGGCAAGCAGAATGGCCGCGATCCCCAGCAGGCCGGTGAACCGCTGCATTGCGCGCCTGCCGCGCTCAGCCGACGACTTCCAGAATCAGCTCGCGCTCTTCCGGCTCCTGGGCCGAGATGCGGAAAGCGTCCTCAATCAGCTGCGCCGCTTCATCGAGCCGCTCCTCGCGGGTGTGATACATGCGGCAGAGGACGCCGCCGGCCTCCACCTTCTGGCCGATCTTCACTTCCAGAATCACCCCGACCGCCGGGTCGATGACGTCGTCCTTGGTGTCGCGGCCCGCCCCGATCATGGCGGAAGCGAGCCCAATGTCCTCGGCGTCGATGGCGCTCACGTATCCGCTGCGCGGCGACAGAATGGGCCGCTCGCCGGATGCGTTGGGCAGCAGGTCGAAGCGATCCAGAACCTGCGGGTTGCCGCC
>DASRCB010000053.1:0-2672 GCA_035653295.1 Bryobacteraceae bacterium
GCGCCGGGGCCGGGCCAGGACTTCAAGGCGAACTGGTGGTACAAGGGGCGCGCGGGGTGGTGAAACAGGCGGCGCACATGCAGGTGAGCGTGAAGTGAAACGGATTGCGGGGACGACGTGTGTCCCCGCGGATAGCGGCGACAATTCCGGTCGCAGGCCGGGCGCAATCGCTTATAATGCGGGCCATCGGAGGACGACCGGTGGCCACATCTCTTTACGCTCCGGATTTTCTGAACATTTTTGACCGTTATCGGGACAACGGTGGACCGCTTCAGGCGTTTCCTTCGCCGGCAGACTGGCGGGACATATGCATTTACTTCCTGATGGTGGATCGTTTCAATAATTCGCAGGCGCCGCCGCGGCATCAGCCGTTCGATGATGGCAGCTACAGGGATTTTCAAGGCGGTAACCTGGCCAGCGTTCAGGACCAGCTTGCATACATTCAGAACCTGGGCGCGGGGGCGATCTGGCTGAGCCCGGTGCTGAAGAATGTTCCCTTCGAGGGCGGGACTTATCACGGCTACGGGATTCACGACTTCCTGCACGTGGATCCGCGATATGCGCGCGATCCGAACCATGCCGACGATGAGCTTCGCGCGCTGGTGGACGCGGCGCACGAGCTGGGGATGTACGTGATTCTCGACATCGTGCTGAATCACACCGGGGACGTCTTCGCCTACGTATGCGATGCCGGAGAGACCAACTGCATCAACAACAACGGCTCGCAGGCGGATTTTCGAGGCAGCGCGCGCACGGTGAACTGGCGGGATGCGCAGGGAAATGCGCATGGCGACTGGGCCGATGCCGCCACGATTCCGAATCCGTCGACGGACGCGGTGGTGTGGCCAAGCGAGCTGCAGCAGAACAAGTACTACCGGCGGCAGGGCCAGCCCGGGGGCGGCGACGACACGACCGGTGATTTTGGATGGCTGAAGCAATTCTGCACCGAGACCACAGAGTTGCAGCAGTTCCTGATTCGCGCGTATCAATATGTGATCGCGCGCTTCGATATCGACGGCTTCCGGATCGACACACTGCGCTACCTGAAGAACAACCTGCCGCTGCTGTTCGGGAACTCAATTCGGGAGTACGCACTGAGCATCGGCAAGAAGAATTTCTTCACCTTTGGCGAGGTGTTCGTGGGCGACGCCGAGCAGCAGATCGCGCGGTTCATCGGCCGCACGACGACGGACAACACGGACATGGTGGGGGTGGACGCGGCGCTGGACTTTCCCCTGTTCTTCAATCTGAAGCCGGTGGTGAAAGGGTTCTCGCCTCCCTCGGCGCTGGTGGGCATGTACACGTTTCGCAAGCAGGTGGAGGAGAACGTCCTGAGCTCGCACGGTGACGCCACACGGTACTTTGTCACATTTCTCGATAATCACGACGTGAAGGAACGGATTCGGTATATGAATCCGGCAAACCCGACACAATATGACGACCAGGTGACGCTGGGGCTGGCATGCCTGTACAGCCTGCCGGGAATTCCGTGTTTGTATTACGGGACGGAGCAGGGACTGAGCGGGCGCGGTTCGGACGAAGCGGTACGCGAGGCGTTGTGGGGCGGGCCGGGCTTTTCGCAGGGCAGCTCGTTCTACCAGCAGATTTCGCGCATTGCGTCGGTGCGGCGGTCATGTCCTGCACTGCGGTACGGACGATTCTATTTCCGCCCGATTTCAGGGGATGGGCAGCATTTCGGGGTTTCCACGTTTCTGAACGGCACGCTTGCGTTTTCGCGGATCCTGATGGATCAGGAGATTCTGGTGGCGGCGAACACGGATGCGGCGAATCCGATCGCGGTGTCGGCGATTGTGGATGGGACGCTGAACCAGCCGGGGGATCAGCTTCGCGTGCTGTACAGCAACAAGCAGCAGCCGCAGGGCCCTGCGGCGGTCGCGCAGCTTGCGGCGGGGACGGTGCAGGTGCAGGAAACCGACGGGAGCACGGGGACTGGTCCAGTGATTTGTGTTCGGGTGACGCTGGGTCCCATGGAAGTGCAGATTCTGGGGAAATGAGAGCGCACGCTCGCGACCGACTTCAGGCTCCCGCCACGCGGCTGCGGCGCTCCAGAAGAATGACGTCGCGCCAGTGGCCGTTCATGCAGCCGATGCGCTCGCGGCGGCCCACCACGCGGAAACCGAAGTTGCGGTGCAGGCTAAGGGAGGCGGCATTCTCGGGGAAAATCCCGGCCTGCAGCGTCCAGATGCCCTCGGCTTCGGAGGCGCCGATGAGGCGGCGCATGAGGGCAGTTCCGATTCCCTGGCCGCGGGCAGCGGCACGCACGTAAATGCTGACCTCGGCGACGCCGGAGTACACGCATCGGCCGGAGACCGGCGAGAGGGCGGCCCAGCCGAGAATGCCATCGCCGCTGCGGGCCACAAAACGACAGGGCCCAAGATGCGCGGAATCCCAGTGCTCCTGAGCGGGAACCTGCGTTTCGAAGGTGGCGTGCCCGGTCGCGATGCCCTCGGAGTAGATATCGCGCACCTGCGGCCAGTCGGCCGGGCTCATGGCATCGACATGGACGGCGCGGCTCCTGGCGGGCTGCATCTGAAATACTCTACCCCGTAACTCTGGGTTTGTCACCAGGTTACTGCCGGTATTCTGGTACCAATGGCGGTCGAGAGACTGACGGCGCGCGCCAAAGCCGCGGGTTGAGCTTCCAAGCTCAG
>DASRCB010000054.1:0-2956 GCA_035653295.1 Bryobacteraceae bacterium
TGGGTGTCGATGTAGCAGCAGATCTCGCCCCGGCTGGTGGAAGAGGCGAGCAGAGCGTGCGCGAGGGCGGTGCGGCCGGACGATTCCGGGCCGATGATTTCTGAGATGGCGCCGCGGGGGAAACCACCGGTGACAGCGTCGATGGCGTTGACGCCGGTGGTGAGCGTTTCCCTCGGGGCTGCCGGGGACACTTCGAGTTTCGCGGCAAGAGCGGAGAGTGGGTTCATGCACTTTCGCCTTATATTCGCCTACTGAGGATTGTGCACCCGTGGGGTCCAGGATGTCAACAGGTGGGTTGTGCATCCCCTCGCTTATGAGGAAGCGAATGTCCGAGTTTTTCAGCAGCCTTCTTACGCCTGTTCCGGCGCGCCCAGCACGTCGCGAACTTTGCCCACCAGGGCGCCGAGGGTGAACGGCTTCTGCAGAAACGCCATGCCCGGGCCAAGGTCGCGCGTGTACATAGAAGCGTCTTCGGTGTAGCCGGAAATGAACAGCACCTTCATCTCCGGGCGCAGGCGCCGCAGTTGCTGCGCCAGCTCCTGACCATCCATCGCCGGCATCTTGATGTCGGTGATGATCAGGTCGATGGCGTTGTTTCTGACCACCTCCAGCGCGGACTCCGGATCGGATGCGTCCAGCACAGCGTAGCCGTGACGCTCGAGGATCTTGCGCACCAGCGCGCGGATGCCGCCTTCGTCTTCGACGACGAGGATCTTCCGCGGCCCGCGCTCCGGTTCCGGCTTCGCTTCCTCCACCGGAGGAGCAGCAGCGGCGGCAGGCGGCTCCTCGGCCTGCGCCGGCGCTTCCGTGATGGGAAGCAGAATGGTGAGCACGTTGCCGCCGCCCGGCGCGGTGTCCAGGGTCATGCGACCGCCCCAGCTTTCCACGCCGAACCACGCCCTCGACAATGTCGCCGCGTGCTCTTCGGCGCCCTCCTTGCCCCAGAGCAACTGCTCGAAGAAGCTGTTGCGCTCGGAAGTTCCAAGCGCGCTCGCGTTATCGCGGATCTCGACGGCGGCGAACCCGCCGCCCGCGTCCGCATCCACCGATACGTTTACTTCGGCGCCGGATTCAAGCGCCGCCAGTGACCTGCTTATGGCCGCGCGAATCGCGGTCTCCAGCTCGCCGGCATCGGCTTTGACCCAAACCGGCTCGCTTGCCGGCGAGACGTTCAGACGCCTGCCCTCCAGGCTGCCCGCGAGTCCGGAGCGAACGCGATTCAGCAGCGCGTTCAGCTCGACCGCCGCGGCGGCGGCGGGCGCGAACGTCGCATACGTGCGCAACTGGCCCGCGATCGCCGACAGACGTTCGCCGGCGGCGCGAATGGCGGACAGGCTCGAGTGCGCCGTGCTGCTCGGGCTCACCGTCGCCAGCGCGTCTTCGCTGTAGCCCACGACGATCATGAGCAGATTATTCAGATCGTGCGAGAGACGGGCGGAGAGATTGCGCAGCGCCTCCAGCCGCTCGCGCCGCACCGATGAGGCGTCAGCGGCGGCGGCGCGCTCCGGAATTTCGACGGTGAGCCCGATGAGATAGCGGCCGTGCTCGCCGCCATCCACCGCGCGCGCGCTTTCGTGGACGTGAATGGTACGTCCATCGGAAGTGGCCGCGTGATATTCGCCGGTGAAGTGGCCCTCGCCCTGGATGGCTGCCTCGTACTGCGCGAGCACGCGCTCTCGATCGGCGGCGGAGATGCGCTCGATCCAGAAATCGTTGCCCTGCATCCAGCGCTCGGTCGAGTGACCCAGCAGGCGGGACGCGCCTTCGCTGACGAAGATGAAGCGCATCTCCGGCAGCTGGCAGGCCCACACCGCGGCGTCGAGCTGGTTCAGCAGGGCGCGCTCGGGAACGCGCAGACCCTCTTCGGCCGGCGCGGGCGCGGCTGCTGTCTCAAAGGGCGCTGTCGTCCCGCCGGCGGAGATCTCCGTCAGGTCTTCAATCGTGATCAGCGCTTCTTTCGGATTCTCGATGTCCCAGCCGGTCATCGGCCGGATGCCGACGCGCAGCTCGCGGCCGCCGACTTCGGGCCGGCTCTTCACGCGATGACCTGTTTGCGATTTTCCGCTGCGCAGCACTTCGCCCACGCGGTCGAGCACGGAACGCGGCAGCAGCAGCTCCAGGCTGCCACGAACCGGATCGGCGCTGCGCAGGCCGAAAATGCGCCGCACCGCCGCGTTTGCCGAGGCCACCCGCAGATCGGCTGTTACCACCAGCAAGCCTACCGGTACGCCGGCGACAATCTCCTGATAATAGCGGCGCTCGCTCTCCAGCAAAGCCAGCAGGCGCGCCACGTCCGCGGAATTCCAGTGCGTGTAATCGGCCCGATCCATACTCGTCTGTTGATCAGTCTCGCTCGCAACTACCCCTGCGTACAACGGGTTATAGCTGGCAAAGTACCTGGTACCGGTAGTCTCTGGTTCCAGCCCGCCGGCCGGCGCTGCCCCGGTGATTCGAAAGGGGAATGACTCCTCGTACGTCTAGGGGAAGCAGCGGCCCCTAGTCTTGTCGGCTGAGTGCTTGGACTGTTCGCTAAAGTCAGTAGGAGGCCATCGTGGACATCATGACAACTGCAGAGAGGAGCGCCCGCATGGCCCTTATCCGCTCCAAAGACACGAAGCCGGAGGTGGCGGTTCGAAGGCTGCTACATGGGCTCGGCTATCGATATCGCCTGCACCGATCGGACCTCCCCGGTTGCCCCGATCTGGTTTTCAAAGCGAAGCGGAAGGTCATCTTCGTTCACGGGTGCTTTTGGCACCTGCACGCTGGCTGCGCCGATGATCGGGTGCCGAAATCGAGAACCAGCTACTGGGGTCCCAAGCTCAAGCGCAATGTCGAGCGTGACAAGGAGGTTCGCCGCCGTCTTCGGGTGCTGGGTTGGGAGTCTCACGTTGTTTGGGAGTGCGAAGTGGCACACGTTGAGAAACTTGCGTTGAGCCTGAGAGCTTTTCTCGATGGA
>DASRCB010000055.1:0-28915 GCA_035653295.1 Bryobacteraceae bacterium
CGGACGTCAGAGTGAATTCCTCGCGCCAGATTCCGAGTAGCGCGTCATCCGCCCGGTGGAGCTATGCGGCTAGAAGCCGCCTTCCGTGATCTGGGAACACGAGCAATTCATCTGCGACAGAATGGAGGAGTGTTTTGGTCACGCTCCGACCGGTAGCTGACGACCGAATGCTGAGAGGCTGAAAGGGAGCGTAACGCGCCGCACTGCGCCTTCGTCGGTGTTGTAATATTTTAGTGTTCTCCAATTAGCCGAGATCTTAACCAAATTCGAAACGGCGTCGATCCGTCTGAATTTGCGACCAATCCATGGAACGCGAACAACTCGTCACAGCGCTTCAGAGCCTCAGTGCGAAGCGCTTCCTGGAGGAGCACGTATTCGACTGTGTTCCTCACGTTTTTGCGGGCGACCGGTCGGCCTATGTGTCATGGAAACGAATTCTGGGCGCTAATATCGACGTTGACCCTGCGTGTTTAACGGTCGTCGGCAGTGCGGCCGTAGGCTGCAGCCTCAATCCTACAAAGAACCTAAAGGCGTTCGATTCAGATTCCGACGTCGATGTGGCCGTTATCTCTAGCTATCACTTCACCATCGCGTGGCGCTATCTACGCCTTAATAGCGTCCGCCGTCTAAGCCTTGATCCGAAGAGCGCAACGCGTGGGACGACCACGTTACGCGCCTGATCTACTGGGGCACGATCGCGACCGACAAACTTCTGGGTGTGCTGCCCTTTGGGCGCGAGTGGTTAAAAGCACTGGCAGCAATGGGCCTCGTTGACCCTACGAAGGGAAGAGATGTAAATCTGCGCATTTACGCCGACTATGAAGCTTTACGTGCGTACCAGGTCCTCTCGGTCAAGAACGTCCGCGATTTCTTATACATGTGAAGCCTATGCAGCGCTATTTGAATACTACTCACCGGTCTGCTGTTTGGTTCAAAAAGACCTTCGACGCGGGCGATCTCGTCATTAAGCCACCGTTTCAGCGGAACCCGGTCTGGTCGCTGCGCCAGAAAAGCTCGCTCATCGACACAATTCTTCTGGAGTACCCGATTCCGGAGCTGTACATGCAGGAAGTCACTGACGCGGACGGCAACCAGAAGCACATCCTTGTGGACGGCCAGCAGCGTATTCGTGCCGTCTTGGCCTTTGTCGCAGGCGAATTTGACCTCGAGGAGGAGAGCCCCAATTGGGCTGGATTAGGATTCGAAGACTTGTCCCAACAGGACCGTAAGAAGCTCTTTGAATACAACTTCGTTGTAAGGCTCTTGCCGGACATGCCGGACGAGGAAGTTCGTGCGATCTTCCAGCGCGTCAACAAAAACACGACAACGCTTAACGCTCAGGAACTTCGCCACGCCACGTATTGGGGGCCCTTTATCAAGCTCATGGAAGAGGTCTCCGATTACGACTTCTGGAGCACCGCCGGATTGTTCTCCGCGAACGACCGGCGCCGCATGCTCGATGTCGAGTTCATCAGTGAGATCGCCGTAGCTGCCCTCGCCGGGCTTCAAAACAAAAAAAGACGGCTGGAAGAGTTCTATCAGCAATTCGAGACGAGCTTCGAAGACGAAGAAAAGCTCCGCACGATCTTCGTACGTGTGCTCGGGGAGATTGACCAGCTGTTTCCCGATTTCGCGAAAACGCGGTGGCGGAAAAAATCTGACTTCTATACCCTGTTTGTGAAGCTCGCGAAGCATTCGGCCCAGCTTCCGCTGTCTGCCGACAAACGCGGCCAGGCTGCGGCGTATCTGAGAAACTTGGCCAACGACGTTGACAAACTCATCAGCGACGGTCCTTCCCAGCTTGGACTTGTCGAGAGGGAGGGGTGGACCGCAGAAGACGAGCAGTCAAATAAACGCGCCCATGAATACCTTGCGAACGTCGAGCGCGCTGCTTCGGACCTCGGTGCACGCCGCGAACGTGAACGGCTCCTCGATGAACTGCTCGCACCCGTATTCACATAATAACTATGCGGATTCGGAACGATGCACGCGCTTGTACGCCTCTCCGAACGCTCCGTCCAGTTAGTCGGCTACTCGGACATTGGGGACCTGAAGATTGTGATTGCGGAATATGGGGAACAGTGGACAGGGACCGGGATCCAAGCCACAGGGATTCTCAGTGGAGAGGAGCAACCGATGCACCGATTGCTCGCCTCCGCTCGTCGCCTATTTGCTCGCTTTGCTGATGCCGGCTTTCACTGCATCCGCCGTACGGATCCGGGCTGAGGAACCTCCCATGGCGCTGGAGTAAGATCTGCTCATGGCATAGTCCCGCCCCGTCCTGGCGGTCGCAGGGTCAGCGGTGCATAACGTATTTCGATGTCGCACGTCTTCGCCACCACATGCCTGCTGAGTAGCAGCAGCAGGCCCATGTCGGATAAGTGAGAAGCAGTCCCAATGACGCCTCGCCTCGTCCAGGTCCACGGACGAAGAAAAAAACGTACCAAGCGGACCCGATACCGCCAATGGAGATCTGCCATATGATTGCAAGGCACTCAAGAACTGCCGGAATGACCCACACCCATCGCCCCTCCCGGGCGGTAACCGGCGCAAACGCGTAGATTGCGATCGCCAATGTCATGGCTAACGCTGCGACGAAGGCGTAACTGAAGAGTTGGGCTAACAACGTATCCCGCAGCTCAACTACGCTTGCCAGGATCGTGAAGACGATCATTGGCCCGCACACTGCCGCGGCGAGTTGCGAGGCCCACCGCCAGAACGAGAACTCACGCTGAAGTTCGTCAAACATGCGCGTCCCGTTAAGCGTGGAGGTGTCGCCCGTCGCCTATGCTGATTCGGGCGGGTCGAGTCGACATATTTCCGGGCGTGTGGCGCGACACCCCAGTAGTACCATGCGCCGCCCGGGCCATAACTGATTCCTGCCTCCCTTGAATGCTATCTACGCTCGGGTTCGTGTCGGTGTGGCCGACCAAATTGCCCCACCGCTTTTGCCGGTGCTGGGACGGTGGGTTCTCGGGCGACCCGGTTGCGCGTAAGGCTGCCGCAACGACGGCGCCGCTTCTCGCGGCTGTGCAATCCGAGGTCGCGTCCGCGTTCGTATTGGTCAGGGGAGAACCATGACCAATTCACTGCCTGTCCGCGGAGACGCCATCGTGATCGGCGGAAGCATGGCCGGCCTTCTGGCGGCTCGCGTGCTGTCCGACCATTACCGCCACGTTACGGTGATCGACCGGGACACTCTTCCCGAGTCGCGGGAGACCCGGCGCGGCGTGCCTCAGGGGCGGCACACCCACGGACTGCTGGCCGGCGGCGCGCGGGCTCTGGAAACGCTTTTCCCCGGAATCACCGAGCAGGCGGTCGCCGGCGGGGCGTTGTGCGGCGACATCCTCGGGGACGGCCGCTGGTTCCTCGAGGGTGGACCTCACGTGCGGTTCAACAGCGGACTGCGGGGGCTGCTGCTGAGCCGGCCGTTCCTGGAAGGCGTGATTCGCGAAAACGTCCGTCGCATGGAAAATGTGGAGTTTCGGGATAATTGCGACGTCACCGGCCTCCTCACGGAAAACACACAGGTAACCGGGGTCCGCCTCGGCGAGCAGGGAATTCCCGCCGATCTTGTGGTGGACACAGCGGGCCGGGGCTCTCATTCCCTTCAATGGCTGGCCGCAATGGGGTTTGCGACGCCGCAGGAGGAGCGTGTCGAGGTCAGCCTGGCATACACCACGCGATGGTTCCGGCGGCATCCCGCGGACCTCAACGGCGACGTGGCGATCATCATCCCTCCGACGCCCTCGGGGAAACGCGGCGGGGTCATGCTCGCCCAGGAAGGCGACCGCTGGACGGTAACCCTGATCTCCCACTTCGGGCCGCCCGCGCCCGCCGAACTCGACGGCTTTATCGAATACGCGCAAACGCTCCCGGCGCCGTATATCCACGAAGTTGTGCGGCGCGCCGAGCCACTGAACGAGCCGTTTATCTCGCGTTTTTCGGCGAGCGTGCGCCGCCATTATGAAAAGCTCAGCGGATTTCCCGAGGGTTATCTCGTAATGGGCGACGCAATTGCCAGCTTTAATCCCATTTACGGCCAGGGCATGACGGTTGCGGCGCTGGAGGCGGTGGAGTTGCAGCGGGTTCTGGCGGGCGGGACGTCCGATCTGGCCCGCCGGTTCTTCGCGCGGGCCGGAAAAGTGGTGGATACGCCGTGGGCGATTGCCGCCGGGAACGACCTGCGCATGAAGGAGGCGACCGGCCGGCGCACCGCGGGCATCAAGGTCATCAACGCCTATATGGCGAAGCTGCACAAAGCGGCGCACCACGATCCCGCGGTCGCCCTGGCATTTCACAATGTGGCGAACCTGCTCGCGGCTCCGCCCAGCGTGTTGCATCCGCGAATCGCGGCAAGGGTGTTGTGGGGAAATCTGCGATCCAGACCGGGCGAGGCGCCGCTCGCACGTGCAGCGCAGGCCGGGAGCATGCGATGAAAACCACGTCGGTGGAAACGAACGGGATCCGGATGCAGGTGCGCGAAGCCGGCGCCGGACCGCTCGTGGTCCTGCTGCACGGATTCCCGGAACTGGGTTACTCGTGGCGGCACCAGATTGCAGCGCTGGCCGACGCCGGGTATCGCGTGGTGGCGCCGGATCAGCGCGGCTATGGAGGAACGGACAGGCCCGCGGCGCCCGAAGCCTACACCTTGTGCCATCTGGCGGGCGATATCGTGGGCCTGGTGCACGCGCTCGGCGAGGAGCGCGCGGCGGTCATCGGACACGACTGGGGATCGGCCGTCGCGTGGACCTGCGCTCTTCTTCGGCCGGACATCTTTCAGGCGCTCGGGTTACTGAGCGTGCCATACCTGTCCGAATTCTGGGGCGGCCCGCCGCCGAGCGCGATCATGAAGCAGCTGCTCGCCGGCGGTCAGATGCTGTACCAGCTCTATTTCCAGGAGCCCGGGAAGGCGGATGCGGACCTTGCTCAGGACCCGCGGCGATCGCTGCTGGGGTTGTTCGCGGGCGCAGGCGGCGGTATGCCGGTGGAGCGCCGCTGGAGATTCCTGTATCCGGCTTCGGAGGCGTTTCTCGATACGCTGCCGAAGGTGGACAAGCTGCCGACATGGTTAAGCGAAGAGGAGCTGCGCTTCTTCGTCGCCGAGTTCACCCGGACGGGGTTTACCGGCGGCCTGAACTGGTATCGCAACATGGATCGTGACGGCGAACTGCTCGCTTTCCTTGCGGGTTCGAAGATAAGGCAGCCATCGATCTTTATGGCGGGGGAGGAAGATCTGGTGATCGGGATGTATCGCCGGGATTACGAACGCCTCGAAGAGACCATGCCCGGGCTGACGCAGAAGACGATCGTGCCGGGCGCCGGTCACTGGATTCAGCAGGAGTGTCCTGGCGAGGTAACCGGGCGTCTGCTGCATTTCCTTTTCACTACGTACCCGGCGGGCACGGCGCGGGGGATGGAGGCTTAAGGATTTGGTCGGGGCAAGCCTCCGGCTTGCAGTGTGCAAGCCGAAGGCTTGCAGCACAATCGGCATTGCAGGCCACGGTGGTTTCCCATAAGCGGGCAGCGGGGGCGGGTCTTTTCGCGCCAAGGCGCTGGTTTGCCGAGGGCTGACGATCGGCCTTGAAATTGCGTTTCGCGGGGAAGCCCATGCTCACGCCTTTGAAGCACGCTCTGCGCGTTCTGCGCAAAGACCCGGTGTTTACTCTCGTCGCGATCTGTTCGCTGGCTATCGGAATCGGCGCGACGTCGGCCATGTTCAGCTTCAGCGACGCGCTGCTCCTCCGCCCGCTTCCAGTGCCCGAACCGAACGGCGTGATCGACGTGACCACCGCCGGGACGAACGCATTCGGCTCGAACGCGAATTTGTCGTATCCCGATTACGTCGATCTGCGGGACCGGAACCGGAGTTTCAGCGGCCTGTTCGCAGCGTCGCTGGGCGCGTTCGGGTTCAGCCGGGACGCGAACGCGCTTCCCAGGACAAAGTTCGGCTTTTTTGTTTCCGGCAATATGTTCCGCGTGCTTGGTGTGGAGCCGGTGATGGGGCGAGGCTTCCGGGATGACGAAGACCAGGCGCCAGGGCGCGATCCCGTCGTGGTGCTGGCGCACGATTTCTGGGTTCGCGAACTTGGCGGGAATCCCGCGGTGCTGGGCTCTAAGATCCGGCTGAACGGGATCGATCTGACCGTGATCGGAGTCGCGCCGGAGCACTTCACCGGCATCGATCAGGTGCTTCGCCCGGCCTTTTTCGTGCCCCTGGCGATGTCGCCTCGGCTCACGCAAGCCGACAACCTCACCAAACGGGATGTGCGCTGGCTGGCGGTGAAAGGAAGGCTCCGGTCCGGCGTGACGCTGGCGCAGTCGCAGGCCGATGTGGACGCCATCGTGGCGCAGTTGAGACGCAATTTTCCCGACAGCAACCGAAACCAGCGCCTGGAAGTTCAGACCGAGCTGCACTTCCGCATCGCGCAGAATCCGCCGAATACAGCTCTGGTAGCCATGATGGGACTGCTGGCTCTGTGCGTGCTCGCGGTCGCCTGCGCCAATGTGGCCGGCCTGCTGCTCAGCCGCGCTAAGGCGCGGGCGCGGGAAATCGCGGTGCGGCTGGCGATCGGCGCGGGACGCGGCGCGCTGATCCGGCAGCTGCTGCTGGAGAACATGCTGCTGGCTATCGGGGGTGGGATTGCGGGGATCGCGATCGCTTATGGCGGCGCGAGATTCTTCGGCAGCATACCGATCCCCAGCGATCTGCCGATCGTGCTCGATGTGACCGTGGACCGGCGTGTGCTGCTGTTCACCCTGATCCTTTCGCTGATCAGCACGCTACTGTTCGGGCTCACGCCGGCGCTGCGCATCACGCGGCCGGATCTGGCGCGCTCGCTGAGGCAGAGAGACGCGGATAACGAGGGCGGGCATCGCATCTGGGGCCGGAACGTGATCGTTTCGGGGCAAGTGGCGCTCTCGCTGGTGCTGCTGATCGTCTCCGCGGTTCTGCTGAAGGGCTTCAATGACGAGCTCATGCAGGGGCCTGGGTTCCGCACCGATCACCTTTATCTCACCAGCATCGATACGCAGGTGGCTCATTATTCCGATGAGCAGACGCAGCTCTTCTATCGGAACCTGCTCGAGCGCGTGCGCACCGCTCCCGGCGTGCGCGCGGCGACGCTCACCAGTGTGGTGCCGATGATCGGGGGCGACAGCGTGCCGGTGATTCCCGAAGGCTACCAGTTCGCGCGCGGCGAGGAGAATATTCCCGTGTTCGATTCCTATGTCGGCGACGATTTTTTCAGCGTTATGGGGATGCGGCTGTTGCGGGGGCGCGCCATTCTGGAAACGGATCGGCAGAACACGCCGCTGGTCGCGGTGGTGAACGAGCATTTCGCGGCGCATTTCTGGCCGCATGCCGATGCGCTCGGGAAGCGCTTTCGGCTGCGGAATGCCTCCGGGCCGGCGGTGCAGATTGTGGGCATCGCGAAAGACTCGAAGTACTTCTGGATCGCCGAGCCGCCGCTCGATTACGTGTACCTTCCTTACCGGCAGAATCCGCGGACGGCTCTGACCGTGGTGGCGGAATCGAGCGCGCCGGACGCGGGAAATCTGGCGCCGGTGATCCGCAACGTGATCCACGCTTTGGACGCGAACATGCCCGTGTTCGACGCGCGGACGATGGCGGATATTTATAACCAGCGCGCGGTGAAGACGCCGCGCATGATCGCGCAATCGGTTGCCGGGCTGGGCCTGATGGGACTGCTGCTGGCGATGGTGGGGCTGTACGGACTGGTGGCGTATTCGGTGAGCCGCCGCACACGCGAGATCGGGATTCGCATGGCCATCGGCTCGGAGCGATCGCAGGTGATCGTGATGGTGCTGCGCCAGGGCTTGATGCTGGGGCTGGCGGGCGTGGCGGCCGGGCTGGTGGTTGGTGTACTGGTATCGCGGATGCTGACCTCCGCCTCGCTGTTTGTGGCCACGTTCCATCGTGTCGATACGCTGCTGTTCCCGGCCATCGCTATACCGCTGCTCGCGGTGACGGTGCTCGCGACGCTGCAGCCGGCGCTGCGCGCGTCGCACGTGGATCCGATTAAGGCTTTGCGGGAGGAATAGCGGGCGGCGGTGGGCGGCTGAGGTCGTGCAAGCCAAAGGCTCGCACTACAAGGCGGGCTGAGAGCCCGCCGCAGGCCGAGGGCCTGCCCCCCATAATGCCCGGAGGGGTGAAGGCGAGACGGTCAGGCGTGGCGGCCTGAGAGACCGCCGCGTGCAAGCCAAAGGCTCGCACCACAAGGCGGGGCGGAAAAGCGAGAGAATCGTGTCATGTGGCGGCGCACCGTTGGTATCGCGGTTCTGCTGGGGGGCGTGGCCTTCGCTCAGTACGGAGAGATGGCCGACCTCGGCGCCGGCAAGCTTCTGATTGCCAAACCCGAGCTGGGCGATCCAAACTTCGCGCACACGGTCATCCTGATTGTCGATTACGACCGCGATAAGGGGACTTCGGGGCTGATCCTGAACCGGCGGACGGATGTGGCGCTTTCGAAGCTGTTCCCGGACACGAAGACGGCAAGTTCGGATCCCGTTTTTCAGGGTGGTCCGGTGGAGGAGACCGCCGCACAGGCGCTGCTGCGGTCGGCAACGAAACTGGACAACGCGACGCGCCTGTTTGGCAGCGTGTACGTGAGCGGCAGCAAAGAGCTCATTGAAAAGACAGTGGCCGCGGCGCCGCCGGCATCCGAGTTCCGGCTGTACGTGGGGTATGGGGGCTGGGGTCCCGGACAACTCGAGCATGAGATCGCGCTCGGCGCCTGGGATGTGTTGAACGGCCGCTCCAACATCGTCTTCGATGACGACCCGGACTCGCTCTGGGACCGCCTGGAAAAGCTGGCGCACGCGCGCATCGCGATGAGCGCGCCGCGATTTCACTTCTCGGCGGCGGCGATGACCGACGCGTCGGGGGCGGTGAACTGGAATTTCGCGCCCTGACCGGGGCTGGAATCGACCCAGATGCGGCCGCCGTAACGCTCCACCACGCGCTGGCAGATGGCCAGGCCGATGCCCGTGCCCGGCGTATTCTTACCGTGCAGTCTTTTGAATGGGACGAAGATCTTCTGGTGATAATCGGGGGCAATGCCGATGCCGTTATCGGCTACGCAGAACTGCAGCACGCCCTCCACTTCGCGGACCGAGACGTGAATCCGCGGGGGCTTCTCGCCGCGGTACTTGATGGCATTGCCGATCAGGTTCTGGAACAGCGGCACGAAGTGCGCCTCCCACGCGCAGATGGTTGGCAGCGGATCGGAGGTTAGCACGGCGCCGGTATCCTCGATGGCGGCCCGCAGGTTCTGCCGGACCTTGTCGAGGACCACGTTAAGGTCCACCGTCTGCACAGGGGCATCCGTTTTGGCGCCGACCTCCGCATAGGCCAGCAGATCGGCCAACAGATCGCGCATGCGCTGGGTGCCCGCGGTGATCTGGTCCACGCACATGGCGGCCTGCTCGTCGAACTCTCCGCGATGCACCTTGAGCAGCAGCTGGGAGTAGATGGCGATCATGCGCAGGGGCTCCTGCAGGTCGTGGCTGGCGACGAAGGCGAAGCGCTCGAGGTCCTCATTGGAGCGCGCGAGGTTCTCGTTGGAGCGCCGCAGGTCGTCATTCAGCTCCGCCAGCCGTTCGGCGGCGCGCATCTGCTCGGTAACGTCGCGGGCGATTTTCGAGGCGCCGACGATCCGTCCCAGGGCATCGTAGACGGGAGAAATGGTCAGCGACACGTTGATGAGGAGACCTGCTTTGGTGCGCCGCCTCGACTGATACTGCTCGATGCGCTCGCCGTGCGCAATGCGCCGCAGCATATGGGTGGTCTCATCCTCCTGACCCGGTGCGGCAAGAATGGAGCAGGGGCGGCCAATCATCTCCTCGGCGGCATAGCCGTACATGCGCTCCGCGCCGCGGTTCCAGGCCGTTACCACGCCATTCAGGTCGAGTCCGATGATGGCGTCGTCGGAGGATTCGACAATGGAGCCGAGAAGCCGGCGTGTTTCGTCCGCGCGGCGGCGCGCCGTTACATCGCGGAAAACGAGCACCGCGCCGGTGATGTTCCCGCTGTCGCCGCGAATGGGCGCGCTGCTGTAGTCAATGGGAATTTCTTTTCCTCCGGCCGCGATCAGAACGGTGTGGTCGGCCAGCGTGACGGTCGATCCCTCACCCAGCACGCGCAGCAGAGGACTGTCCAGCCGCTCACGAGTGAACTCGTCGCGGATGGTGAAGACTTCGTCGAGATGGCGGCCGGCGAGATCGGTTTCGCCGCGGCCGAGGATGGATCGCGCCAGGCGGTTGGCGAACATCACGTGCCCGTCCACATTGGTCGAGATAACTGCGTCGCCGATGCTGGACAGCGTGGTCTCCAGCCTTTCGTGCGACTCCTGGGCCGTGCGCAGCGCATCGCTTCTCTCGATCAGGGCGCGTTTCAGATCACCGTCGCGCGTCTCGATGCCGGCGAGCATGTCGTTAAAGGTGTCCACCAGCACGCCCAGCTCGTCCCCGGAAAATTTCTGAGCGCGGAGGGAGTAGTCTTTGGTGTCCGAGACCGATGCGGCAGTGCTGGCGAGGCGCGTGATCGGGGCCGCGATAAGCCGCCGCAGCCGCGCCGACAACAGGAGCGCGATAAAGCTGGACGCCAGCAGAACAGCGAGCACGGTGGCTCCGTAGACGACGCGCCGGTCATGAATTTCACCCAGGTCGTACAGCAGGGTCAGAGTGCCGATACGGCCTCCGCTGAGGAAGATGGGATGGGAGAGGCGAATGTCGTCACCGGCGAAGAGCATCTGCGGCTGGGCCGCGGGCGCCGGGCATGCGTCACGCGCGCCGGTTCGGGCATAGCGCGCCAGCAGGGTTCCGTCCTCGCGGTAAATGCAGGCGGAGACCAGATGGGTTCTGGAATGAAGCGCGTTCAGCAGATCGGAGGCGGCATGGGGATCGTTGAAGGCCAGCGCCGCGGTGGCGTTATCGCCGATGATGTTGGCCAGCGCGCTGAGGTCGCGCCGTATATATCCGCCGAACAGGATGGAATCGGAGATCAGGATCCCGGCGCCGGAGAGAATGAGCGCGGTGGCCGTGGTGATGGTCAGAATGATGGTCAGCTTCTGCCCGATTGGCCGGTCGCGAAAACTGCGCATAACTACCTCACCGACCTCGCCACGCTCAGCAGGCGGGAACTGATGCGTAATCCGGCTCGCTCCGCTGCGGCGCGATCGATATCGAAGCGCACGCGCCGGTCCGCCACGATCAGGGCGATCATGCCGCCGTGATTCAGGAACCGATCGCCTTCGCCGACCGTCAGCACGCCGGGAGCGGTCTCGGGCAGCGTTCCGAGCGCCAGTTCCTCATCCTGGCTGATGAAGAGAACCTGGCACCAGTGCGCCTCCGGCGGACGGCGGATACGCTCTGCTACCAATTTTCGCCCATTGACCACCTCGCCTTCGACGGTCTGGCGGAGGGCGCCGCCGAAGGGATCGTCGCCCAGCACGCAGATGCGGAGCGGGGCATTGCTGTCTGCGAAAGCGGACGGCGGCCAGACGATGAATTTGGTGAAATTGAGCAGGAAGGCCGCCTTGACCTGATACTCCAGGCCTTCCTCCGCGCCCGCGTGGGAGAGCGGCGCGAGGCAGCAAACCGAGAGCAGCGCCAGCCACGCTACTGATCGCTTCGCCATTCCAGCCTCAGGAATGCGCTGCGCCTGATGCCAACAAGACCGCCCGGATCGCTTCCGTACTCGAAATGCCAGGGTTGAAAAAGATTGTGCCCCACCAGCGATAACTCGAACTGTGGCCGGAAACGCCACGCAATCTGTGCATCGCCGGTGGAGTAAGAAGGAACGCTTTGGCCCGGCAAGGCGCTGACATAGCGATAATCGAGATCCAGCTCCAGGCGCTTGGGAAGGTCGAGGTCCGATTGGGCCATGACCTGGTGGCCGGGACTGGATCCGACGATGCCCGGCGCGGATCCGAAATCGGTGGAGTTCGGCGCCTTTGCAATGTTCATGTGCAGAAAGGAGTACGACCCGCGCAGCCGCCAGAACCCGCGCGGCCGCCACTCCGGCGCGATCTCCACGCCTTTGGTATAGCCGCGCAGGCCATTGCCGAAGCGCGCGGGCAGCAGCAGGTGCTCGGGCGCGGGGTCCTGCTCGAGGAACGGCTGGCCGATGATGTCCTCGCTGAACAAATCGTGGTAGTGATTATAAAATCCCGCGAGGTCGAGGTACAGGTTCTTCCCGGCCAGCAGCCTGTATCCGAGTTCGTATCCGTTGAGCTGTTCGGGCGCGAAGTTCGGGTTTTCGATGAAGCGCGCGAAAAACGGCGTTCCATTTGAAAGGGTGCTGATATACCCGGAGAGATTGAAGTTCTCCTCGGCGTCCGAGGGCGTTCGCACGGCGTGAGTAAAGGCCGCCCAGATGGCCTGATGCGCGGTCGGCGTCCACAGCAGGCGTGCGCTGGGCTGGAACGCAACGTCGGTAAAGTTGGTGCGCAGGATCTTCGTGCCGACGGTCAGCGAAAGGCGGTCCGCCAGGAGCCCGATCTCGTCCTGGAAGAAGCCTGTGACCAGGTAATCCGTCCGCTTGTGGGGCACGAAGGTCAGGCCCGAGACCACTTCGAGGTCGTTGGCCGGGCTGATTCGCGCGCTCAAACCCCATGACAGTTCCTGCCGTGCGGGAACCCGGCGCCGCTGGAGAAAGTCCACGTCGAAGGTGTCGCGCAGCTCTCCGAAATTCGGCTCATGGCGATTGGTGCGGTCGTAATAGGCTTCCAGCAGCAGATCATTTCCTTCGCCCTGAATGCGCTGCCAGCTTGCGGTGATGTCTCCGCCGGAGAGCAGCGCATTAGCGTCGACGGTGCGCTGGAACGGCTGCGTGTAGCTGGTTGCGACCACACTCTCGCCGGCCTCCTCGTCGTAAATGTCGCCTTCGAGCATGAAGCTGTCGCGTGTGCCGCGGGACCAGTCCATGCGAAAACCGGCGCGCGCGGCGCGCCAGTCGTCGAAATTGCGCCCGTCGGAGTGGTATTCCGGACCGCGCGTGAAGGCTTTCCCGAAAATGCGGTAATCGAAACCGCGGCCGTTTCCGCCGCCGTAGCGCATGCCGGCGATGCCCTGGTCCACATTGCCGCCGCCGGCGGTGACAAGCGCTCCGTGGGTTTCCTGCGCGCTTTTGGTGATGATGTTGATGACGCCGTTCACCGCGTTGGGACCCCATATGGTGCCGCCCGGGCCGCGGATCACCTCGATGCGGTCCACATCCTCGAGCAGCGTGTCCTGAACTTCCCAGTACGTGCCGGCCAGCAGCGGGGTGTAGACTGTGCGGCCATCGATGAGCACCAGAACATCGCGCGTGAGGCGGGTGCCGAAGCCGCGAATGCCGATCGACCACTTGCCGGAATCGATGCGCGCCACTTCGACGCCCGGGGCCAGCCGCAGCGCCTCGGGGATACTCGTCGCTCCGGAACGGCGGATATCCTCGCCGGTAATGACGTAAATGGCCGCGGGCGTTCGGAAGGCCTTTTCCGGCGCCTTTGAAGGTGTGGTTACCTCGATCTGCGACAACTGCTCGAGGCTGAGGGATTTCAGCTCCTCGGGGCCGGCCTGGGTAGGTGCTCCCGCATCGCCGGCGCGCAGATGCACGGGTATCAGCAGAAGCAGGGAACAGGCACAGAGGCGCATCATCGCCGTAGGGCTACCATCGGCACGTCGGGATGTTTTACTTCATGACATAGACGCTGCCGCGCAACTCCGTTACACAGAAGATGTCGGCCGGCCCCGGGGCGGCAATCAGGCCGATTCGGGTGCGGCTGGTGGGTGAGGGCTCTCGTTGCGCATGCTGAATTTCTGTGTTCAAATACACCAGACAGAGCGTTGGTTCCCAGCCCATGCAGGTTGCAAACGCACCGCCGCCGGACGCTGCCTCGAATGCGCCGCCCGTGAGTGCCCGCTTCCTCGCCAGCGCTGAAGGAGAGTTAGCGCTCGTCGTCATCGGCCTCGGCGTGGTGGTCATCATTGGATTGTCGATCGTCCTGAAGACGAGGAACGGCTCGCCGGACGACGCAATTCGGGGTTACGCTATCACGCTCATTATCGTCGGCACCATGGTTCTTATTTGCGCGGGGTACAGTAATGACCAGATTGCGCCAGCGATGGGCCTGTTTGGCACCCTGGCTGGATATCTGTTAGGCCGGAAAGGAGGCCAGCAATGAAGTTCTTCCCAACGGCGGCAGTGTTGTTACTTACAGCAGCGTCAGCGGCAACACAACAGATCCCCAACGCCGACCGCAACGGCAATCCTGTGGTCAGCGTGCGGAATGACGCGGCCGCGGCGATCTCAATAGAGTATCGCCGGGATAATCAATGGCAGCAGATCAGGCTCGAGCCCGGGACCGACGCCACCATCGGCGGCGATCGCATTCGCGTGGCGACCACCCGCCGCGACAACGCCGTTATCACTGTGGAACTGCCCGTCCAGCCCGGCAAGAAATATCGCCTCGTTTGGAACGGAGCCGCTGCCATGTGGGATTTCAGCGCGACACGATGACAGGCCTGACCGGGTGCGTGCTGCGAGGTCTTAAACGCGCTTGGTTGTAGTCGCGCACATGTGAAGCCGTGAAGGCTCGATGCGCGGTCAGGCCGAATCGCCTCCGATTGCCTGCAGACCGACGCGAATATTTTCCTCCATCGGCTTATCGGTGTCGATGACGGTTTTCGGAAGCGCTATTGGTTCCCAGCAGCGTTTCACTTCGAGGTACAGATTGAAATCCCGATTGGCGGCCGGGTGCGCGCCCGATGCCGCATCGGTTTCGAGACGTCGGCGGGCCGTTTCTTCCGAGCAAACGCATTCGATAATACGCCACGGGGCATTGATCGCGTCAATCGCGCGCACGGCGGCTTCCACCTGGTAACGCTTCGAGAACGTTCGGCCGTCGATGAAGATGCGGCGCAGCGGATCTTTGGCGAGGAGCCAGCGCGCGGCTTCGAGCAGCAGGTTCACGCACAAATCGTCCTGCGCGGCCGAATACTCGATGTCTTCAGCTGCGAACAGGGCCGCGCGCACGCGATCTTTATCCAGCACCGCGCCATGCAGTCTGGCGGCCAGCTCGCGGGCGAGCGTGCTTTTGCCCGTTCCGGGCAGGCCGGCCATCAACACGATCATTACCGCTCGCCGGCTTCACGCATATCGGTGCGCAGGCGGCGCTCGGCATCGGGACCCCAGTAGGCGCAGTCGAGCTGAAGGAACACAGAGGTATAGGGGATGGTCAGAGTCGTCTTGATAATCAGCACGCGGAACGTTTGGGCGGTCTCATCGAGTTTCCTGATGATGTCCATATGGGGCAGGGTATTGACGGTACGGCCCTCGAGCATTTTGGCGAGGTGTTCGCGGTAGGCGGAAACCCCGGGCGCATTCTCTTCGCGCACGAAGCCGAGCTCCTTGTCGGTGTAGATGATGGGCGCCACGTGTTTGCTCGCGCCGATGGCGGCGAGGACCTTCTGCAGCACGTCGAAGTGGTCGGCGTTGGAAACGATGGTTTCAATGCCATCGCGCGACTGAGCGGGGTACGCCGAATCGGCGATGACGATCCAGTTGCGGTGGCCGTAGAGAGGAAGGCGCTGCTGCAGGGTCTGCTCCCAGTCGGCGCCAGGCAGGTTCCCGGCCGAGGCGGCCACGGCGATCAGGAGCAGAGTGGCGGGGAGGCAGATATGAGTCAGCATGATGGTTACTGTATCTGATTTAATGCAAGCACGATGTGTTCCCTGACGCGAGGTGTCCTATTCGGTATCGTGGCCATCGCCGTGGCGGCGCAGGATTACAAGAACCCGCGGCTGCCGATCGAGCAGCGTGTGGCCGATCTGCTGGGGCGGATGACGCTGGAGGAGAAGATCGATCAGCTTCTGCCGCATCGCGGGGGCGGGGAAGTGCTCGATACCACGGGGCAGTTCACCAGCGAGACGGCGCGCGCCGCCTTTCGGCAGATGTTCAATCCCGAGGCGCGGATGAGCCCGCACGACGCCGCCGTGCTGCGCAACGCGGCGCAGCGCTGGCTGGTGCAGAAGACGCGGCTGGGTATTCCGTCGCTGTTCCAGGGCGAGGCGCTGCATGGATTCATGTCCAACGGCGCGACCAGCTTTCCACAGGCGCTCGGGCTCGCGAGCACATGGGATCCGGCCCTGGTTCGGCAGGTATTTTCAGCCGCCGCGGACGAAATGGCCTCCGCGGGAGTGAATCAGGCCTTTACCCCGGTGCTCGATCTGGCGCGCGACCCCCGCTGGGGCCGCACCGAGGAGACCTACGGCGAAGATCCGTATCTGGCGGCGCACATCGGCGTTGCCGCGGTGGAGGGGCTACAGGGGCCGAACGAGATGATCGACCGCCATCACGTCATGGCCACGGCGAAACACTTCGCGGTTCACGGCGAGCCCGAGGGGGGAACGAATACGGCGCCGGGCAATTTCTCCGAGCGGCTGATTCGCGAGGATTTCTTTGTGCCTTTTCGCGCCGCCGTTGAGGAGGCGCACGCCGGCAGCGTGATGGCCTCCTACAACGAGATCAACGGCATTCCTTCGCACGTGAACGAATGGCTGCTCGATCGCGTGCTGCGCCAGGAATGGGGATTTCGCGGGTATGTGACCTCCGACGGCAACGGGCTGCAGATGCTGGTCCAGGTGCATCATGTGGCGGCGGATTTCGCCGACGCCGCGCGGCAGGCTTTGGCGGCGGGCGTGGATTACGACCTCAGCGACGGCTCGGTATTTCGGACGCTGCTCGATCAGGTGAAGCAGGGCCGCGTCCCGGAGTGGCAGATCGATCGTGCAGCTGCCCGCGTTCTGTACGCGAAGTTTTGGCTGGGGCTCTTCGACGATCCCTACGCCGACCCCGATTACGCGGCGAAAACCACCAACAGCGCCGAGCATCGGCAGCTTGCGGAGAAAACCGCGGAGGAGGCCATCGTTCTGCTGAAGAATGACGGCGCGCTGCTGCCGCTCGACGTTTCGAAGTTGAAGACCATCGCGGTTATCGGACCGAATGCGGCGGATGTGCACCTGGGCGGCTACAGCCGTGAACCGGCGCACGAGGTCAGCATCCTTCAGGGCATCAAAGACCGGGTCGGTTCCGCGGCTGCGGTGGTGTACTCGGAAGGGTGCAGGATCACGGAAGGGAAGCAGGGCTGGTCGGCGTGGTACGCCAACGAGGTGAAGGTCCCGGCGCCCGAGTCGCAGGTGGAGCGCATGCGTGCGGCGGTCGAGGTGGCGCGCCGGTCGGACGTGGCCATAGTGGTGGTGGGAGAAAACGAGAGCACGAACCGCGAAGCGTGGTCCGAGCAGCATCTCGGCGACCGCGATTCGCTCGACCTGCTGGGCTGCCAGGAGCCGCTGATCCGCGCCATTGTCGAGACCGGAAAACCGGTGGTCGTTTTTCTGATCAACGGACGGCCCTTGTCCATCAATTACACCGCGGAGCATGTGCCGGCGATTCTGGAAGGCTGGTACCTGGGACAGGAGGGCGGCACGGCGGCGGCGCGAGTGCTGTTCGGAGACGTGAATCCCGGCGGAAAACTGCCCATCAGCTTTCCACGGAATGTGGGCGAGCTTCCCGATTACTATGACCACAAACCGTCGATGAACCGTAGTTACCTGTTCAACGGCAGGAAGCCGCTCTTTGCCTTTGGATCCGGGCTGAGCTACACCACGTTTCGCTTCGACAATCTGCGGCTGGATCCGGATGCCATCGGGACCGAAGGGCAGACGACGGCCAGCGTGGACATCACCAACACGGGCGCTCGCGAGGGCGACGAGGTCGCGGAGTTGTACATCCACCAGCGCGTGGCTTCAGTAACGAGGCCGGTGATGGAGCTGCGCGGGTTCGAGCGCGTGCATGTGAAGCCGGGGGAGAAGAAGACGGTTGCCTTTCGGCTGGGCCCGCGCGAGCTGGAAATGCTGAATCGCGACATGCACTGGGTGGTCGAGCCGGGGACGTTCGACGTCATGGTGGGGCCGAGCTCGGACAAGACCTCGCGCGTTTCGCTGCAGGTGGTGGCCAAATAACGGCGGCGCCCGGAACGCGAAGATATCCTTTTTCTATATGCCCGCGTCAGCGGGGCGCGCCGCGTTCCAATATCCCCGGTTCCGCTACTACATGGCCGCGCGGTTTCTCAACGTCACCTCGACGGAGATGCAGGCCGTTGCGGTGGCGTGGCAGGTTTACGGCCTGTCGCACCTGCCGCTGGACCTCGGGCTGGTCGGCCTGGCGCAGTTTCTGCCCGGAATTCTGCTGTTCCTGGTAGCGGGCCATACCGCAGACCGCCTGCCACGCAAGCGCATTCTCCAAAGCTGCTACGGCGCCTTCGCGCTCTGCTCGGCGCTGCTGCTCATGCTCGCGCTGAATCATGTGGGCGCGGTGTGGCCGATCTACGGAGTGCTGCTGCTGAACGGAACCGTGCGCGCCTTCAATGGTCCGGCGAGCCAGGCCTTTTTGCCGCTGCTGGTGGAAGAGGAGCACTTTCCGAACGCAGTGGCGTGGGCGTCGTCGATCTTTCAGATTGCAACCATCATTGGACCGATGGCCGGCGGCCTGTTGTACGGTTTCGCTCGCAGCGCGGCGCCGGTTTATGCGTGCGCCGCCTGCGCGTACGCCGCCGCCATGCTGCTGATGACGCGGGTTCGCGTGCGAGCGGTGGAGCGGCCGAGAACGGCGGCTTCGGCGGGCATGGTGCTCGAAGGGCTGTATTACATCTGGCGCAACAAGCTCATCCTGGGCGCCATTTCGCTGGACCTGTTCGCCGTCCTGCTGGGCGGCGCGGTCGCGCTTCTGCCCGTTTACGCGCAGGACATCCTCGGGACGGGGGCGCTCGGGCTGGGCATTCTTCGCAGCGCTCCGGGGGCGGGCGCGGTGATCATGGCCATCGTGGTGGCGCACTGGCCGCTGCGCCGGCGCGCCGGAGCGGTGATGCTGTGGTGCGTCGCGGGCTTTGGCGTGTTCACCATCGTTTTCGGTTTGTCGCGCAGCATGGCGCTATCGGTCGCCGCGCTGGCGCTGATCGGGGCCACGGACATGGTGAGCGTGATCGTGCGGCACACGCTGATCCAGCTGTCGACCCCGGATGAAATGCGCGGGCGCGTGAGCGCGGTCAACATGGTGTTCATCGGCGCCTCGAATGAGGTGGGGCAATTTGAATCGGGACTGACGGCGCAGTGGTTCGGCGCGGTTCCCGCGGTGGTGCTGGGGGGAGCGGGGACCATCGCCATCGTGGCGTTGTGGGCGTGGCTGTTTCCGGATCTCAGGCGCGTGGATCAGCTGAGCGGGCGTGAAGCGCCGCCGGTTCTGGAATCGACGGAAGTGGCCGACGTCTCGACGGAATAGCCGCACACCGTACCTGCTGCCGGTTCGAGCTAAAGTACTGCACTGATTACGCCGATCAGGTGTTTGTATGGCAGCACCGATCCGCTGCTCTTCCTGCAACTCTCAGCACTTCCTGATCTGCCGCGTCAGCATGAGGCACTTGCCGCTGCTGTTATTCAAGGGCTGGCCGTTGGACTGCGAGGAGTGTGGGGCGCGACAGTTCGGTCCGAGGGTTGAAATCATGCGTGTGCTGCTGGAGGACGTCATGCCGCTGCCGTTCGAGTCGCCATGGAGAAGGCCCATTCAGGTTCGGATCCAGGGGAGTGTTATCAATCGGATAGGCCAGCTCGTGGGCGCCATTCCGCAGCCGCCGCCCCAGGCGAGGGTGCATGCCGCACGGCAGCCCCGGCAGGACCGTGCTTCGGTGATGCCGGCGCATCCGGCGCAGTTCCGGACGACGGTTCGTCCGCCAATCGAGCCGGTCGCCAGCCTGAGTGTCGAGCCTGAACTGCAGCAGGTGGTTGGCGCGTGGCTATGGCCGGTGAGCGGACGCGGAAGCGCGCGCGCCTGAAGCTCCGCTCAGCGAATCCGGAACCCGAACTCCCGAACCAGCTCTGATGGCGCGCCGGCATCGTAAAGGCGCACCCAATAGGTACCAGCGCCGAGGGGCCTGCCGATACTGATCCGAACCGTTTCCCCCGCAGACCGGACGTTCGCTGTCCATTTCGCTGCTCCGCGACTGTTCACCAGGGTGACCTTCCAAACGAGCGGGCGCACGCTGCGAGAGACGTCCAGAGTCAAATCCGTGGTCAGGGCGGCATCCACAACCGGCAAAGCCGAGGGTTCCGCGTCGCGAACGGTGACCAGGGAGGCCGACGTCCGGGGGAGGATCGGGGTTGCCGGCCGGAAAGCTGGCGCCATGGTCATCAACACAAGCGCGGCGGCGAACAGCATCGGCGATCGGTGCTGGGCCAGCCGGGTAGGCGAGGAGAGAATTGGTTTGGGGATGGCCGGAGCCTCAGGGTCCAGCAGGTCGGATGCGCGGCGCAGGGCGGCGATGAACCGCTCTGTTTGCGCCAGGCGGTCGCGACAGGCGTCGCAGATCAGCAGATGTTCTTCAAGCTGAATCGTGTGCGCATCGGGGAGACGGCCGAGAGCGTACAGTTCCAGACAATCATCGGAAAAACTGTTGCAATGGCGCGGCATAACGAGTTCGCCCCGGGCGGGCGTCCGCAATTCCGGCGACGGAACAGGGCGATTTCGCCTTTCGGACGTTAGTGGCGCGCCCGCGAGGAAGTTCTCACAAAAAGAGACACCAGCGAGTTCTGCTGGAGACGCTTCTTTCCCAGCTCTCCGAAGCGGGCCTTGGCCCTTGATTTCAGAAGGCGAAACTGCGTTTCGCTGAGTTCCATTTCCGTGCAGATCTGCTCCTGCGATTGTTCGCGCAGGTAAAAGCGGGTAAGTATCTCGCGGTCCCGTTCGGAGAGGGAGCGCAGAATGCCCAGCATCATCTCGGTAATTTCGCGCGAGGCCAGGGTCTGTTCCGGATTTGCGGTGCGGTCCGCGATGCGGCAGCTGCTGTCGACATCGATTTGTTCTCTGCGGCTGTGCACCAGGCGATCGATGTAGGCAGCCACCTGGCGGCGCACCACGGTTCGAACGAAGCCCATCAGCCGCTCCGGCTCGCGCAGGTCGCCACGCTGGATGGCGTTCACGACGATGAGAAAGGTGTCGTGCACGCGATCGTCAAGCTCCTGGGGTCCGAGCTGCCGGCAAAGGAAGAAGCGAATGCCGCGGGAAAAGATGCTGTACAGGTCCTCGAGACCCGAAGGATCATGCTGCCTGATCCGCTCCACCAGTTCCGCCCAGTTCGGCGGCCCATCCGTTCCGTGGATCTCCTCGGTGGTGGTCTGTGACAGCGCGCCGTCGTCGATGTCCGAGTCCTGTTCAAATCCGGATTGGGCAGCTAACATCACTACTCCTTTTCGATCACCTGGAACGAGGCCCAGTAGGCCGGCGCGGCCATCCACGAGCGGGAACGGAGCATCTGCAGACGGGCGGACTGCATCGCGCGCGCCGCGGCGCCGCGTCTGCCGCGAGCCTGCTCCTGGCGAAGATGCCGGTAGAATTCGGCGAACAGCGGACCATCGTCATCACTGGCGGACCACGCCGTGCCAACGACGGCGCGAGCTCCGGCCAGCAGCCACGCTCGGGTGAGGCCCACCGTCCCGGAGCGCGTTCGCGCATCGCCGGCCACGGATGCACAGCCGCTCATGGCCACCGTCGCTTCGGGCAAGTGCATGCCGGCGATCGCGCCGGCGGTCAGAAGCTGCGGCGCATCCGCGGTATCGCCTCCGAGGTCGACAGCGGCATCGCCGGCGTCGGAGGCATGCAGTACATGGGCGGCGATATGCAGCACGGCGGGACGGACCCCAACCGCGGCCGAGAGATCGCGACAGGTGGCATGGGGACCGGTGAGCAGGACCGAAGGCTGTCCGTTCCACGCGGCGGCTGAGGCGCGCAGCTCCTGTCCGCTCGACGGCAGACGAGGGAGCTCACGGCCGGCAAGTGGCCGCCGGGACATGATCATGATGGGCGGCTCAGCGGCGGCGCGTTCGTCGGCGGCGTTGTAGATGCCATCGCCAATACCCACGAACGCCGCAGGTTCGCCCGACGGCGCGGGCTGGGACGCAGGCAAGGGCCCTCCGAGCAGGCGCGTGGCGTGACGTTCGACGAGGTACACCGGAGGTCCCGAAGCGTTGACCACCATGGCCGCGAATGGGATCTTGAAAATGTCCTCATCGCCCGAAATCACCCATGAGAATTTCTTTTCGATTTCCGCACAGCGATCGCCCAGCAGCATGCGGTATGCGGCGCGCCCAGCTTCGTCGCCGGCGCCATTGCGGACGGACTGCCGCCATTCGTTCAATAACCGCCGGACTTCCCCGGCGCGAGGAAGCTGACGCCAGAAGAAATCCGATCTGGTTATGACCCAAAGCCATGACGATTCCGCGCCGAGATAAAAGCTCAGGAAGGCCTCATCTGCTCTCAGGCTTCTCCTGACGTTGCTTAGTGCCTCGCGCGGGCTACTTCTCTCCCACGGAATACTCTCCACCGGATCATGCCGCGCGGTGGATGAATGCCGAAGCGAAATGCTCCGAAATTCCTCGCTCAGGAAAAACGCTTCCTCCGCAAATCGGGGCGATGCGGACATGTCCGCTTGAATGAGGCGATCATAAACCGGGCGAAACTCGTCGCCGGCGCGCATCCAGGCGGCATCGGTGCTGGGCAGCGCCGCGGTTGATGCGCGGAAACTCCGCACTGCGGCGCGGAGGTCGGCGAGCGCGGCGGAACGGCGCTCGAGAGCCACTTCGGCCTGAGCGTGCGCCCACGATACCGTCCATGGCGGCATGGCATTGCGAAACTCCGGTGTATCCGCGGCGCGGGCAGCAAGATTTAACGCGCTCAAGGGATCGTGCTGCGCCAGACGAAGATTGCTGAGGCTCACCAGGGAATCCGCGACTCCCGGAAGGCGCAGCATTTTTCGCAGAAAATAGGCACGCGAAAGGGCCATGTCCGCGGGCGCGAGTTCGCCGGCGCGCATCAGCTCATTTCCGTAGCGATCGCAGAAATCCGCGATGCGGCGGGGGTCGGCGTCGATTTCGGCGGAACGGAGAGCACGTTCGTAATCGGCCGTTATCGGCGGCGTGTGCTTCCCTTCTCGGCCGATCCGGAAGCCGGAGCTGTGCGCATTTCGGAATTCCGCCACTTGTCCGATCGGCGGCCGGAGAGTTCCGGGCCAGCGGATGCCCGCGACCAGGGCACTCGCGCAAACAATAGCGGCGGAAATTGGATACACCCGGACCAGTCGAGTTGCTTCGATCATCGCAACCCCGCATTAGTACTAGAACTAGTAGCTAAGTCAAAAATATATCAGAGGGATCCTGGGACTTACAACGGCTGTTGTGGAAAAAATTGTGGATAAAACAAAAGGGCGCACAAATGGAGTGGGCCTGCTCGGACGGCCCTGTTTTTCGGCGTTGCGGCCGTTACACTGGATGGTACCGAATGCGCGCTCGTACCACTGTTTAGGTGGAAATGCCGCGAGTATTCCCTTTTTTCGCGCCGGATATGTGCTGGTACTGCGTCTGCCTCGGTACTATGAGACCGTCAAATCCAGGCGAAATTATTCTGCCGGGCCGAGAACTTCCCGAACTTTTCCAACGAGCGCACCCAGGGTGAATGGTTTTTGCAGGAAGGCCATTCCTGCTCCGAATTCGCGCGTATACATGGACGTGTCGTCGGTATAACCGGAGATGAACAGCACACGCAGACCCGGACGAGCGGACTTCAGCCGTTCCACCAGTTCCTGTCCATTCATTTCCGGCATCATCAGGTCAGTGATGATCAGATCGATTGCGTTTGTCTCGACGATGCCCAGAGCCTCTTCGGCGCGCGCGGTGTCGAGCACCACATAACCATGGCGCTCGAGGATTTTGCGGACGAGCGCACGAATTCCGGCTTCATCCTCGACCACGAGAATGGTTCGCGCGCGGGGTTCGCGCCGCGGCTCAGCCTGTGGCGCGGCTTGTTCGGAACCGGGGGTTTCCGCGGCGGTAGCTTCCTCGGCGGCGGGCGCGGCAGACGGCGGTTCCTGTTCGGCACTGGCCTCCGGCGCCGCGGGTGCGGCTTCGGCATGCGGTTCCGCGTGGCGCTGCTCCTGTTGTGCAGGGCGCTCCGCCTGAAGGAGGTCGATGGTGATGAGATTACCGCCATTCGCCGCTTCAACGCTGATATGTCCGCCCCAGTGTTCGATGGCGAAGAACGCGCGCGCCAGCGCTGAGACGGCATCCTCGGAGGGTGTGGTTCCTCCGAGCACCTGTTCGAACATAGAATCGGCGCCGACGCCCGGCGCATTGTCGCGAATTTCGATACTGGGGAAACCGCCGCGCCGGGAGACAGTCACGGTTGCGGCAGAAGCGCCGTTCGAGCTGGAAGCGGCGGCGCGCGCAACAATTCCCCGCAGGGCCTCTTCGAGCTCCGCGGGTTCCGCGCGGGCCCACACCGGCTCGGGGGCGGGCTGGACGCTGACGTGCGCCGCCTCGATGCCCTCCTGCAGGCGAGCCACGACGGCATTGAGGTCCACGATTCCGGGCTCCGCCGGCTCGTAGGTGGCAAAGGTGCGCAGCTGGCCGGCGATGGCGCCCAGGCGCATGGCTGCGTCGCGGATGGCGGTCAGGCCGGAGCGCGCGGGACTGCCCTCTCCAACGCCGGCCAGAGCGTCCTCGGTGTAGCCGGTGACGATCATCAACAGGTTGTTGAGATCGTGCGAGAGCCGGCCGGAGAGCTTTTTCAGGGCGTCGAGGCGCTCGCGCGTGACGCGGGAGCTTTCTGCTTCCCGGCGGCCGCTGATATCGACGCTGAAGCCGACGATGTATCGCCGGCCCTCGCCTTCCACCACGTGCGCCGACTCGTGAAGCCAGACCGTGCGGCCCTCCGCGGTGCGGGCGCGAAATTCCCCGCTGTAGCGGCCATCGCCTGCGACGGCTTCGATATAGAGCGCCAGCAGGCGCTCGCGATCTTCGGCGGCGATGCGCTCGCTCCAGAAGTTGGGATTCTCGATCCAGTGCTCGGCGGGGTAGCCCAGCAGCCGGACGGCGCCCTCACTGGCGAAAATGAAACGCATTTCGGGGAGTTCCACAGCCCAGATCGCCGCATCGAGCTGGTTAATGAGGCCGCGCTCGGCCGGCGCGGAGGGCTGCTCGGGCGCAGCGGATTCGACCACTTCAACTACGGTGACGGGCTCGGCGGCGGCCTCCTCGGCGGCGGCCTGCGCGACTTCCTCCGCGGCAGCCCGTATTTCTTCCGCGGTTTCCGTGGCGATCTGAATGTCGCTGATGTCTTCGATGCTGAGCAGCGCCTCGCGAGGGTTGTCCAAATCCCAGCCGGTCATGGGGCGAATGCCGATGCGCAGCATTCTTCCGCCGAGGTCCGGACGCGTGGTGACTCGCAGTCCAAACTGCGGGTGTCCACTGCGCAGAACCTCCCGGACGCGGTCCAGGATCTCACGGGGAAAGAGCAGTTCGAGGCTGCCGCGAAACGGGTCCGCGCTGCGCAGGTTAAATATGCGGCGAAATGCAGTATTGGCGGAGGCCACCCGCAGATCGGAGGTAACTACCAGCAGACCTACCGGTATTCCGGCGACGATCTCCTGATAATAGCGGCGCTCACTTTCGAGCAGCGCCAGCAGACGCGCAACGTCCGCGGAATTCCAAAGCGCATAATCGGCCCGTTCCATAGCGTTATCTGTCAATCAGTCTCGCGCGTGTTGGCGGTGTCGAACAACGGTTTAGGACTCATAAAGTACCAGGTACCACTGAATCCCGGTTCCAGGCCGGAAAGTCCGGCCCCGGTTCGGAAGCGTCTTGCGGCGGTGGACGCGTAGAATGATAGGGCATGAAACGAACAGCGACCGTAGCTGTCCTGACCGCCGTAACTGCGATTTTAACCGGGTGCTCCTCAACGGCCCCAACCACGGAAACAAAAAAGGCCGCTCCGCCTCCTGAGCCGGTGACCGGCCAGCAGGCTTTCCAGCAGATGTACGTGCAGGCGCGGAGCTGGGCTCCCGACGCCGCCCCGCTGGAACTGCACAGCATGAACCTGAAGACCGTAAGGTCGGAGGGTGGCAAGGCCGGGGCGTGGCGGGCGACATTCGTATCGGAGTCGCACAGCCGCATGCGCAGCTACACGTGGTCGGCGATCGAAGGCGAGGGACTGCATCAGGGTGTTTTTGCCGATCAGGACGAGCGCTGGGCGGGTCCGAACGCGGACATGAAGCCGTTTCTGATCGCCGCCATTCGGCACGACTCCGATGCGGCGTGGCAGGTCGCGTCGGCGAAGGCCGCGCCTTATTTGAAGAAGCACCCCGATGTTCCGGTGACGTTCTTCCTCACGCTGTCCAATCGCTACCCGGATCTCGCCTGGCGCGTGGTTTTCGGGGAATCGGTTGGCGCAAGCGACTATTCCGTGTTCGTGGACGCAAGCACCGGCAAGCTGCTCGGCGAACTAAAAGGCTGATCGCGCCGGGAACTTTCGATCCTGAATTGGCGAATAAGGGACAGCACGGACGCTGACCCATGCCGCTCGACCAGATACCAGACGCCGAATTACTGAAGCGGGCGGTGCGCGGGGATGAACTGGCGTTCACCGAGCTGTATCGCCGCAGACAGGGCGGCATTTTTCGCTTTGCGCTGCAGATGACCGGAAGCCAACATGTGGCCGAGGAGGTTACGCAGGAAGTATTCATGGCGGTGATCCGCGGCATGAATGCTTTCGACAGCGCGCGCGGCTCGGTCCAGGCCTGGCTTTACGGGATCGCCCGGAACTGCGTTCTTCGTCATTTCCGGCGCGAGCGCACTGCGTTGCCGCTCGGAGAGATGGCGGACGTGGGTGTGCTTTCCAGCAGTCGCGACGATTCGATTGACGCCGTGCGGCGCGCCGTGCTGGCGCTTCCCGAGCCCTTTCGTGAGGCTGTGGTCCTCTGCGACCTGCAGGAGTTGACCTATCAGGAGGCGGCGGACGCGCTGGGCGTGCCGATCGGCACGGTGCGGTCGCGAGTGAGCCGCGGGCGCGGCATGCTCGCGAGCTTTTTTCGGAGCAGAGATGTGAGGTGCGTGGTATGAGTGTGCTCGATGCCCTCGCCCGGATGCGGGAACAGGATGCGCGATGTGAAGCGCCGCCACGAGTGGAGGCAGCGGTGCTTGCGGCCTATCGGGACGGGCGCAGGCGGACAGGGAACCGGTGGTGGTTGGTCGCTGCTGCCGCGGCAGTGACCCTTTTCGCGCTTCTCTGGACCTTCAGCACGCGGCCGAAAGAAGTCGCCATCGCGCCTCACAGGACGACTCCGGCAGCGCGCAGTCAGCCTGCTCCGGTCGCCGCCGTAACCGCAGGCAGGAATCCCGGGATCGCGCCCGTGCGGCGGCGAAACCGCCTGCTGCACGTGACGCGAAAGGCGATCCAGGCTCCAAACCGGAGGACGCTGTACGCGCTCACGCCGCCCGCTGAGCGCGACGGGTTTGTTGCAGTGCCGTATGCGCCGCCGTTCCCCACCGATGAATTCGAGGTGGTTCGGGTATCGCTGGCAACGGGCGCCAAGGCGGATGTGGTGGCCGGCGTGGACGGCATCGTGCGCGCCGTGCGGTGGGTTGATTGAGAGGAAGAGAGGGAGGCTATGAAAACACTCGTTACCTGTGCTGTTCTTGCCTGTGTGTGCTGCCTTTCGCAGAACACGGCTGAGGTCCAGCCCCAAACTCAGATGATGGTGATGAAGACCACGGCGGAAGCCGCGGCCGCCGGCGCGGCCATGACCGGGCCGGTTACGTACTTCAGCTTTGAACTCGGCGAGCATGGCGGGCCGGTAAAAAACGCGCCATTCTCGGCCGATGTCACCAATGATCACGTGCAAACCCTGGCCGACGGGAATCACATTCGCACCAGCAATCCGGGAAAGATTTTCCGCGACAGCGCCGGCCGCACACGGCGGGAAACAATGCTCAACCTTGTCGGACCGTGGTCAACTGCCGGGGAGAAGCAAACGCACGTGCTCATCAACGATCCGGTTGCGGGTGTGGCCTACGACCTCGATGAGGAACAAAAGACAGCCCGCAAGCTGCCTCCGGCGCAATTCAAGGTTCCCACCGGCGGCGGCATCGGCCTCAGCATGGGCCCGCAGGACGTGGTCCGGCTAAAGCAGAAGCTCGCAGCCGAGTCGGGAAGTGGCAATGCGCGGACGGAGGATCTGGGAACGCAAAACATCGAGGGTGTGCCAGCGCACGGGACGCGAACCACCATCACCATTCCCGCCGGCGCCATGGGCAACGAGGCACCAATCCAGACTGCCAGCGAGCGCTGGTATTCGCCCGATCTCCAGACCGTCGTGCTGGCGACCGTGCATGATCCGCGCATGGGTGACAGCACGTACAAGCTGACCAACATCGTGCTGGCCGAACCGGCCGAGTCGCTGTTCGAGGTTCCGGCCGGCTTTCAGGTGGTGGAGCCAAAGAATTTCTTTTACAAGACTCCGACGAAGTGATGGTCCACCTGGAGTATGCTGCGAATATGCGATTTCCTCACCTGCTGCTCGCAGTGTGTTGCTTCGCGGGCGCGCTCGCACAGAACCCGCCGTCCTCAACTCTCAAAGTTGGTGACAAGGCCCCGGATTTCACGCTGCCGTCCACTCAGGGCGGCTCCGTGCATCTGGCTGACCTCATCGGCAAGAGCCCGGTAGTGCTTGCCTTCTTCCCGGCGGCGTTCACCGGCGGTTGAACGGCGGAGATGAAAGCATATCAGGCTGATATGCAAAAGTTCGAGGCCTCCGGCGCGAAGGTTTTTGGAATCAGCACCGACAACGGGCCATCGCAGAAAGCGTTCGCCGAAAGTATCGGATTGTCGTTCCCGCTGTTGAGCGATTTCGTGGACCGCAAGGTGTCTCAGGAATATGGCGTCTACATTCCGAAGTACGCGATCGCCGGCCGGGTGACTTTCGTGATCGACCAGGACGGAAAAATCGACACCATCGAATCGAACGGAGACGCC